>JBPPMB010000003.1:0-18101 GCA_051305855.1 Desulfuromonadales bacterium
GGCTGCAAGGCAGTCCGGGCGAATATTTGTCGTTGATATTTATACCGCATGGATACTGCAAATCTTGTCAGAGCATTTTGATACGACACCACACTTCAAGCTGGATGATATCCGTGTGTAAAACAGATGCAATGTCCGCGATGTTCAGCACCATACGGATCGGGGAGCCATTTTTGACTCGATCACAAGTCAATAAAGACACAAATAGATCTCGGTTTTAAGCTCGGGGGATTTTCTTACAATTCACCATTTATTAGTACGAATTTGCCCATTCCTGATCCCCTAGATTTAGGCATTCTTGTAAGTCTTGTTACATTGGATTACTGGAAGTCCCTAGGATATTTGAGACGTCAAAATACCTCAAAATTTATTGAAATGGGGCTGTTGTTTTACCAACTTTCGAAGGGGAATTGGCGAAGTTTAGATGGGTCACCTTCTGACCGGTAATTTGCCATCAAAATTAGCCTAGTTAAGCAAATCCCAGCTTCTGTTAAAAGCTGGGTTTGATAATTAATTGTTTGCCACTAGGAAGGCCGGAATCGAATAACTGAGATAGTGCGCTGAAAACACGTTGGTTTTTAGACTTGCATCTTTAAGGCTACTCCGGAATATACCCCCCGAGATCTTTTTCTGAAGCAATATTTACGGAAATAATTTGTTATATGAATTTCTGATTTGTTCAGAATCTTCAGCCCAGTTGAGAAGGCGATCTCTTGCTGTGAAAATCTTCTTGCTCTATTCGTGATTCGCGAATAGAATATGGTTATGAATTTAAAACCACAAGACATAATGGTTGTGCTCAAGCTTGTTGCCATGGGTGATCGCGCCTGGAGCTACGTGCAGCTGGCAAATGAGTTGTCGATGAGCGCATCCGAAATCAATGCAGGGGTGAGGCGTTGTTTGGCGGCTAACCTATTGGTGACGGACTTTGCTGGAGGGAAAAATCCAAAACCCGCTTTGAAGGCCGTCGAGGAATTCCTTGTCCATGGTCTGAAGTATGCGTTTGTTGCCGAGAGAGGGGAGCTGACGCGTGGAGTGCCGACCGGTTATGCGGCAGAACCGCTGAAAGGGATGATTTTAGCGAGTGATGAGCCTCCTCCCGTCTGGCCGTATTCGGCGGGGGAGGTGCGTGGCTATTCTTTTTCTCCGCTTTATCGTTCCGCGCCCCAGGCCGCTCTTGCGGATCAGAGGCTCTACGAGTTGCTTGTCCTGGTTGATGCCATTCGTGGCGGCAAGGCCCGGGAGAGAGAGATGGCGATTACTGAGTTACGAAAGCGTTTGGGTGGCCAATGGTAGCGGTTAAAGAAATCAATCTCCAGATGCTCTGCCTGGTTGCCAGGCGGTTGGAGCCTTTGCTTGATCGGCTGATTTTTCTTGGTGGCTGCACGACGGTATTGTTCATCACCGATGAGGCGGCACCTGATGTGCGGGTTACGCATGATGTCGATGTGATCGTCGAGGTGCTGTCGCGAAACGAATATTGGCAGTTGGAAGAGCGGTTGCGGGAACTCGGCTGCTCCCAAGAGATTGACGAAGAGGTGACTTGTCGCTGGAAACTCGATGGGATCACTCTCGATGTTATGCCGACTGACGAAAGGAAACTGAGATCAATGCCCTTCAGAATTGTTTCCAAGCAATGGGGAGAAGATAAGCATGCTTGCAAGTTTATCGATCATTGAAGTTTAGACAATTTATATAGATTGTAAAGGACAACCCCTGAAAAAGGAATTGACCACAGGAGTCCTAAATTTTGGGATTTTTGATGATCATTATTTTTGAAAGGAAGGCGAAATCTCTTGAACTGATTGTCAGTTGATCTCCAATGTAGGGGAGGGTGGTGCAATCGCATCCATCCCGGGGGCAGGTGTTATTCATAAGCTTCTTAGACGGGTTTTGATCCAGACGATACGGTGGTCGGTATCATCACCGAACTGTGCAGGGAATACAATTTTCTAGCTAAAATCGAACCGACCGCCGGCCTGGAACGGGTGTGAGAGCCTCAGATCTGCGTGATACATATCAAATATTGACACACCGGTTTCTCCACCGGCACAACTTAAAATCGAGATACCCGTCGTTTTCGGACATCCAGAGTGTATCAAATTCTGATACATGCCCCGTATCAAAGTTTGATACACTCTCAAAAACAGTCTAATTATTCCAAGCATTTATCTCCAACCTGAACCTCAGATTTTGTGCTTTTGGTGGGTTTGGTCTCAGAAACTTAAAACCCTACGTTATTAAGAACGAAGGGGGTTGCATAGCCCGGCGACTACCCAATGGTTGTGCTTAACATATCTTCTTGTATCCCAAACTCCTTTCTGTTTGTAAGTAAATTACTCATCAAACGTCGTAAGCATCAATAAATTGACAGTTTGTTTGTAAGACGGGTTTTTGATACAGAAAATCGTTCCGTATTATGCAAACAGAAAACCTTCTTAAGCATGCTGTCGGCACTAAGCTACGCTGAACCAATTCTTTTGTGGATGGGGCACTTAATTAACTGTCGGTTGGCCATTCAACTCCTTTCCAAAGCCAGATAGAGGACTGACAGGGGCGGCAGGTTCAGAGAGACCGAGTCGAAAAAGCCGTGGTCCGGAACCGGGACAGAATCGACACCGCCGAGATTGCCCCAACCCGACCCACCGTATTCGCGACTGTCACTGTTTAGCATTTCACGCCAGTAGCCGGGTTCCGGCACTCCGACCCGGTAATTGGTTCTGGCCACGGGGGTGGCGTTTACAACAACCTGAAGCAACCCGCCTTCGCCATCCCGTCGCAGCCAAGAGAGCACGCTGTTCTGCTCATCGTGGAAATCGATCCATTGGAATCCCTCTTGGCTGAAATCGAGCAGATAAAGGGCTGGAGTCCGACGGTACAGGGCATTGAGATCTTCGACCCAGCGCTGTATGCCATGATGGCTGTCGGTCTCCAGCAGATGCCAGTCAAGGCTGCGATCATGGTTCCATTCCCGTCCCTGGGCAAACTCCCCGCCCATAAACAGAAGCTTCTTGCCGGGATGGCCCCACATGTATCCAAACAATAGGCGCAGGTTGGCAAATTTCTGCCAAGTATCCCCTGGCATGCGATCGAGCAGGGAAAGCTTGCCGTGGACTACCTCGTCGTGGGACAGGGGGAGGACGAAGTTTTCATGGAACGCATACCAGATACTGAAGGTGACCTGGCTATGATGATGTTTTCGATGGATCGGGTCCTGGGAAAAGTACTCCAGGGTGTCATGCATCCAGCCCATGTTCCACTTAAGACCGAAACCGAGGCCACCAACGTAGAGGGGGCGAGAAACCATCGGCCATGCCGTGGATTCCTCGGCCATAGTCTGAACTCCAGGGAACTCATGGTAGATCGCTTCGTTCATGGCCTGCATGAATTCGATCGCCTCCAGGTTTTCCCTTCCACCGTAGCGGTTGGGAATCCACTCTCCAGCCTTGCGTGAATAGTCTAGATAAAGCATCGATGCCACGGCATCCACGCGCAAACCGTCCGCGTGGAACCGATCCAGCCAAGAAAAGGCGCTGGAAATAAGAAAGGCCCGCACCTCGTTGCGGCCGAAGTTGAAGATCTCGCTCTTCCAGTCCGGGTGAAAACCCTGACGACGATCGGCATGTTCGTAGAGATGTGTGCCATCGAAGTAGGCCAGACCGTGAGCGTCGTTGGGGAAGTGTGACGGGACCCAGTCGAGGATGACACCGAACCCCCGTTGGTGGATGATATCGATCAGGGTCATGAGCTCCTGGGGAGTCCCGTAGCGAGACGAGGGAGCGAAGAACCCGAGGCATTGATAACCCCAGGAACCGTAAAATGGATGTTCCATGACCGGCAGGAATTCGACATGTGTGAAGCCTGTTTTCTCAAGATAATCAGGCAGGATCTCTGCCAGCTCAAGGTAGGTTAGGAAACGGTCAGGATCATCTCCCGGCCGACGCCATGACCCGAGATGCATCTCGTATATACTCAGAGGCTGATTCAGGGTGTCTCGGTTGCTCCGAGCTGCCATCCAGTTATCATCGTCCCAGGCATGCTGCGCATCCCAGACCACGGAGGCCGTATTCGGCGGCAGTTCCCAATACAGAGCAAACGGATCGCCACGTTCTGCCTGGTAGTCTTGTCCACATGCGCTGATGTGGTACTTGTATCGGGTGCCATGCTTGACCCCGGGAATGAACCCTTCGAAAATACCGGAATCGTCCTGACGCACTGCCAGTGGGTGACTCTTAATGTCCCAGTCGTTAAAGTCGCCCATGACATGAACCTGCTCGGCATTGGGGGCCCATACGGAAAAGTGCGTGCCGGTGCGCCTGCCAACCCGGCCTATGTGCGAACCGAGTTTCTCATAGAGACGATAGTGGCGACCTTCCTTGAACAGGTAGATGTCATGTTCGGTGAGCAGTCCTTTTCCGTATGTCACTTCATTACCAGCCATGGGTTAATCTCCACAAAGGTGCTGAATGCCCCGCAAAGGGATCACCAGCCAATTGGGGCGGTTGTTCAGTTCATAGCCCAGCTCGTAGACGGCCTTCTCCAGCAAGTATGGAATCAGCAGGCTCTCGAGGAGCTCCTTCTCCTGTGGCAGAAGGTCGCTGCCGGCCATGGACGCCAGGTAGCCATTCAGGAAGCCGGCCGACACATAACGGTACCAGAGGTCGGCCCATGGTGAGAGGGCCTCCGTATCCTGTGGCCTTACCGAGGTGCCCGACAGCAGGGAGGTATAGGCCGCATAGTGAAATGAGCGTATCATCCCAGCAACGTCACGCATCGGCGAGCGCTTGATGCGGCGTTCGGTCAATGGGCGCAACGGTTCGCCCTCAAAATCAAAGATCATGAAATCACTGCCGGTGAAGAGGACTTGGCCGAGATGATAGTCACCATGGATGCGGATCTTCTTTGCCGGTAGCCTGCGACCGGTTATGCGTCGCATCTGGGCAATGATCGTTTCATGCAGGGCGATCACTTTGTCAGCGTCAGCATGCAAGGCCTCTGGCAGGAGGTGACGCCTCCTGTCCAACTGGCGGAGTTCTTGGTTGGTTTGGTTTTGCATTGCCTGAAAGAGAGCACGCTGATAGAGGCTGGAGAAAGGCTCCGGGCGGAAGCTCTCCTCGCGGCCATTGGCCAGTGCCAGATGCATTTCAGCGGTTCTCTGGCCGAGCAGCCTGGCCATTTCCATGGTCACGCCCGAGATGATCTCGTCGACAGGCTGCGGTAGATCGGTACTGCTTGTCTGAATCAGGTTGTCAGGCCCCTTCGGCGGGGTCTCCCTTGTGATCAGCCTGGTCTGTGCCCTTTCGAAATATTGGTCCGCCAGGTGTAGGAAAAGCTGCCAGGCATCACCCTGGTTAGGAATGTAGTGCTGCATCAGACCGAGCACGATCGACTCACCTTCTTCGCGGCGGTACTCCAGCGATCCGGCATAGGTCGGGATGTGCGCGAAATCCTCTTTTTCTGTCAGGTAGCGTACTATCTCAACATCCGGATGGATCCCGGCAGCGGTACGCCGGTAGAGTTTGAAGATGAACTGTTCACCATAACGGATTGAGGAGTTCGACTGCTCGGCACCGAGCAACTTGGGCATCAAGGTCGTTTCCTGATCCTGCCACAGCTGGGTCACGACGCGGCTAGCTGCCGCATGCAGACGACCGCGACCACCCGTCATGCGCTTGCGACCCGCGATGACCGCCAGCAGATCCCTGCCGAACTGTTCACTGAAAATGGCTTCATAGATCGATCCTTCGGTTTTCGGCATAGTCAGCCAGGCCATGCTGCCACGTGGCAGATCGGGCTCTTTTTCAGATTGGTCCAGTTCCATTGGCTGAAAAGCCAGCGGCAGGATATAGAGTTCGTCGGCGCCCTCTTGATATGTAACCACCAGCAATGTCAGCACCGTAGCTCCCGCTTCCCGGCTCAGGGGGATACAATCGTCAATAGTGATTTTACGGATCTTGCGCGCTTTGCCGCCATACCATCGTTGTTGCGGCAGGTAGTTGGGCAGGATCTTGTCTTCCAGAATTTTGCGGATTTTCTTGTCGTTAAGGGCCTCCGGCCACTCTTTGCCTTGTAGTTGGAGAAGTCCGGACTGGTCCTGAGCGTGAGCGATTTCAGGTCGGACCAGGACGAGGATGTAATAGCCGTAAGGACCGAGGCCGATGGAGTAGGGTGTCTCGTCGATCGGCAGGAACTGGTTGCGGCTGAACAGGTCTTCGGGGATCAGGCCCGCATAATCGGCCAGATCAAGCCGCACCATCTGGGCGTGACGTGAGAGGTTGATGATGATACAGATATCTTCCTGACTATCACTGCGGATGTAGGCGAGCACCTTGGTGTTATCCTGTCTGAGAAAGCGGATGGGCCCTCGGCCGAAGCAGGGATGGGCCTTGCGCAGGTCGATGATGCGACGCATCCACCAGAGCAGCGAAGATTTGCGCGTCTCCTGGGTTTGGACATTGAGAGATGTGTAGTTGTACTCGGGATCGATGACCAACGGCAGAAAGAGTTTCTGGGGGTTGGCCCGTGAGAATCCCGCGTTGGCGTCGGTATTCCATTGCATTGGTGTACGCACGCCGTCGCGGTCTCCCAGATAGTAGTTGTCACCCATGCCGATCTCGTCGCCGTAATAAATGGTCGGCGACCCGGGCATGGTCAGCAACAGCACATTCATCAACTCAATCTTGCGGCGGTCGTTGTCGAGCAGGGGGGCCAGACGGCGGCGGATGCCGAGGTTGACTCGGGCACGGGGGTCCTGGACATAAATGCGGTACATATAATCCCGTTCCTCGTCGGTGACCATTTCGAGAGTCAACTCGTCATGATTACGCAGGAACAGTGCCCACTGACAGTTTTCCGGGATTTCAGGTGTCTGCTCGAGGATATCGGTGATCGGATAGAAACTTTCCATCTCCAGGGCCATATACATGCGAGGCATCAGGGGGAAATGGAAGCACATGTGGCAGGCATCGCCATCACCAAAATACTTGGCGGCGTCCTCAGGCCACTGATTGGCTTCCGCCAGCAGCATGCGGTCTGGAAAGCGCTCGATCACATGCCTGCGCAGTTTTTTGATGAATTCGTAGGTTTCCGGGAGGTTTTCGCAGTTGGTCCCTTCGCGCTCAAAGAGGTAGGGGATGGCATCCAGACGCACGCCATCCACCCCCTTGGCGAACCAGAAATCAAGGGCTTTGAATAAGGCTTCGTGAACCTTGGGATTGTCGAAATTGAGATCCGGTTGGTGGCTGTAGAAGCGGTGCCAGAAATATGCACCGGCCACCGGATCCCAGGTCCAATTAGACAGCTCGAAATCCTGGAAGATGATACGTGCGTCCTGGTATTTCTCCGATGTGTCGCTCCAGACGTAGAAGTCGCGTGCTTTACTCTCTGGACTGGCGGTTCGGGCACGCTGGAACCATGCGTGCTGGTCGGAAGTGTGGTTGAGCACCAACTCGGTGATAACTCGCATGCCGCGGGCATGGGCCTCGTTTAAAAAGCGCTGGAAATCATTGAGGGTACCGTAGTCAGGATGAACCTTGGTGTAATCAGCAATGTCGTAACCGTCGTCGCGCAAGGGCGAAGGGTAGAAAGGCAACAGCCATATTGCCGTTACGCCAAGCTTTTCCAGATAGTCGAGACGGGAGAGTAGACCTTTGAAGTCACCGATGCCATCACCATTACCGTCACAGAAACTTTTCACATGCAACTGGTAGATAATGACGTCCTTGTACCACTGCGGGGTGACATTTTGAAGATCCGGTTGTATTTTCGGCATATGTTTATGCTCCCTGGGGCGCTTTGATCACATGAAGTAATCGAAATCGGTTTCACGTTTCAGGCGTTTCTTCAAATGGAAGATGCGCGCCGGAAGGATCTGTGGGTCGAACTCCATCAGGTTGCGGGTCCCCTGCCAAATAAATTTGTCGTCACCCAACAAATCGTGGACCATGTAGGGTTGCCGGCTGTCTACCTCGAAGTCGTCGAGTGGCAGGTCGAGCCAGGCTGACTGACGGTTGTGTGGATCGAGATTGACTGCTACCAGTAGAATATCCTGGCGGTCATCATCGAACTTTGCGAAGAACAAGACGAAATCGTTCTCGGCCGGCAGGAATTCGACGTTCCAGGTCTGCTGCAGGGCCGGATGTTGCCTGCGGATGGAATTGATTTTTTTGATAAACGACCGCAGACTGCCCGGACGATCGAGGTCCCAGTCCTTGATCTCATATTTCTCTGAATGCAGATATTCTTCACTGTCTTCGATCGCGGCGTTCTCGCAAAGCTCATAGGCCGGTCCATAGATTCCGTAATTGGAAGAGAGCGTTGCCGCCAGCACGAGTCGGATGATAAATGCAGGACGTCCACCATATTGCAGGTATTCGGGCAGGATATCCGGCGTATTTGGCCAGAAGTTGGGTCGGAAGAAGTCACGCGGTGCGGTCCGGGCAAGTTCAGTAACATACTCGATCAGTTCCTGTTTGGAGTTGCGCCAGGTGAAGTAACTGTATGACTGCGTGAAACCGGCCTTGGCCAGGCGGAACATCACCTTGGGGCGGCTGAAGGCCTCCGAGAGGAAGACGACCTCGGGACAGGCCAGGCGAACCTCCTCAAGGCACCAGTACCAGAACCCGAACGGTTTGGTGTGCGGGTTGTCCACCCGGAAGATACGCACTCCCTGATTCACCCAGAACAGGAAGACATCGCGCAGGGCCTCCCACAGTTTCGGCCAGTCAGAGCATTCGAAATCAAAAGGATAGATATCCTGGTATTTTTTCGGTGGGTTTTCAGCGTACTGGATGCTGCCATCGGCACGCAGTCGAAACCATTCAGGATGTTCATTGACCCAGGGGTGATCTGGTGAGCACTGGAAGGCGATGTCGAGGGCGATGGCGATGTTCATCTTGTCGGCTGCCTCAACCAGTGCGGTGAAGTCCTGCATGCTACCCAGCTCGGGATGAACAGCGGTATGACCTCCATCCGTACTGCCGATCGCCCAGGGACTGCCGACATCTTCAGGCAGTGCCACCTGCGCATTGTTGCGCCCCTTGCGGTAGGTTGCGCCGATTGGATGGATCGGCGGCAGATAGACAATATCGAAACCCATATCACTGATCCTTGGCAGCTGGCTGATGACATCGCAAAAGGTGCCATGCCGGCCACCGCTGCCAGCCGAGCGCGGGAAGAGTTCGTACCAGGCACTGCAGGCCGCCAGCCGTGGTTCGATGCGAACGAGCAGATCGTCGGGATAGCGGGACGCCAGGTTCCGGTCGGTATAACTGTTCATCAGGGTTGCCAGTTGGAGATCGTTGGCCTGGGCGATGACCTGTTCGACAGGATCTGTGATCAGCAGTGCCGCGAACTTCTCAAGTGTCCGAGCATCGTCCGCCTGGCCTGACGCGGTCGCTCGTTCAGCCGCAGTCCGGATCAGGTTCGAACCATCCATGAGCTCGACAGTAATATCCTGTCCAGCGGATAATTTTTTCTGCGCGCGTTCTAGCCAGGAGCTGAAATGGTTGACCCAGGCCGTGATAGTGAAATAAATGTCTCGCGGCTGTGTGATTCGAATGCAGGCCTTCCAGCGATCGTTACCCTGGTGAACCATATAGGTCTCAAGGTAAGACTCTTCCGTCGCAAACCGGTGCTGCATGACTGCACAAAGTTCATCGTGGCCATCAACAAAGATGTCCGCAGATACGGTCAGCAACTCACCCACGGCTCGTTTGGATGGGAAGCGTCCATTCTCAACTTGAGGCGACAGGTTTTCGATGATCACTCGGCGGCGTCCATCCGTCATGCTACGATCTCCTTTATGTCAGGTTCCTGAATCCGGCGGATGTGGCTGCGTTGCCACTTGGTACAAGTATGACAATGGTGCTGACATCCGCAAGTTATCCGCTAAAAAAGCTGCTATATATAGAAGGTTTAAGAAACGATCGAGGATTCCAGCAAGCTGATGAGTTGGCGATGCTTGGAGACAACCTCTTGACCTTGGGCCCGCAACGCCAAGGCTAAAGCGACTGGCAGGTTCAGGGCTTGGTTCTTTGCCAGTTTGGCTTGATAGATCGTTTTATAATCGGCGGCGACGCGGAGCGACCAGTTCGCATCGCTGATCGATCCTGGTCGATTGTAGAGTTCATGCATGCCGAGCAGATCGGTAAAATAGACCATGATATTTTTGGCCGGTCCAACGAACAGATCAGCGAATTTTGCCTGAACGAGCCGTCCGGGATCCCCGGCGATCCGTTCGATCCAGTCCGTACGCATTGCCTCTGGGATGCGCAGACGTCCAGCCAGGTAAGCTGCCTGTTGCTGCGCCTCCCCTGTTTTACACCAACCTTCTGCAACCATCCAGATTGGCGGCGTATCATGGTTGCCGAGCATCAGCCAGTCCTCTGGCCGGGCATTCTCACTGCGGTAAACGTCACTCTCCTTGCCGAGGTCTGCTTTCTGCGTCACCCGGAAACGGCCCAGACCATAGCTGTCCATGACCTGCTTGATCGGGTATGGCTGGGTGCTGAGGATCTCGCAAGCAATCTCGCCGGGGCCTTCTTGCCGGCCGCCTGCCGCTTCGACGATCTCCTTGAAGAGCCTTCCATATTGGCGGACCTGCCCAGAGTCCAAGTCGACCACCCAGGCGTCGTCATGGCGGCTCACCTGGTAATTTATCTGGTCTGAACGGGTAATTGCGAAGGAGGCCAGGCCGGGGTGGTCAACCAGCATTGGCGAGGCGAACAAGCGGCCTCCGGTCTTCACTGCTTGCAGCGGATCGGCAATGTCGGCCCGGTAGACCCAGGGACAGATCAGGCCGTGGGGATGATCAATGCGCAGACCGTCGAATTCCGCGAACAACTTGTCGACTCGCGCCCGGAGGAATCGGACTGCGGGGCCCGGTTCCTGGTTGACCAAGTCGTATTGACGTGGATCCAGAACCGGAAAATTCCATGGTTGACCTTCCGGGTTTGTTCGGCTCGGTGGGGCACCCAAACGATAGCCGGGGAGCAGGAAAGCCTGGGCTACCCAAGTATCCCGATCGGAAAAACCAATTTGACAATCGCCGAACAGCTTTAAAGAGAGACGCCTGCAGTCTTTGCGCAACGCCTTGTGCTGCTCGGCGATCAGAAATTGCGTGAGACAGAAGTCTTCGATCTCCCTGTGATGTTTTTGTCTCAGGGCCATGATTCGCATCCGTGCCGTTTGTTCACTGCCAGGTTGCGGGACGAATAGTTGCCTATCGAGGGAAGAATCGTCGCGACCAGTCCAATCTGACCAATTTCTTCCGCCGTAGCTGCTTTGCAGAACCTCGTACAGGGCATCCCTTAGTAGCCAGGCTGCGTTGCTCTTTCGAAAGTTCTCGAATGCGTTACAAATCACTGCACATCCGGCGTCATTTCTCTGAAGAGCCTTTCGATATTCTTTACCGACCATAGCCGAGATTTGATGATTAATTTTATCTGCGAAGACCCTGTGGACCTGGGCTGCTTCGCGCGGCCGTTCTGTGATAAGTTCGGCCAGTTTGACTGGATCAAGCAGATACCACGGCGCCCCGGTCAACACGAGCGGAGCGAGCAGCAACGGATCCTTGGAAAAGAACGTCCCATCATAAGGCGAGGGATTACCGGGGGAGGTTATCCCTTGCGGGCCGAGCTGGATGCCGTTGAAGCCAGTTTCCCGGGCAAATTGCAGGAATTGCCTGGCACCCTGGGAATAGGGAGTGCCGCAACCGATATCCTCTTTGCTTAAGGCGGGGAACGCGGTGTCATGGATGCCGAGCAGCAAGTTGCGGATGCCGAGAATCTCCAGTGCCTCTGTCACGTCAGGCTGGAGTGTGGCCAGGTCTTTAAACATGGGCGCTGTCTACTGCGTTGAGGATGATCAAGGCTCAGCCTTCGGTGAGCCAGGCCCAGGCCTCGTCGAGCTGCCCCTGTTGGAAGCAGCGGCACTTTGTGAAGCTTAGGGTCGAGAAGGTCATGGTAGCCCATTGCTCAATCTTGCCACCGCCGACCAGTGCCAGGCGTTGAATATCCTTGGCGAACTTGATATCGAACTTGAGGTCTTCCCAGAAGCTCGGCAGATCGGCATAAGGGAAGCTTTGCAGGTCGATCAGTCCCCTGATTTTCCCGAAACCAGAGATTGACCCTCCCAGTTCGGTCGTGATCATGTGCATTTCATCTTTACTCAGGGGCTGACTGATCCGGTAGGCAAGGGCGTTGTCAGATGCCAGGTTCAAGCGCTCATACATACACTTCTCCCATCGTTGGAAAAAAACGGTGATACAGAGTCAAACACTTCTTCCATTTTAACAGGTTCTGTTTCGATGTCCCGTGATGACGTCATGATTCATCCTGACGTGTACAGGCTTGGTCGCGGGGCCATGACAACATGGTATGCTAAATCGAAAAACGGTAACTGACAATCATTTGGCAGCACTGACAACAGGAATCACGACCATGAAGAAACGCAAGCCCACCGGATATTATAATCCCGATCGGCTTAAGGCACGTCTCAAGGACCTGGCTCTTATTGTGCTCTCCAGCCTGTTTGAATTGCGAACGCGGACCAAGAACAGAATGAAGAGGACCATTGATTATGATGCAGGAAGTACAAGATTCGTAATGATGATCAAGACACCAGAAGGGAATTTTAAAGTCCGATAACCTTCTTGTTTTTCGCTCCGAACAACGTGCCGAGGACAATTGTCCTCCAACTATGGCTGCCAAGGGCCCTGCTCATCATCTCTTCAGAAACGAAAGACTCAACGGTCCCGGCGACGGTAAACCGAGGATCAATGCCCACCAAGTCTCCAAGCCCATTTCGAAAGCAAGTTTCAATCCGTGCAGAAGAGTCCCTATGATTGTCATGCCATCCATAGGAGTAACCAATTTAAAAAACGAGAGATATCGTCTTCTAAGCCTTATCAATTGATCTCGCGGAATCAAACTCAGGTTTAAAACGATGTGCAGGAAAGGCAGGAGCACCTCTGATCGAGTCATTTCCGTATTATCATGCTTCTCGTTATTATTTATGCGCAAATGACCCATTGCATATCAGAGTGCGTTGGCCGCTAGCTCATGAACTTTTTAGCTAACCAGCGGCAGGAAATCTTTTCTTCCTAGCGAAACCGCTATCAGTAAGTGCTTCCCAATCCGGGAAACATGCACGATCTCTCCATCGACGGGTCCCGTTGTGTTTAGTTTTCGGATATATGAGGGCGGGATTCCTAACTGGATTTCCTCCCCGTTGACACAGAGATTGTAAGCCAGGGCGATTTGCATTTCGGAACGCTGATAAGCATCTATAACTTCGATTCGATCGCCGTTCTGGATGCGCTGATTGCCTGATTCGCCGATCAACAGGAAATGCCTGATTGCCGCCATATGAACTCCTTTTCCCTGCCCGGATTTTAGGCTTGAGGAAGGACGGTAGCGTGGTTGTTGCGACTATGACAATTTTCGGCTATTCTCGCGTCAGCAAAATTCGGTTCACGGAACCCTTCTAACGAGATCCGCTAGCCGGTTTTGCCGAGCAGGAGTCCAACCGGAAATAACGTAAGAATTTCACCGATGGCTAGTTCACCACCTGCGGTCAGGAAGGTTGTTTCTGTGAGCAGATCGGTCCAGCCTTGACGTGAGCTGTCCGGAAGCCCCAAGACTGTCTCCCCCCAAGCCTCCTGCCCCATCGGTAGAGTTCCTTCATCCAACCAGCGAGTCAAGTGGCGCGGTGCGACCGTGACGATGCACTCATTGCCCAGACTGCGGGCAAAGGCAACGACCTGTTCACTGTGTGGGCCACTGATGTGCAGCGGCAAGTAGTCTCCTTGCTCAAACAACCTGGCAAATCGTTTACGGGCTGACAGTGCGCGATGTATCAGAACCATTTTGACCCGACCGTCAGTCATGTCGGCAAGTAGATCACGGAACAGTTCAGGAAGTCCCATGCTCTGTCTGGACAGTATCTCCTTCAATACCTCATTTCGCCGGATATAATCGACCGGACGGCGGTTGTCTGGATCGACGAGACTCAAGTCCCAGAGCTCGGTCCCCTGGTAAAAATCGGGAATCCCCGGCGCTGTGATTTTGATCAATGTCTGGGCTAGGCCGTTGAGCATTCCGTAATGGGCCACCTTGCTCTGCCAGGGTATGAATTCCTTCAGAAATGGATTGTCCTTGTGCAAGGCGAGAACCTGGTCGACGAAGTGCAGGAAAGCGTCTTCGTAAGCAAGCTCCGGTTTGCGCCAGGAGGAGTGGATCTTGGCTTCGCGAACCACTTTGATCAAGTAGTTCTTGAGGCGGATGAGAAAGTCCGGATAGTCGTCTTCAGCAAACGGCCAGGCACCGACCAGGGTCTGGTAAAAAAAGTATTCGTCGTTTCTGGACGGAACCTTGCAGCGCTTGACTGTCTGCTTTAAGCCCCGATTTATCTGACTCCAGTTGCGGATTTGCTGGGCCCATTCCCTGGGCATCTCTGACAATACGTTCAGTCGCGCCCGGACGTCCTCACCCCGTTTCGTGTCATGGGTTGCTGTCGCATTCAGGGTGTGTGGGCAACGGTTGCAGCGTTCCCGGTTGAACTCGTGGAAGTCCTCAAGCGACAGGCCGAAGCGATCCGGGTCGCCGCCTACCTCGTTCAGCGAAAGCTGCCGATTATAGACGTACATCAGAGTGTCCTCAAAACCCTTGGCCATGAGGGGGGCGCTCAATTGCTGGAAACGCATCGCAAAATGCAACCACTGAGGCCTTTCATCTCCGGGTAGAAACTTTTCAATCTGTCCAAGCAAAATCTGTCCGACATAGTTTATTTCCTTTAGGTAAGCAGGATTTCGTTCGCCGGCTCGCTCGACCACGGTTTCGATAGTCCGGCGATCAAATTCGCTAACGGCCACCGAATCCAGGTAAGTGCGATAAATCGGGAACTGTGCCAGGATCTCAGCCAGTGCTTGCTTCAGGCTGCCGAAGGTAATATCACTACCGTAGCGGTGCCGGCTGGTGATCTTCTTCAACAGGTGAGCTAAGTTGTTAACGTCGCCGAGTAAAAAGCGTTCGATGATCAACTTCTTGTTGACATAAACCTGCTCTTCATATGGTTGACGCATCCCGGTGAATCGCTGGTAGCTGCTGGTGAAGGCTTTTGCTGAAGTCCTGTCGCAAAACACACCATTAAGTGCGTTCAGGAAATCATAGCCAGTTGTTCCCTGAATTGGCCAGGATGGCAGTGGTTCACCACTCGTCAGGATCTTCTCTACGATAAGAAAGACGTCCGGAGCTGCATCTCGAAGCCGCTGCAAATAGACACCCGGATCATAGAGACCGTCGATGTGGTCGACTCTTAGGCCGGTAAAGATCCCTTCTCGCACTTGTCGCAGAAGCAGCTGGTGCATCGTCGTGAAGACCTCTTTACGTTCCATGGACAATGAGATCAGGTCGTTGATACTGAAAAACCTACGATAGTTGATTTCTTCGGAAGCGACCTTCCAGTAAGCCAGACTGAACCATTGGTCGGCCAGAAGGCTTTCCAGCAGATTGAAACTCTCCGGCTCATTGCAATGGCCGTTGAATTTTTTGATGACAGAATCAATCGCTGCACGGATCGATGGACTCTTTCGGTAGAGGGCCCAGAGGTTCTGCTTGACGAACTGGATCTGGTCGTGTTGTTCGCCGTTATCCGCATTGTCGCGCAGGGTCTTGAGAACATAAAGAATGCCGAGCAGCTGGATGTAGTCAGAGTGCTTTTCACCGAGGTCACGACGCACCGCTGCAAGGCTTTCAGTGAGAATGCTCAAATAGGATTCTATCCTCAGAGGAAAGCCGAGGGAATGGTAGCTGATTGCGAAACCGTGCCTGTCGTAGCCGAGATGGATTTCACCGTTTTCAAGGGCCTGACTATAATAGCTACCAAGAAAGGGTGCCAGAACCTTGCCGCGAATTGCCTCGTAATAGTGCTCCCAGTCGATGTCGAAATACCGGTAATAGGCGGAACCCGGGCCGTTCTCCAGGACGTCGGCCAGGTAGGGGTTCTGCGCATCGAAGGCCATGTGGTTAGGGACTATGTCCTGCAGCCAGCCCATGCCATGCTTTTTGACTGTCTTGGTAAGCTTTTTGAACTGCTGTAGTGTTCCCAGCTCAGGATTGAGTTCTCCGGGATCAACCTGATCGTAACCATGTTCACTACCCTTTCTGGCGCGGAAGATCGGTGAAGCATACACGTCGGAGATACCGAGTGCGGCAAGATATGAGATGGTCTCCAGCGCTTGGCGAAAGCCGAAGTTCGGTGTGAACTGGAGGCGATAGGTCGCCAAGGGGATGTGCATCACGGTGACCTCTCCTTTAAGGGGGTCTGTTTAAAGAGTGCTGCGCTGACTGGAGCCATGGTGACCAGCTCAGCTTCACCGACAGAATCGGGCAGGTAGCTGCCAGGTCCTGACCAGCGTGGTTCAGCAGAATCCACTAGTTTCTGCCAGCGGCCGGGCAGCGCCGGCCAGTGGAATGGCCTCTCCTGGCGGCTGAAATTCATCAGCCCCAGAATCCGGCAGTCTCCCTGCCACCGCTCAAGGATGATCAGGTTCTTATCCGACAGCACGCTTATCGCGAGGCACTCTTTATCAAGCGCAGCCAAGGCGGGCAGGACTCGACGAAGACGGAACAGCTCTCGGTAAAAATCGCAGAGAACTCGCCCGTTTCCTCTAAAGCGGTTCTCCCATTCAAGCTGATAACATCGAAACGTCTCAGGTGACTGGGGATCCGGCGGTTCGGTCGCCCAGGAAAATCCACGAAATTCTTTTTTACGACCGCTTCTGACAGCATTCTGGAGGTTTTGGTCATCAAAATCGACAAAGTAGAGGAACGGGACCTTTTCACCATATTCTTCTCCCATGAACAGAAGGGGAATGCAGGGTGAGAAGCATACCGCGACAGCGGCGGTCTTGGCCGCTTCGTAGCCAGCCAAGGAAATCAGGCGTTCACCAGCAGGACGATTGCCGACCTGGTCGTGGTTCTGACTGAAGACCACCAGTTGTCGTCCCGGGTGCTCGGCAGAAGAACTTCCGTGCCTGCGCTGCCGGTATGGTGAATAACGCCAGTTGTAGACAAAGCCCTCTCGGTAAGCCTTGGCAAGATCATCAAGCATGCCAAAGTCCACATAGTAGCCATGTTCTTCGTCTGTAAGCAGAGAGTGCAGGGCGTGATGAAAATCATCGTTCCACTGGGCGTCCAGGCCATAGCCACCATGATCGGGGGAGCGAATGACCCGCACATCATTGAGATCGCTCTCGGCAATCAATAGGCAACGACGCTCGCTACGGCTAGTGAATTCCGTTACTTGCTCTGCGAGCTCCTGCAGGAAATGCTTGGCGGAAAAGTCGTAAATGGCGTGAATCGCATCTAGGCGCAGGGCGTCGATGTGGTAGTGATGCAGCCAGTACAAAGCGTTCGCGATAAAATAACGGCGAACCGGATCGCTTCCGGGACCGTCAAAGTTGATCGCCTCGCCCCATGGGGTGCGGTAGCGGTTGGTGAAGTACGGACCGAAGTCACGCAGGTAATTTCCTTCGGGGCCGAGGTGATTGTAGACCACGTCGAGAATCACTGCCAAGTGGTGGTCGTGACAGGCATCCACCAGGGTTTTCAGCCCCTCAGGCCCGCCATAGCTGTTTTGCACGGCAAACGGGTTGACTCCGTCGTAGCCCCAGTTACGTTCGCCAGGGAACTGGGAGACGGGCATCAGTTCGATCGCGGTGATGCCCAGTTCTCTGAGCGTCTCAAGCCTGGGCACGACGGCAGCAAATGTTCCTTGAGGGGTGAATGTCCCGACGTGCAATTCGTAGATGACGAACTCCACAAGGGGACGCCCTCTCCAGGCCTGGTCGGTCCAGGAGAAAGCAGCATGATCGATGATTCTGGAAGGGCCGTGGACTCCCTGGGGCTGGTAAAAAGAAGCCGGGTCTGGACGTTGGATGGTTTCGTCTAGTAAGTATTGATAATCCATGCCCGGTGAAATGTCACTGTCCAGTTGCCGCCAGTAGCCTTGCTCATATTGCTCCAGAGGCAGCAAGCGTGGCCGTGGAGTGCTGAACTTTATCTCGACCTTCTTTGCATGCGGAGCCCAGACAATGAATT
>JBPPMB010000056.1:0-14640 GCA_051305855.1 Desulfuromonadales bacterium
TGCATGTTTGATTGAGTCGGCAATTTTCACGTGAATTTGTCCGGGCGATACGTGTTATTAACAGCAATTGAAGGCCGGGCACCGAGCATCAGGTGCTGCGCCCGCGTGCATCAACCGGCACGATTTTCTCGATCTTGCCGTTGCGCATCAATACAACTTCACCGAAAAGATTGCTGACGACACAGGCATGATTTGGAATTACCCGCAGGCGTTGACCAACGTACAGAGGTCTGACTCCAGTCGGGTATTCCAAATGACCATGCTCTTCACTGAGTCCCACAATGTGCACTTCCGGGTGGTCGACGATGTGCCCGTACCCGTCTAAGCCCATCAGATCAGAGGACAGTGCTTTCGAACCTGCATCGATAATCGCCCTTCCTGGGACCGGGATACTTACCACCGTGGTCAGGACACTCAGGGCGCAGTCATCCCAGCCACAAGTTTTTCCTACGACCAGAGAACGATCATTATATACATAGGTCCCGACACGGTACTCGGTGACTACAGAGGCCTCGTGAGCCTTCCACATGTCAGGTGAGCCGCCGCTGGTTATTGTCTTGCACGGAATTCCGAGCGACTGAAAGGAGCTTTTCGCTTTAGTCATGAACGTCTGCACCTCAGCAGTGCCACCCTTTGCCGGATAAGTCATCAGACCACTAAAAACAAGCCCAGGCAGTACAGAGATTTTTTTGGCCAGTTCAAGCGCTTCGTCCGGGGTTTGCACGCCGCAGCGACGCCCGCCAGTATCGCATTCCACTAAGACTTCAAGCGGTTTATGTGTGTGCGCGAAGGTCGCGGATAGTCCTTGCACCGTGAAATCAGAATCAGCGGTGACAGTAAGCCTGTGAACTTTCGTGGAAAGGGAAAGAAGGCGCGCCAACTTAACGTCACCAATAATGTTGTAAGTGATCAAAATATCGTCAAGGCCATGAGCAGCCATCACCTCGGCCTCTCCGAGCTTTTGGCAGTTGATGCCGACCGCACCAGCGGCGACCTGAAGCTGGGCAAATTCAACGAGCTTGTGAGTTTTGATGTGAGGACGGAGAGCAATCTTCTTTTGCGTGCAATACTCCTGAAACCTGAGAATATTTCGTTCCACGATGTCTCTGTCTATCAAAACAGCCGGCGTGTTGATATCATGCATTTTCACTGGTATTCCCTTGCGTTGCCCAAGGTGGCCATTGGACAAGGCTTGTCCAGGCAGGGTAAAGGTTGGGCTTATGACATCTCGGGCCATTTGAGGAGCGCCGCGATGGCTCGTCGTTTACGGTCTGACAAAGAATATTGCTTCCCGTCGTTTCTGACCCGAGCCGATTGGACTTCATCGACTATCCTCTGACCGACCACGTTCTCCTCACCGGGAGCTAGATTACATGGATCGAGGAAGAAATATCCGTGCTCGATCAGGTCGTCGCGGACGTGGATGGATGGCTCGCCAGCGCTCAGTCGGTCGGCAAGTTCCCATGCATAAAGGCCAGCTTCCGCAGGGTCCACAGAAACCTTCAGGCGATCGATCGGATTATCAGTCCAATCGTGGTGCATCTCAAGACGCAAACCAGGCACATCGCCAAGTACCTTCAACCAGAAGGCAATATACCCCTGTTCAGTTTCGTATGCCGCCTTGTGATCGCGTTGCTCCCAAGCTTCCAACGCTGCGATAGTCCCGGCGATGCCTTCCTTGCCAATTTTCATAGGGCGTCCAATCCCCCTGTTCTGAAGATATGCGGCGCGGACCAAATCTTTTCGACCTGCTACAATCCCGGCCGTTGGCCCCCCCAGAAACTTATGACTGCTGTAGACAACAAGTTCGACGCCCAATCTGATGGGACTTTGCAGGTCGTATTCGCTGGCCATATCCAAGATGACCGGTATCCCCCGGTCCTTACAAATTGATATAAACTCTGGAAGCGCAATCTGGCCCTCTTGAACCACATGGTGTGACACAATAAAAAGTGCCGCACCGGTGCGTTCGCCAATGCAGTCTTCAAGGTTATAAAAATTAGCGAGCGCTGCCGTGCCGACCTGAACAATACGGGCCCCGGTCAAGCTAATCGCTTGATTGATCGGCGCTCCATAGTTGATTAAATGACCAGCCTGGACAACAATTTCATTGGGCAGACCATCGGTATTCGGAAGAAGCTCAATCCTGTTCAGGTTCGTTCCCGTCATACAGGCAGCAATGCTCAGACTTATTCCCGCAGCACTGCATGCTGTGACAAATCCGGCCTCAGCACCGGTTATGCGCTCAATGACCTGCGATGCTTTCGCTTGAAGTTCATCTATCCGCACGAAACTTGATTGTATCTCCGCCCCGGCCTTGATCGCCTCAGGGACGACACGTGATGCGCCCAGGCCTGTCATCGTCCCTGAAACGTTAATGACAGGCGTCAACCCATATCGTTTGAAAATTCCGCCTTCATTCATGGCTTTTTAATCCGGTCGCACTGCCACAATGGCTTCAATTTCTACGGTTATTCTGCCCGGCAAGGATCCCATGCCAACTGCTGATCGTGCATGGCGACCGCGATCTCCGAAAATTTCCACAAATAAATCGGAACAACCGTTAATGACCTTCGGGTGGTCGATAAAATCAGGGGTAGCGTTGACCATCCCCAAAACTTTGATGATCCGTTCAATGCGATCCAGGGATCCGAGGGCTTCGCGCATACTTGCAAGAAGGACCATTCCGGTTCGCCTCGCATGCTCATAAGCCTGTTCGGTCGAAACGTCCATCCCGACCTTTCCCCTGGCGAGGGATCCATCCTCGAGGACAGGCCCCTGTCCCGAAAAAAACAGCAGGTCTTCGTGTCGAACAAAGGGGGTGAAATTCCCTGCGGGCGCCGGTAATCTGGGTAGCGTGATGCCCAACTTTTGAAGCTGTTTCTCGGGAGAGTGCATGAGCTGTTACCCGTCTTTTTATATGTTTCGTTGTTTGTTCTTCATCGTATTATTGATTTTTCAGCTTGGTATGCGACACAATCGATCTCGACCTTGCAGTCGATCATCATAGAAGATTGGACACAAGCCCGTGCTGGTGGGTTGTCTCCAAAATATTCGACATAAACAGCGTTGAAAGCAGCAAAATCGCGCGCATCATCCAACCAGACCCCCACGCGCACCACATCATTTACGCTGTATCCAGTATCCTTTAAGATGCCGATAAGGTTTTGTATGGCTTGGTGCGATTGGGGTACGATACCGCCCTGTGTGACCTGACCATCCACCATTGCCACCTGTCCCGAAACATAGAGCCAACCATTTGCTTCGACTGCCTTGGCAAAGGGAAGCTTGGTGCCACCGGCCCCGGTTTGTACGCTACCGTGACGTTTAATTGTCATAATCTATACTTAACCTCCATTGTTGGTTTCCCCAAATTCAAAAAGTACTATTTTGAATGAATTCAGCAAGTCGTTTTGATTTCGGGTTATTGAATAGTTCCGTTGGCGGCCCTTGCTCGGCGATCTTCCCCTCATTCATAAAAATGACCTTCGTCGACACATCGCAGGCGAAACGCATTTCATGCGTAACAAGGAGCATGGTCATGCCATCAGTGGCAAGATCTTTAATGACATTCAGAACCTCATTCACGAGTTCGGGGTCAAGCGCTGATGTCACTTCGTCAAATAGCATCAGTTTCGGATTCATAGCTATCGCACGGGCGATGGCGACCCTTTGCTGCTGTCCCCCAGAAAGCTGACCGGGATAATTATCCTGCCGATCCAGCAAGCCGACCCGGTTGAGCCAGCGTTGGGCAATCTCCGCCGCCTCATCCTTTTTTAAATTATGAACTTTTAACAGCCCCAATGTGACATTCTTCAGAGCCGTTAAATGCGGAAACAGATTAAACGTCTGGAATACCATGCCAGTAAGAGCGCGATGCCGGGCGATAACTGAGTTTGGCAGTCTCTGGCGCTTGCCGTCCTTGTCCGTGTACCCGATCGCCTCACCATCAACAAGAATACGCCCTTCGTGAAAATCTTCCAGCAAATTGACGCATCGGAGCAAGGTCGTTTTCCCGGAACCACTTGAACCGATAATGGAAACCACATCTCTACTATTCACAGTCAAGTCAACGCCCAGAAGAACCTGCACATCGCCGAATTTTTTATGTAGATTCTCAATGATCAGCAGTGGATCAGGCATATGACTTATTCCATTTCTTCACGAGTTTCAGCCCGGTAATTGTTTGTAGATTCTGACCCTGAAACTCGCAAGTAGTTCCGAAGCGTTTCCGCATAGCGACTAACTATAGGCAATCTTTTTTTCCACGAAACGCCCCAGGCGCTCAATGGAAAAGTCAATCATGAAATAGATAAACCCCGCCAGGAAGTAAAATTCGAGGCTGAGGAAGTTTCTTGAAATTATCTGTTGAGTTACCAGAAGTAGCTCAGCAACACCAATAACCGAGAGTAAAGTCGACGCCTTGACCATTTCGGTCGCCGCGTTCACCCATGTCGGCAATATCTGCCGTAGCGCCTGAGGCATTAAAACGTACTGGAATGTCTGGCGAAAGGTCAACCCGATGGCCATAGCTGCTTCAATCTGGCCCCGATGAATAGCCGCCAATGCCCCACGTATCATTTCGCCGACATGCGTACTGCAAAAAGCTGTAATTGCTAGAACTCCGGCCTGAAACGCAGTGAGATGAATGCCTAAACCCGAAAGCATGTAGTATGAAGCAAGGACGAGCACGAAAACCGGGGTCCCGCGAATAAAATCGACATAGACACGAACAACGAACCGAACCGGCCCCCATGCGTAAACCAACGCCAGCCCGACAAAAAGACCGAGCCCCGTGCCGAATACAATCGCTAGAACAGAAATTGAGACCGTCATCTGGAAGCCATCCCAAATCGCGCCACGGGCATTCCAGATCTCGTTCAAAAAAAGAGAAATATCCATAGTAAAGACTCTTTGTCAGGGAATTGCCAACTTCCGCTCCAACTGCCGTAAACCAGCGGCAATGAAGTAACATGCAAACACGTACATCAAACTCGCTACGGTCCAGCTTTCAATAACTCGAAAAGTGTTTACATTAATCTGACGGGCGTAAAATGTAAGTTCGGGAACAGCGATAGCGGCGGCAAGAGAGGTGTCCTTGAAAAGAGATATGAAATTATTGCTAAGGGCGGGAAGAACATTTCGAATCATCACCGGAATGAGCACTGATTTTTTTGTTCCCCATTCGGTCAAACCAATAGCAAGACCCGCCTCACGTAAGCCATTCGGTAGAGCAATCAACCCACCACGGAAGACCTCGGTCAGGTACGCCCCCGAGTAAAATGTAAGTGTGAACACAAAGGACTCTATTTTCCCAAGACGAACACCAAATTGAGGCAAAGCAAAGTAGGTGAAAAATATCAAAACCAGAATGGGTGTATTGCGGATCGCCGTGACATACATCACGGCGATCCCGCGCCACATTTTATTTTTGGAAAGCATCGCGAAGGCTGTAATCAAGCCAATAAAGCTACCGATAAAGATGGAGATGACGGCCAAACCCAAGCCAAGGCCCAAACCCGACAGCAGAAGGTCGAAGCTCCTCCAAACGGCGGCAAAATTCAAACGATAATCCATTCTTACATCCTTCGACGAGCGTTCAAGCAGTGATTATTTGTACTCTACCGGGAAACCGATTTGCGGTGGTTCCAGTTTGACGCCGAACCATTTCTCGAAAGAGGCCGAATAGGCACCAAATTCGACTCCAGTCATGGCTTCGTGCAAAGCTGTGTTTACAAAATTCAACCACACTTGATCGCCACGTTTGACAGCACAGCTATAGGTTTGCGGATTCCAGCCATACCCGGCGTCAGCATAAAGTTCCGGATTTTGCTTCATGAACCAACGCAGGGCAGACTGATCCGTCGCCGCAGCATCGGCTCGACCGGAATTCAGTGCTTGGTAGATAAGATCGACACTGTCGTATTGATCAACTTTGGCAGCTGGCAATGCTTGATGAACCATATCTTCGGCGTAAACGTTTTGCAATACCGAGATAACCGCTTTGCTACCCGCAGCCTTCAACTCTGCGTAAGTTTTATACTTCCCTCCGGCCTTTAGAAGCAGACCAACACCTTCGCGGTAATAAGGGATTGTAAATTCGACCTGCTGTGCTCGACCTCCGGTCACGGTCATGAATTGACAGGTGATATCCACCTTGTTAGTGGTCAGATTCGGAATGCGTGAGTCACCGGATTGATTAACAAACACAATTTTTTCTGGATCGTCAAAAAGCGCCTTTGCAATGATTTTTGCAACATCGACGTCGAATCCGCTCAGCGTGGTGTCCTTATCAATAAAGTGCCACGGCGCATTTGTACTACCGGTACCGACAATCAACTTACCGCGCTCAAGAACCTCATCGAGTTTGCTTTTGGACTCGGCACTGGCCACGCCACTCATTAAAACAAACACTACCCCTAACATGCACACCAGTCTCGAAATAACTCTCAACATAATTTCTCCTCCGTCAGAAAGGGTTGCTTTAAATATCCGAAATGTCGGACGTTTAGTGAAAAACATACTCTAGTGCAGGTGGATGTCAAGTTGCGGTGTCAGATCGTAAACTTATCAAGCACTATGCGCCATGAGGTGGACTATGCCTGCTGTCCGAAAACCGTACTGACCAGGTAAGCCGTGTAGCCCAGGTAACAGGCCAGCAGCACCGCTCCTTCGACGCGGTTGATGCGGCCCGGCCCCCGGAACCCGTAGCCAATGACGAACAGCGACAGGGTCAGTGCAGCCATGACCAGCATGTCCCTGCTGAAGACCTCCGGCCCGACGGCCATTGGATGAATCGCACCGGCGATACCGACTACGGCCAATGTGTTGAACAGGTTGGAGCCCAGGATATTGCCGAGAGCGATGTCATGCTCACCTTTACGGGTGGCGATGATCGACGAGGCCAGTTCCGGCAGCGAGGTGCCGACCGCGACGATAGTCAGGCCGATGATCAGGTCGCTGACCCCGAATTTATGGGCGATCTCCACCGCGCCCCAGACCAGGATGCGTGAGCTCACGATGAGCAGCACCAGCCCGGCCACCAGCCAGAAGACCGCCCGGCGAAAGGGCATGGTGCGGACTTCGAGCTCCTGCTCCATCTCGCTTGCCAGCGTATCGGCCTTTTTGTGCATACCCTGCCATATTGTCCATGCCATCAGCCCAATGAACACGACCAGCAGCACCACGGCATCGAATCGGGTGATCCCGCCATCCCAGATCTGCCACGCAGCCAGGGCGGTCACCGCCGTGAGGATGGGCAGCTCCTTGCGCAGCACCTGCGAATGGACCGCGATGGGACTGATCAAGGCCGTCACCCCCAGGATCAGGGCGATATTGGTGATGTTGGAGCCGTAGGCGTTGCCCAGGGCGATCCCCGGGTTACCCTGCGAGGCGGCCAGCGCCGAGACCACCATCTCCGGCGCAGAGGTGCCGAAACCAACAATCACCATGCCGATCAACAGCGGCGGCATGCCGAAATGGCGGGCCATGGAGGCTGAACCCGCGACAAAACGATCAGCGCTCCAGACGAGGAGCGCCAAACCAAAAACGACAGCGATAATGGCTGGTGTCATACGGTTCCTGTTTTCATTTCAATTCACCATCACCAGGATATTTTTCAAATCTGCGGCACATACGCTCGAAGGCTTTCAACTCGGCCTGAGTCATCTGATCATAATGATCCGGAAGAATGCCGTCAACAGCCACCGATTCGGCGGACAGGGACGTTGTTTATTTGTCAATTATCGCCAACAGAGTCATTCAAGAGCACTCGAAAAGATGTTAATCAACTAATGAACAACGTCCCTGGGTGCTCGATCGCTATGAGCCGGATGTCAACCCCACCTACAACGATCTGGCAACGCATTTCGGTGTTGCCATCATTCCTGCGCGGGTGCGCAAACCCAAAGACAAAGCCAAGGCAGAGGTCGCCGTCCAGATCGTCGAACGCTGGATTCTGGCCCGGTTGCGCAACCACACCTGCTTCTCGCTGGGCGAAGCCAACGCCGAGATTGCGCGGCTGCTCCATCTGAAGCAAAACTATAATATTCACAATCTTTTTTATTATCTATCTCAATGACATCGATAAGCCATGACGTTAAGCTTGTCTAATTGAATAAAAGTGATATTCTTCAATAAATACGATAATTTATTTATGGGGGCATAACATGAAAACAGTTCTGACTATGATGCTTTTCCTGACAGTTGTTACCGGTGCATGGGGATTCGACGCGGCCTCGCAGTGTGTCATCTGCCATGGCGACAAGGCTAAAATGAAATCCTTGGGCTCGGAAGAAATGTACCTTGATCCGGTCAGGGTGGATACCGAGGTGGGCATGAAAGGCGCAACCTGTGTCGATTGCCACCTTGGCGATGGCTCTCAGGCCGACAAGGCTGCATCCCACAAAGGGCTGCTCCGCCCCTTCTTAGTAGGGGTCGGCCCCAAGCTGAAGGGAGAGGCGATTTCACGCGAGGCCGCCGGGGCAATGCAGCCGCTGGTTCCCGAGGGAAAGGGGATTACCAGAATGATCCCAAAAGGTGATCCGATGAAGCTGGAAGAAGCCGGAGTCAAGAAAATTATCGGAATCGAATGGCATGACCGTGACCCGGAAACGATGGCCTATTCACCAATGATTGCCGCGCAGACCTGCGGCAAATGCCATACCAAAGAGGTTGCGGATTATAACAACTCCGCCAAAGGTCTTCTGAAGCATCAACGGGCCTACCGTAGCTGGGCCGAGCAACTGCCAGGTCCGCAAAACTGCGGCATGTGGTTCGGAGAAAATCAGGAGAGGCTCGCTAAGGAAACATCTGTGCCGTATAGCGCGACACAAAACGCCGCATCCAACCGCAGTTGCAATATGTGTCATGCCAGTTGCAATGACTGCCATTACAAACCGTTGGCAGAAAAAGGCAGTCATTTTTTTGGCCAGCCGGATACGCCAAGCTGCTATGGCGAAGGGCGAGCCAGTATCTGCCATGCAGGCCCTATGGATCGACGGCGCGGCGCGGGGTTTATCCGTGGAGACTATTCCTTCCCGAAGACTCTTCCGCAGGGAGCTCACGTTAAAGCGGGACTGCAATGTACCGACTGCCATAAGCCGGTCAAACATCAGTTCGGCCATCTCGCCGCCGATGACGCACGAGGTGCATGCTCCACCTGTCACAGCGAGATCGTTGAGGCGGTTAAAAGCTCATCCCATGCCAATGTCGATTGCGCCGCCTGTCACGTGACCGTTTCCGGAGCTTATCAGTATACCTTCTGGGGGCCGGGAAACGCCCTCGGCGTTGAAACCCCGTACGGAAAACATAAGGAATATTACGGTACACGCGACCTTCCAACCATCATCAAAAATGCATCAGGCCGCTGGATCGGTGTAAAACCGTACCCGATGGCGGTGCTTAACCAGTCGCTGGAGTTGGAGCCAAGTGGTCTGCTGTTCCGCTCAATCCCGAAACGAAGCATTCCCGGAAACACGAAAATCGGCGAACCTGCATTCTTTGACGTTTCGCGCTCAGTGACCGATGTCAATGACGCCTTTATCATCATAGGCACCCGCAGTGATCTTCCTTCCGGAAACAAGGCTATTCTCTGGGTGCAAATGGACAAACTGAGCCATGCCCTGGGCAAACCGCGCAGTTGCGGCACCTGCCATGATTCCCACGCTCAGGTAGGCACATCGGAGTGGAGCTATTTTGCAGAGAAGGATGTGACAAAACCATTTAAGGGAAGTTACACCGTAACCACCGATAAAAATGGTATCCGCTTCAGCAATCAGGTCTGGGAAAATCCAGATTTGACAGCCAATCGCAAACTTGAGGATATAGCACCATTTGCTCTGCTGCCGAAGGAAGCCTGGGATGTGAAGGGAGTTGACTTGTCCATTCCGTATGATGAGAATAAAACCGGATTGGCTCGGAGTGAGCTAGATGCTTTTCTGGCCGAGTTGGGTAAACGTAAGGAAGGATCGGAACTCCAAGATATCAGGGTAATTGCCTATCATAATCTGACAATGGCCAAGAAGATGCTGAAAAAGCAGTAAACTGAAAAGACATCCGTGCACACGCAAATGCCTTGCTGTCATAACAACCAGCAAGGCATTTGCATACCATGAAGAATCCTGTGTCCTCCCGTTAGGTATTTGCATAGTTCTTTGCCCACCAAAGGCACAGAAGCAGGGATTTACTCAACTAGGCTAATTTTGATGGTTAATTACCTGTCAAAAGTTAGCGCAGGCCCTATTCTACCGAATGGCTCTTTGACTTATTGAGGATTTAATTAAATGTACCAAAAACGGCATACTTGCGCCTAATACAGCATACAAATGATACTATCACTGGGGAACGGTCATTTGAGAAGTGATTTTATAGATATAGCTTTGAGAACGTTATTGTAATGGTGGGAATAGATAAAATGAACTTTTTAATCATCTAACTGCGAAGCAACGAAGAATATTCTTTGTGGCGCTCAATGTAGCTTTGTGCGAACTCACATTGAGCGACTACTCCCAAATTATTCAACAATGCGTGCTCAAGTGCGAATTTGACGAGTTTTCCTCCAAGCCCTTTCCCCTCAAGCTCTTTAGGAACTTCAGTGTGAACCAAAGTCATTTGGTTGTCTGTGATCTTATACTCGAGAAGAGCCATGAACTTCTCATACTTAATCTCAAAGCGCTCTACTGACTGATTGTTCGTAATTGTCACGTCCACAACGAGACTCTCCTTACAAGGCAAAGGATCAACCTTCAGTCAGAAAATGTTCCTCGTAGCAAAGTAGACCTCCTCTGACTGTTGAAGGTTCATGTTGATTATACCAATAGCTGGTCTACATTCTGACTTGTAAATCCGCATTTTGAAAATAAAACAGGGAACCAGACGTGTTGGCTGTTTTGGACACAGATGGGCCCCAAGTAACTAAGTTTCTGAGACCAACCCCACCAAAAGCACAAAATCTGGCATTTTAGCCACTAGCCTATGCTGTAAACCGACCACCAAAAAAAAGCCCCTCAAAAACATAGCTTCGAGAGGATTTGACTAAACTATGTACGCATAGTGCATCTATGCTAATGAAATTGTTAGCTTTCTCCCCAAGACTTTAGCTGCTTTTCCAAGAGTCTGAAGTGTTACAGAGATATTCCCTGGATTTAAAAGACGGTCAAGAGCAGCACGACTTGTGTGCATTTTCTCAGCCATAGCCGTTTTTGTATAGTTTTGTTCCTCCATTAATTGCTCTACTTGAAATGCGATCACACGTTTAAGTGCTACCATTTCAACTTCTTCAAGGAGACCTTCCTCTTGCAGGAAGTCGTCAAAATCACTGCCTATATTCTTTCTGATTTTGTTGTTTTTAACGTTCTTTTCGCTCATAATCATCTCTGCTCAATTCGTGTTTATTGTATACGTTATTAGTTCTTTTATTTTATCAGTTCTATTTAAAGTTCTGTATTTTTTGAATTCGCTTTTATTTGTCTTTGAATCATTCAGTCTAGTTTATCTTGTCTTTTCTTCTTTTGGCTAATTTGAGGTCATTGTCAGGTGTCTTTTTTGATTTCTTAATAAAACCGTGAAGTAAAATAATCTGGTTGTCGCTGAAGCAAATCAATACTCTTGCAATTTTATTATCAAGATTTGTCCTTATTTCATACAATCCATCCCCCATGGGTATCACTAAGGGCATTCCGAGTGGCCAACCATATTGTACCGTTTTAATATCTTCTCCAATCCTCCTCTTTTCCTCTTTGGGCAGTTCTTTGAGCCATTCACGTACAGGTTGGTTACCTGCATCTGTACAGAAAAATCTAATCGATAAATACTCTGCACCGTCTACCACATCAACATGTCCTACTTCTCAAGTTTAAGGTGACAGCATTGTACCAAATTTGGTACAACAGTCAAGAAGTTTATTTGAGAAGTTTATTTGAGCCGATTGCTACTTTTAAAAGTAGCAAACCTCTGCGAAGGGGCAGACCAGGAGAGGATTATGCTGAAGCTGGATAGACGGTTCCAGTGGCCTCAGACAAGGAGCAAAGAGTAGCCGAAGGACAACCGAACATCTCTACTCCAGGTTCGAGGGCCACGGGTCTATAGCAGAAATTCTGTGGCGCTTACAATGATTGACAGATTGTTTTTGTCAGCTGGTATTTCGTAATCCGGCAGCAATGTCCCAGATTGGTTAGTTCAAAGGAGGTCGCGAAAGCCTGAATAAACTCATGGTGCTGCGTCAAGAACAAGGGTGGCAACGATGTCGATCATTTACTTGAACAGCTCCTGCTAAACGTTGACTTCCAGACCTATGCCTTCCGACTGGCACACTTATTCTCGGGGGTGAAAAAATGACGCACACTCTCTTCGTGATAGTAGATCGATTGGACAGCCTGTGCCCTGCTGGCCATTCCAAGCAGACCTCCCAGAAAGCGAACGTCACGCCGGAGAAAACGTTCCATAATCTCCGGGTCAAAACGGGTCAGTTCTTTTAGTTGTCGCGTCTTCCAGGGGTTTTCCATAACAACGTCATTCAATTCATACTGCGCCTCATTATGTCAGTGAATCCTGCTCATTCATCATATCGACAGTCTCATCGCATCGATTATTTTATCTCCTGCAGCATGACGAGGTGATGGCTTTCGAGCTCATAACTGTCGCTAGAAGTTAGCATTTCGATGATCCGCAGTCCCTGAGGTTCGCGTGTATCGAGGATGACGTCCCAACAGGTTTCCTTCGCGTGGTCTCGTGGCAACGGAAATACAAGATCATGCGAATTCGCATTCAGGAGTATCAGCAGGGTCTCGTCTCGGATCGGGTCGCCGTTCTCGTTTCTTTCGTCAATGGCATCGCCAGCGAGTCGCAGACCAAGGAAATGCGTATCGGGATCAGTCCAGTCGTTGTCAGTCATTTCCTGACCGTCATATCGATACCAGGTCAGGTCCTTGATCTCAGACCCTCTGATCTTACGCCCCTGGAAAAAATTACGGCGGCGCAGAACCGGATGACGATGGAACAGTCCGATGATCCGACGTGTGAACTCCAGCAGGTCCTGCTGGGCTTCATCATGATCCCAGTGGACCCAGGAAATCTCGTTGTCCTGACAATAAGAATTGTTGTTGCCGTCCTGGGTGCGTCCGGCCTCATCGCCACCGAGCAACATCGGGACCCCTTGCGAAAAGATCATGGTCGCCAGAAAATTACGTTTCTGACGATTCCGCAGGTCGATGATCCCGGTATCATCGACAGGCCCTTCATATCCGCAGTTCCAGCTCAAGTTGTCGTCCGTTCCATCTGTATTGTCATGGGGGTTCATCTCGTTGTGCTTATGGTTGTAGCTGACCAGATCGTGTAGAGTAAAACCGTCGTGAGACGTTACATAATTTATACTCGCCGAGGGATTGCGCCCCTCCCCCAGGTAAAGATCACTACTACCAGTGAGACGGTAGGCCAGCTCATTGACCTGGCCGTTGTCTCCCCGCCAGAATCGACGGGCGTTATCTCGAAACTTGCCATTCCACTCTGCCCACAGGACAGGAAAGTTGCCGACCTGGTAGCCCCCCTCGCCAACATCCCAGGGTTCAGCAATCAGCTTGACTTGCGAGAGAACGGGATCCTGATGGATGATGTCAAAAAAGGCCGCAAGCTTGTCTACATCGTGTAACTCTCGTGCAAGGGCCGCAGCAAGGTCGAAGCGAAAACCATCGACATGCATCTCGAGCACCCAGTAACGCAGGCTATCCATGATCAGCTGCAGGACCCTCGGTGACTGCATGTTGGGGGAATTCCCCGTCCCCGAAAAATCGACATAATAGCGCGGCTCATCGTGTGAAAGCCGATAGTATCTTTCGTTATCGATTCCACGAAAGGAAAGTGTCGGGCCGAGGTGACTGCCTTCAGCTGTGTGGTTGTAAACCACGTCCAGGATAATCTCGATGCCAGCCCGGTGGAAAGCCTTGACCATGTCGCGAAACTCCCTGACCTGCTCGCCTCGCTGCCCGGCGCTGGAATAGGCCGCATGGGGGGCAAAGAATCCTATGGAATTGTACCCCCAGAAGTTGTTGAGTCCTTCTTCTATCAATAATCGCTCACTGATGAACTGATGGACCGGCATCAGCTCGACGGCCGTGATACCGAGCTTTTTGAGGTAATCTATCACCGGTGGGCTAACCAGTCCGGCAAAACTGCCACGCAACTTTTCGGGCACCTCGGGATGTCTGGCTGTGAATCCTTTGACATGCAGCTCGTAGATCAAGGTTCGATGCCAGGGGATGCGTAGCAACTCATCCCCTTCCCAATCGAAGCCCGGGTCGACCACCACGCACCGGGGTTGGAAGTCGGCACTATCACGCATATCCTGGGAGAGATCTTCCAGCTTGTGCCCGACGGTATAACCAAAGAGCGCATCGTGCCACGACACCTCGCCGGTGATCGCTTTGGCATAGGGATCGATGAGCAGTTTGGCGGGATTGAACCGCTCGCCCATGCCTGGGTCGTAAACGCCATGAACCCTATATGCGTAGAGCTGACCAGGGCCCAGGTCGTCGAGATAGATGTGCCAGGCGAGGTCCGTACGCTCCCTGACAACGATGCTCTCGGTCTGGACTTTGGGATTATCCCGATCGAACAGGCAGAGTTCAACCTTTTCGGCGTGCAGCG
>JBPPMB010000101.1:0-11825 GCA_051305855.1 Desulfuromonadales bacterium
AATGTCACTATTCAGCTTTTCGGCAATTTCCTCCACCGGCATGCCAGAATTGGCCCACTCCTTCGCTGTCGCCTGTCGCTTCCTGGCCAACTTCTTGTTCCCTGTGTTCCGACACTTGTCGTCGCAGAACAGAGTCTTCTTGCCCGTGGGGGAGAAAAGCTTTCCGCAGTTGGAGCACAGGGCAATTCTGCGGGGCTCCATCAATGCGTCCATCGCAATCATGACCGCATAGGTGTCCAGAAGCGATGGGGTGACCCAGCGGCATGCGAGTTCGCCTTGGTCATTCTTCACTAGAATAGGCTTCGCACTGATCAAGAAGGCATTCAAATCCTCCCGAGATTGGGAGACCTGATCTTCATCAGAGAAGATGTCGAAGAGTCCCCGGAGGATCTTCAGCAAGTTGATCGCCTCCGAGACGAAGTCAACCACCGGCTCCTGATAGCAGGACCAGAAGGGGGGGCTCAACGGCGGAGGGTAGCCCACAACCTCAACCCCTTCCTCACTGAAGAAGTCCACCAGCGGACTTCGCAACTCGCCGATGACCTTGACCCCCTCGGCGGCAACAATCCCTTCGCCCATGAGTTCCTTGACCCGACTCCACCCTGAAGGTGTCCATTGGTAGGCCCCTCCGGTCTTCCCCTCAACGTCACTCCGAAATGCGGTGATCCGGCGCGGTAGTACGCCAAGTAGACCGGTTTCGCTACAGCAATCGAGGATTGCGGTCGCCATCTCACTCTTTTCGAAGCGTTCCAGCGCCCTTGGGGACCTAGAGATCAAGTCCTCATAAACGTTGGCGAACTTCCCAGGGGAGAAGACCAGCTCGTTGAGTAGATTGATCAGACGAGCATAGGGTGCATCAACTCCTTGCTCCTCCTTGCGCCACATGTCGAAATGCGCCCACGGATCATAAGCACGCGCCGGACCAGCCGGGACAATGACGCCATCGTCCAAGGCATACTGCTCAGCTCGATACCAGAGCCCGTCACCGCCAAACAAGTCGTTCTGAGACATTTTTTCAGTACCCCAAAGAAAACAGGTTGACAACTAATGTACCACGATATATCTTTTACGCAGTACAAAGGTTAGCGATAGCTATATTATCGCATGTCGAAAGTTGGGCTGCAACCCATTTTTCTCGCTGGCAATAACGCGCTGCATCTCATGGCCAGAGATGCAGCGCAACCAAAAGCAACGGAGGAAGCAGAATGACGAAGCAAGCAATGATAGAAACGGTTGGCATCCTGAAGGCGCTTTTCCTTCTTGACCATCCAAAGGCTGAGTTTCAATCAGATGAAAAGATCTTCAAGTTGGTGCACAAAAGGGGCCTTGTCCACCACCTGAAATACCTGATGGAGAGTCTCAAAATCGCACCCGACAGGACCATCGAGGAATATCAGGTGCCCGTGCAGAATAATCGTACTCTAGCGATGGATTTGTCGCAGTTCTATTTGGACTGCGACATGGTCCTCAGTAGCGGAGAACCTGTGCAGGAGCAACTCTTCATCCCGTTTGCCAACCCTAAAAACGAGGATGATGTCGCTATTATCCCAGCGATCGTTAGTCAGGGCACGACGTACTCCTTGGTCACTGAGGACGAGATCCCTGGTGCCCTGAGGTTTCTGAGAGGAGGGTTCATAGTTACACCTTCAGTTTTCCATGAGGTGATGAACGAAATGCGCTAACGACAATGGCCCCTGCTGTAATCGGTAGGGTCCATTACTTCATTGGAATGGCTTGAACGGACAAAACACAACAAAAGGAGTTGCACATGAAAATAGATGACCTTGGCAGTAATGCCAAGTGGGAGGTCTTGTTCTGGCTTCCCTACAAACTACGAAGGAACGGAACTTACGCCGATGGAGATATCCGTCCAGATGATCTACTGGCACAAGCTATTGGTGCTGCTGCAGGAGATCTCTGGCCGCCTCCGGATCAGCCGGAAAAGAACTATCGAATACTGCGTCGAGGCCATCCGCAAAGAATCACATTGCACGGTGGTTGGTATATAGGAGATTACTGGCAAGGGTATCGGAGGTAGCAGAATGACGGAAAAATCAATCTTAAAGACGTTAGGGATTATCAAGGAGTTGTACTTGATAAACCACCCGCAAGCCGTGTTTCAGTCGGATGAAAAGGTCCTCAAAGTGTTGCACAAAAGGAATCTTGTCCCCGCCTTGAAATACCTGAAGGAGAGTCTCAAAATCGCCCCTGGTATGAACATTGAGGACTATCTGGTGCCCGTGCTGACCAATCGTATTCTCGCGGCGCACTTGTCCAAGTTTGTCGTGGACAGCGACTTGGTCCTCAACAGTGGGGAAGCGGTGCGAGAAAAGTTATTCATCCCATTTCCTGGTAGGGCCCGTGGCCAGGCCGAAGATAGCTTAGTTTTTATCCCTGCGATCATTGTGGAGGGCACGGAATATCCCTTGGTACGCGAGGACGAAATCCCTGCTGCCTGGACGTTTCTCCGTGGAGGGTTCGCAGTCCCTCTATTTTTTCTTCATTGGATTTATTGCACTGGAGCTAAAGGGCCAAGATGTTAGGGCTAGGCCCTTTTCTTCGACGGAGTGGATCGGATGAATTCGACACAACAGATGGAGTCTGACATGAAAACATACGAACTGGATAAATACGCCAAGTGGGAGGTCTTATCCTGGCTTCCCTATCTATTGCAAGTCAACTACGGAGGCACAAAACTTGTGCCGATGGAGATATCCATACAGCTGATCTACCGGCAGCATCTCCTGTCGCTGCTGCAGGAGATCGCCAGCCGGCTCAAGGTCAGCCCGAAGAGGGGCCGCAGAGACTATGTCGAGGCCATTCGCACAGACGTGGTGCTGGCGTGGCAGCTCTTCACGCTCGTCGACACCGCCGACATCATCGAGCACCTCGCAGAGCCTGAGTGGGGTGACTTCATGATCGCACCAGACGACAGCCAGAGAATGGGAGACACGCTTCCCCCCTTCTTTCCGGCTCTCGTCCCCGTCAAGAACACAGCGTATCGGCTGTTGCCCGTCGAGGATTGCCCCTTTGAAGGATGGCCGATGCTAGTCTGGTGGGAGGAGAACCGTGCTGAAGATATCGAGTCGCACAGCATAACTACATTTTGACAACTAATGAAAACACGGAAAGGATTAGTCATGGCCTTAAGACCAATACCAAAAGATAAAAAAATTATTCTTCCTTTCGAGGCGGAATTTGTCAAAGATTTTGACGAGCAAGAAAGAAAATTCGTTGTAAAGACCTATATGGTACTTCTTGATGATGAGATCAATGAGGAGAACTATGATGATCATTTCTTCTCAATTGGAAGAGACGTCTTTGGAAGAGGAACAGACGCCGACAAAGCGAGAAAAATATACTCTTCTATCTATGAAGACATCAACGACAACTATTCAGAGGGACCTGAGTTTGAGACCTGGCTGGAAGGGCGCATACGCAGATTGATACGTGTATGCAGGCTGGGTGATGTGGCTCCTTACCGGGAGGCGCTCGATCAGATTGCACAGCGCGAAGCCAGCCGGCGGGGTGATGCCGGAAACACGATGGAAGCCCAACCTGTAGAAGATTCCCCCACAGGGTCTATGCCAGAAACAAAGCAGATCCCAAGGGTCGTCCGTAAAGTTTCAAGGCCAAAGAACAGTTCGCAATCCCAGGCAGTGGTGTCCCCTACAGAAGAGCAGGTACCCAAAGAGAAAACTGCGGTGGCACAATCATCAGACAATGATGATGATGGAAAAAAACCTCTTCAAAGGGCGATGGGTCAGCCAGCCGCTTTTCCGGTCGAGGCCTTGGGGGACCTGGCCGAAGTGTGTCTCGAACTCAAGGAGTTGGTCTACGCGCCCCTGGCCATCTGTGGTCAGGCTCGCCTGGCTGCCGTGGTCTTGGCTGTTCAGGCTTTGGCTAATGTCGTGATCGATGTCAGGGTCCGGCCGATCTCCATGTTTTTTCTGACGGTCGGGATGACCGGTGAGAGAAAAACGGCGGTCGATGATCTGGTCCTCAAGCCATTCCGGGAATATGAATGGCAGCTGCGTGATGCCTATGACCAGGCGATGATGCAATACCAGATAGACCTGGAGGAGTACGAACATCGCAAAAAGCAGGCGAGAAAAATAGCGGACCCTGATGCTCGTGCTGAAGCGATAGGTAGCGCTCCGATAGCTCCTTCAGGGCCGGTCATTATTACCGATGATCCAACTATCGAGGGACTCGGAAAGAGTTTGCATTCAGGTCAGCCTTCCATGGGGATCTATTCCGATGAAGGCGGCAAGCTCTTTGGCGGCTATGGAATGAGTTCTGAGCATCTGATCAAGACCATAGCCGGCTTATCGAAACTCTGGGATGGGACCCCGTTCAACACCGTTCGTGCGGCAAACGGATTTCAAGCCATTTCTGGGAAGAGGGTTTCGTTTCACGTCATGGTTCAACCAGAAATCGCAGCGAAAGTGATTGGGAATCGCATCATGCAAGGGCAAGGGTTTCTGTCCAGGGTTCTACCCTCATGGCCGGACTCAACGATCGGTCAGCGGTTTTACCAAAAAGGGTCTGAGCATTCTCAGGAAGTGGTGAGGGAATACCAGTGCCGCATTACAACGATCCTTAAGGCCCCTAAGCCAATTCGGGAAGGGACCGTGAACGAACTAGAACCCAGAGAACTCCCTCTGTCAGATGATGCATTGGAGTGCTACATCAGGTTCCACGATGAGATCGAGTCCGAGCTCAGACCCTCTGGAAAATATTCCAGCATCCGCGGCTTTGCCAGTAAGGGCGCTGAACATGCCTGCCGGATTGCAGGAGCCCTGACGCTGTACGAGGATATATCGGCGAAGATTATCCCCATGGCTAAGATGGAGCAGGGCGTAGAACTCGGTCGGTACTACTTGAAGGAGGCCCTCCGGGTGATCGGTGCCGGTGCAGTGAATCCCGATCTGGAATTGGCCGAGGAGCTGCTAGCCTGGCTACAGAAGCGGGGACAGCAGCATTCCCTCGTGGAGGTCTATCAGAAAGGGCCGATGAGAATTCGTGACGCCGAGACGGCGCGACGCATCGTGGCTCTTTTGGTTGAACACGGCTGGGTGCGGAAGGTCCCTCATGACGTCAGGATCAAGGGGCGTCGTCGTCGCGAGGTCTATGAGCTGACTTGACGCCTGAAAAGGCGCTTTCTTGCGGCTGCGGCATGGCTCGTTAGATTCGCAAGATTAGCAGGTTTAGCAACTGGGAGCGATGTGTAGTGATGGTGTCGTACAAATGTGATCTCCGGCCATAAAAGCCGGAGATCACATTTTGGTCTCTATGGGGGAAGGCCGGAAACTACGGAGGAAATTTTGTGCGGATTCGAAGAGTACCAGGATGGTTCATTCTTGATCGGTATCCACATGAGTGTGTGCGCGAGCCGGTCTTGCTGCGAATCCTGCTAATCTTGCGAAAGACGATCAGCACGACCAATTGGTGTTGCCCGCAGGTTGGCACTCTGAGAACAAGGTTAGCCACTCGAAGATGAAGAGTTGTGACCTCTCTCCAGGTATTGCTGGAGAGAGGTTTTCTTTTGGGGAATCATGAGAAAAGTGTTACTCTGCCCAGCGTTGAGTTAGTCAGTTTTTTCATGTGGTTAGGGGGGATCATGGCCATTCCGGATTACCAGTCCCTGATGTTACCGTTGCTCTCTTTTGCCGGTGACGGACAAGAACACTCGGTCCGCGAGGCACGGGAGCGTCTTGCCGCCGAACTGGGGCTTTCTGACGAAGAGCGCGCGGAGCTGCTACCCAGCGGCCGGCAGCCGGTGTTTGACAACCGAGCCGCCTGGGCCAAGACCTACCTGCAGCAGGCCGGGCTACTGAGCTCACCACGCCGTGCCCACTTCCAGATCACCGACCGGGGCCGGCAGGTCCTAGCTGAGAATCCCGCTACCATTGACACCAAGCTACTCGATCGCTTCCCCGAGTTCGTGGAGTTCCGCACTGCCGGCAAGAAGAACGCCGATGACACCGGCGCAGTCGTTGCGGAGTCGTGCGAGACGGCGACTCCGGAGGAGATGCTGGAGACCGCCCACCAGCGGATTCGGGGGGACCTAGCCGGCGATCTGCTGAAGAGGATCAAGGCCGAGTCGCCCGCGTTCTTCGAGCGGCTGGTTGTGGAGTTGCTGGTCAAGATGGGCTACGGCGGCTCCCGCAAGGAGGCCGGTAAAGCGCTGGGCAAGAGCGGTGACGGCGGTATCGACGGCATCATCAACGAGGACCGGCTCGGGCTCGACACCATCTACCTGCAGGCCAAGCGCTGGGAGGGAACGGTGGGACGACCGGAGATCCAGAAGTTCGTCGGTGCCCTGCACGGCAAGCGTGCCCGCAAGGGCGTGTTCATCACCACCAGCGGATACTCAGCGGAAGCCCGGGATTACGTGGCCAACATCGACCCAAAGGTAGTGTTGATCGATGGGGCGGAATTGACCGAGCTGATGATCGACTTTGGACTCGGGGTGTCGACGACGGCGACCTACGAGGTCAAGCGGGTCGATTCGGATTATTTCGGTGACGAGTAGTTCAAACCTTAACGTGGAGGGGGATTATGAGTATCAGGATTCGAATTGGTCAGGACGAAAGGGAACTGGGTCAGGCGGATGAGCACTGGATTACCAGTAGAATAAGGCAAGAGGAAGCGGACCAGGGAAGTGTTTGCATTCGGATCTTCATAAAGGTTGGGGATGTCGACATTATCCTGAGCTCGGGAGGGTGCCCCAAGAGTGGTGGAGGAGGACGAAAGGCAACGGAAAAAGAACAGGAATTCTTCGACCTTTGGAACAAGCTTGGCCTGAATGCAAAGGATGTAGCGGGAGGAAAGGTTAATGCCTTTCTGAAGCAGGTAAGGAGACTTGTTTAATGGCAAAAGTTTTCTTCTCATATTCGCATCGGGATGAAGAACTCAGGGATGAGCTTGAAAAGCACCTGTCAATCCTTAAGCGTCAAGGTTTCATAGAGACCTGGCATGATAGGCGAATAACTGCTGGAGAAGAACTTTCCCGAGAGATTGATCAGAATCTCGAAACCGCTGATGTGGTTCTTCTTCTGGTAAGCGCCGATTTTCTCGCATCTGACTACTGCTACGAGATCGAAATGACACGAGGCCTGGAGCGACATGAAGCCGGAGAGGCGCGAGTTATTCCCGTGATCCTGAGGCCTTGCGATTGGCACGATGCACCTTTTGGAAAGCTGCTAGCGACGCCACCAGATGGCAAGCCAGTCACCAGGTTCCCGACCTTTGATGATGCTTTTGTTCTAGTAGTGGCGGACATTAAGCAGGCTCTCAGGCAACTAGGGCAAGCGAAAGCGCTGCCGCGAGCCGCAGTGAAAGGGCCACCACAGGTCATAGGCGAGGAGCCAAAGCCTCGATCAAGCAACTTGCGAATTAAGAAGGAATTCTCGGATCGCGAGTTGGACAGGTTCCTGGCTGAATCATATGAGTACATCGCCAATTTCTTTGAGGGATCGCTCCAGGAACTGGGGGGACGGAACCCTGAGATTGAAACGGACTTCCGAAGAATCGATGCCAACCATTTTACGGCCAAGGTCTACCTGCAGGGGAAACAGAAGTGTGGCAGCAAGATATGGCTCGGCAGTCGTCGGGGTTTTGTCGGTGGAATCGCATATAGAGGGAATGACAGTCTCCAGGATTACTTGGATGACAACAGTTTCAACGAGGCCATGAACGTCGAGAATGATGGATATGCCTTATTCTTGAAACCTTTAGGGATGCAGAGAATGGGGCAAGGTATTGAAATGCTGACCCAAGAAGGAGCCGCAGAATATTTCTGGGGATTATTCATATCCTCTTTGCAGCGTTAGCAGGCAAACCTTTGACAGTATAAAACAAAGATTTGGAGTTTAGCAGTGAGTCAGCATGAAAGGATACGTCAGGGACGCCGAAGTCAAATATGTGCCGGAAAGCTTTACCCCGACTGCAATTACCTATGAGTCTAATCAAGTCAAAAAAACGGGTTGCTGACCACGGGGAGGTATTCACCCCCGCGTGGATGGTCGATGCCATGCTTGACCTCGTCAAGGGCGAGTCTGAGCGCATTGACTCGCGCTTTCTGGAGCCGGCGTGCGGGAGCGGGAATTTTCTTGTTTGTGTCCTGCAGCGTAAACTTGCTACGGTCGAACTCAAGTTCGTAAAGTCCGACTTTGAAAAGCGGTACTACGCCCTTCTCGCGGTGATGTGCACGTATGGAATCGAGCTCTTGGTGGATAACATCGCCGAGTGCCGCGCGAACATGCTGGAGATCTTTGCCGACTATTTGAATATTGACGAGTCGGATGGCCTCTATCGAGCCGCTTCCTACGTGCTTTCACAGAACCTGATTCACGGTGACGCCCTGAAGATGCGCACCACGGACGACCAACCAATCACCTTCGCCGAGTGGGGTCCCCTCGGCAAAGGGAAGTATCAGCGCCGCGATTTCCGCTTGGACACCCTCTCTCAGATGTCGGCTCTCAGTGAGGAGGGCTCACTCTTCGCACATCTTGGCAAACATGAGATATTCGCGCCAACCAAGACCTACCCGCCGATGTCAGTCAATGATATTGCAGCCGCTGCGCCGGAGGAGTCCCCATGAATGGTCAGGCAGTCTTTTCTCTCCGAGGTCGCAACCCGGATGTGTTGACGTGCATTGCGAACCTGTCGAACGACGAGGTGTTCACGCCGCCTGAGTTAGCCAACAGGATGCTCGATACCCTAGCCGAGGCGTGGGCGGCCAACAACAACGGTGCGAACATCTGGGCGAACACATCAATACGATTCCTTGACCCGTTCACCAAGTCGGGTGTGTTCCTGCGCGAGATCACCAGTCGCCTCACCAAGGGGCTGGCGACCGAGATTCCGGACCTGGAAGATCGCGTCAATCACATTCTGACCAAGCAGGTCTTTGGCATCGGCATCACTTATCTAACCAGCCTGTTAGCGAGGCGAAGTGTGTATTGCTCGAAGCACGCGAATGGGCCACACTCAATCGCCACGGGTTTCTACAGTGGTGCTGGCAACATCTGGTTTGAGCGCCTGGAGCACACTTGGAATGGCTCGAAGTGTACGTATTGTGGTGCTCCTCGCATGATCTTTGATCGCGAGCGGGGGCTTGAGACGCACGCCTACGCGTTTATCCACACTGACGATATCATGGCTCGGATTGCCGAGTTGTTTGGAGGTAATATGCAGTTTGACGTGATCATCGGCAACCCACCGTATCAGATGGCTGGAGGGGCAGGTGGTTCGAGTGATTCCTCGATTTACCATCTATTCGTTGAGCAGGCACTAAAGCTTGAACCTCGCTTTCTAAGTATGGTTATCCCATCAAGATGGTTAGCTGGCGGCAGGGGGCTTGATGCATTTCGTCAGGCAATGCTCAGTGATCGTCGCATGAGCGAACTGGTGAACTATCCGGCGGCAAGCGACGTATTCCCTGGTGTCGAGATTAAGGCCGGAGTCTGCTACTTCCTTTGGGATGCGGCCCATGATGGCGATTGCAATGTTACGACGGTGCGAGGCGATGAAGTCCTTGGACCGTCTCCGCGAAACCTTGGCGAATACGATGTATTCATCCGGGACGGACGTGCGATTTCGATTCTGCACAAGGTTCAGGAGTTCGGCGAACCACCCATCAATACGATACTCTCCCGCGACACAGCATTCGGGTTGGCATCGAACTTTGATGACTTCAAGAACTCTGAGCGTTCAGGCGATGTGCCACTCTACTACATCCGCAAAATGAAGCGTGGAGTAGGGTACATCAGCCGCGAGACAGTGTCCAAGAATGCTCATCTAATTGACACTTGGAAGGTTCTAGTCCCTGAGGCGTACAACGGTGGTGACAAACTTCCGCATCAGATTGTTGGCAAACCACAGATTGCACCATCACCCTCAGTTTGTACGCAATCTTTCCTATGTTTCCACCTCGACTCACGCAAGGCAGCCATGAGTCTCCAGTCATATTACACGACAAGATTCTTCCGTTTCCTTGTATCGTTAAGGAAAATCACCCAACATGCGTTGAACTCCACTTATGCTTGGGTGCCGCTGCAAGAATGGGACATCGCTTGGACAGACGAAGAGCTGTATGCGAAGTACGGCATTACGCCCGAGGAGCAGGCATATATAGAGTCTCAAGTCCGGACCATGAGCCTGGATGGCGGTCACGATGAGTAAGCCCACGATCGAGGATATTCTAGCACCGAAACCGTACGCTCGACCTCGCATCTACACCTATTCTATTGATGATGCAGCGCATAAGGGCATCCTCAAGGTGGGGCAGACGACGCGCGATGTGAAACAGCGCGTCGCCGAACAGGTAAAGACCGCCGCAATCAAGAACTACATGATCGAGCTGGACGAGTCCGCCGAGCGTAACGATGGCACGATTTTCACCGATCACCAGGTGCGCGCAACACTCGTCAAGAAGGGCTTCGTGAGAGTCGAACTGGAATGGATGCGGTGCTCGGTTGCCGATGTCAAGACCGTGCTCGCCGAGCTCCGCACGGGCCAACAGTTAACCGGCACCCATCACGAGACATTCCCGATGCGCCGGGAGCAAGCCGAAGCTGTGGACAAGACGCACGCCTACTTCCATTCGATCTGGACTGAGGACATGCACGCGGTTCCGCGCTTTCTCTGGAACGCGAAGATGCGCTTTGGCAAGACCTTCACCACCTACCAGCTAGCTAGGAAGCTAGGGGCCAAGCGGGTACTGGTGGTGACCTTCAAGCCTGCTGTCGCCGATGCGTGGCAGTCCGACCTGGAATCTCATGCAGACTTCAATGGTTGGCAGTACCTCTCACGCAACTCCGAGAAAGATCCCACTCAGTTTGCCCGCAAGACACCGGTGGTCTATTTCGGTTCCTTTCAGGACCTGCTCGGCCGCGATACGGCGGGGAACATCAAGCCCAAGAACGAATGGATTCACAAAGAGAAGTGGGACCTCGTGGTCTTTGACGAATACCACTTCGGCGCGTGGCGGGATACCGCCAAGGAGCTTTTCGAGGGTGAGGAAGATGCGGTCGCCAAGCAGGAGGCCAAGCTCGAATATACCGCCGGACTGGAAGAGATGAACGAAGACCTCAGCGTGCTCTCTGAAAAGGAGTCCGAGTTTCTGCCAATCACGACCAGGGCGTATCTCTACCTCTCTGGAACACCGTTCAAGGCATTGGCAACGGGCGAGTTTATCGAGGAACAGATCTTCAACTGGACCTATACCGACGAGCAGCACGCCAAGGAAGACATCGCCGCCAAGCACCCCGGTGCGTGGAACCCCTATGGTGCTCTGCCGCAGATGCGGTTGCTCACCTATCAGATGCCCGACGAGTTGTTATCGATTGCGAGTGGGGGGGAGTTCGACGAGTTCGACCTCAACGAGTTCTTCGCAGCTTCCGGAACGGGCAAGGATGCGCACTTCAGGCACAAGATCGATGTCCAGAAGTGGTTGGATATCATTAGGGGCTCGTATGCCTCGCAATCGGTGGAGAGCCTCAAGACCGGTACGCGGCCGCCGTTTCCGTACTCGGATGTCCGCCTGTTGCCGTATCTCCAGCACTCATTCTGGTTCCTGCCGAACGTCGCAGCCTGTCACGCGATGGCGAATCTGCTGGTCGAGAAACACAACACCTACTGGCGCGGTTACAGGGTCATCGTTGCGGCCGGTGCGTCGGCCGGGATCGGCCTCGATGCGTTGCCACCCGTGCGTTCGGCCATTGGTAGTGGCTTCGAGACGAAGACGATCACACTGTCGTGCGGCAAGCTGACCACCGGCGTAACAGTGCCGCAATGGTCCTCGATTCTGATGCTCC
>JBPPMB010000115.1:0-7345 GCA_051305855.1 Desulfuromonadales bacterium
GTCAGCGGCGCGATGGCATATTGTTCTTCAACCCCGGCAGCGCCACGGACAGACGAGGTATGGCATATCATAGTGTCGGCATTCTGGAGATTGACAACGAGATCCGTGGAACCATCATCCGGATTGATTAAGGCTCATCATAACTTTGTCTGCAGTTTGCCCCACATAGATTCTCATCGTGGCTAATGTGCCTTTGAACATAAAGCAAAACCTTTTATTCGGACGCTGATCACATCTGATAAAATCGGATGAAGGCAAGAACAAACCCTTCAAGCCCCTGATTTTGGTTATAAACATCAGACCGTATCAGATTTTATCTGCGGCCAAAATAGCTTTTGACCTTGATAGATTTTCACCAGCCTGTCCGTCGCATCCTTGGCGAAGGAGGGCGGCTTGATGACGTGTTGTTTGCTGTTTTCTTCTGGAGTTTCAGCTCCTTTGTGAGGTGAATGATGGATCAATTGTGGGCGCCCTGGCGCCTTGAATATATACAGGGTCCGGAAGAAGACTGCTGTATTTTCTGTCTTGATGAAAATTCTGCAGAGGATCAAGCGCGTCTTGTTGTGGCGAGGGGGAGGCACTGCTATGTGATCATGAATCGCTTCCCCTATTCAAATGGACACCTGATGGTTTCTCCCTACCGTCATATAGCAGACCCTTCCGGGCTCGGGCAACATGAGGTTCTTGAGATCCACCAGATGCTGATTCGCAGCCAGATGGTGTTGCGTGAGGTCTGCTCTGCCCAGGGGTTCAATGTCGGCTGGAATTTCGGCCTGGTTGCCGGAGCGGGTATCGCGGATCACATCCACATGCATATCGTCCCGCGATGGGCAGGCGACAGCAACTTCATGCCCATTCTTGCGGATATCAGGGTGATCCCTCAACATATCGAAAAGACCTATGTTTTGCTCGCCAGGGCCTTTCTCGAGATTGAGCCGGTTTGCGGCTAGTGTCCCGTGCGGTTAGTTCGCCGCACTAATTGCGAGGGATTTTGGTTCCTGGCAAGGCACGGCGACGCAGGCCTAGCAAGGCTTAAGCCGAGAAGCCGTAACGCAGCCAGGGGCCAAAAGCACTGCAATTAGAAGGAATGAACTAGCCGCACGGGACACTAGTCCGAACGGTCGTCAGGCTTTTGTCTGCCCCGAAATCCCCTGGCCTCGGGGTTTTCATTGTAATCACGCCTGGAAACTCATAAAATCACCGCGATGACAACATCTATTCCGTAACTTTGCACCGGTAACCCTCGCGCACTGCCAGATGTTCCTGGCCTTTGGAGTAAAGGAGTTCTGATCAACATGTGGCTTGTTATTCAAAAAGGCGGATACCTGATGTATCCGATTGCTCTCTGTTCCATCATCGCCCTCGGGATTTTTCTGGAACGTCTCTGGACCTACACCAAGGTCCGAAAACAGTTCAGAGAACTTGCTCACCAGATTGAACCGCTGGTCGCCAAAGATCGACATGATGAAGCGGTTGCAATGTGCCATAAGTCGGATTCTCCCCTCGCTCAGGTGTTTCTTGCGGCGCTTCGCCTGGTTGGCCGCAACCGCGATCAGATCAAGGTTGTGGTGGAAGAAACCGGACGTCGGGAGGCTGCGCCCTTGCAGCGCTTTTTAGGCCTGTTGGGGACGATTGCAACGATCTCTCCCTTACTGGGACTGCTTGGCACCGTGCTGGGTATGATCCGCGCATTCAATGTGATTGCCAGCCAGGGAATGGGGACACCGGCAACCTTGGGCGGCGGTATTTCTGAAGCCCTGATAACCACGGCTGCCGGTATGACCGTTGCCATACCCGTCATCCTGGCGCATCGCTATTTAAGCGGGCGTCTCGAACAGCTAATTATTGAAATGGAAGAATATTCCCTCCGTCTGGTTGATCTTCTGGGAGAGTAAATGAGCTTTCTGCGCAAACCAAGTGACGAGCCGAGAATCGATCTGACACCCATGGTTGACGTGGTTTTCCTTTTGTTGATTTTCTTCATGATTTCAACAACTTTTGTGGAAAGTCCCGGCATTTCCATTAAACTTCCCGAGGCGTCTTCGCAGACAATCGATCGCGAACCCAAAGAGCTCAAAATCTATCTTTCCCGTGACGGTGATATCTTCTACCGCGACCAGAAGATCTCCCTGGACGACTTTAAAGCACTGCTTGCCGAGCATCAGTCGGATGCCGAGCAGACGACGGTCCTGTTGCTGGCGGACCAGGAGTCGCGGCACGGCAAGGTGGTCACTTTGATGGATCTCGCCAGAGACGCCGGATTTGTCAAATTAGCCATTGCAACGGAGCAGCGCAAGAAGTAAAGGCTGGAGGCTGGAGGCTGGAGAACTCTTTCCGGAGGGATCGTTTATGAGTCGAACCATAGCAATATTGACCGGCGGCGGTGACTGTCCAGGCTTGAATGCCGTCATCCGTGGTGTTGTTCGCACTGCCATCCTGAATCATGGCTGGCGCGTGATCGGGATCGAAGATGGTTTTGACGGCCTGGTCGGGGAGCCGCGCTGGCGTGAACTGCATCTTGAATCCGTACGCGGAATCCTGCCGCGTGGCGGCACGATTCTGGGGACCAGCAATCGTGGCAACCCCTTCGCTTATCCCGTTGCAGAAAACGGTGAAACCCGCCTGACCGACGTTTCTGCGGAGGTGGTGGAGAATTTTCGACGGATAGGTGCTGATGCGTTGATCGCGATCGGTGGCGACGGCACCCTCAAGATTGCCCTGACTCTCTGGAGTCGGGGTATTCCAATGGTTGGTATACCGAAAACCATTGACAATGATTTGCGCGGCACGGATGTCACCTTTGGTTACAATACTGCCGTGGGTATAGTTACGGAGGCCCTGGACAGGCTGCACAGCACGGCAGAAAGCCATCATCGGGTCATGGTGGTCGAAGTCATGGGCCGTGATGCCGGCTGGATCGCGCTCGAGTCCGGTCTCGCCGGGTCTGCAGACGTAATCCTGATTCCTGAGATTCCTTTCGACCTGAACACCCTGTGCGATGCCATTCTCCTGCGCAAGGCGCGGGGCAGCAGGTTTTCTATCGTTGTGGCGGCAGAGGGCGCTTTCCCCGCTGAAGGCAGGAAAATAGTACAACGCACCGAATCAGAAAACCGCGGCGTTGAGCGCCTGGGCGGTATCGGGGCCTTTGTCGCAGACGAAATATCCAGAAGCATGCGCGTCGAAACCAGGGTCGTGGTGCTCGGGCATGTCCAGCGAGGCGGTACGCCTTCACCTTTTGATCGCATCCTCGGCTCCCGTTTTGGCATCAAGGCGGTCGAACTGGTTGAAAAGGGCCGCTATGGCCGCATGGTTTCCTTGCAGGGGCGGCATGTCTTTGACGTTGAAATCGCCGAAGCTGTTGATTCGCTCAATCTCGTTGACCCGCAAGGTGACCTGGTCAACGCTGCGGAGTCCCTGGGCATCTCGCTGGGGCGTCCAGTCTGTCGATAAAGGAGCAATGCTTTGGCTGTCTCTGAAATCCTTATTGGCGATTCCGGCAAGCGTGATATCGGTTACGCCGCCGTGGGGATGCTGCTGGGCGTCATGGCGCCGCTGGGCTGGATTGTCCTGAGGTTGATGCTGTTCTGGGACAGCAGCAGTTCAATCCTTGACCAGGTGATCCGCGATATCACGGAGACCGAGCAGAACCGATACCTGTACAGCTACATGTGCGGCGGCACGATGATGGTGCTTGGCTCTTTCGGATTTTTTATCGGCCGGGCGTCACAGCAGATTCATGACCGCGCACTCAAGCTGGATCGTCTCAATCAGGAAATCGCCGAGCAGAAAAGTATGTTCGAGCGCCGCTTCAAAGACCTTGACCGCAGTATCAAAAACTTTCACACAATCAATGCCGATCTCCAGAAAAGTGTCAATCGACAGGACGTCCTGCGCCTGGCTGCTGATGGTTTGCACGAAGTGATCGGTTTTGATCGTGTCAACATCCTGATGCTCGACGAAGAAGGTCAACAGCTTTATTTTGCGGCCTGTCGCGGCAGCAACATCGATGCCGATGCCCGGGTCAAACTGCCTCTTGATGAGCGGGCCGGATGCATTTTCAAGTCCGTCAGCGACCGTCAGGTCATGCTCATCAACGATATCACCAGAATGCCTGAAGAATACCACCTGCAACCACCCTGCGACGCTTTTCCACAACTGCGTTCGCGCAATTTCATCCTGTGTCCGATCATTGTGCGCAATCAGGCCGTAGGCGTGCTGGCCATAGACAATAAATACAAAAAAGACAAACTGACCGATACCGATGTCGATACGGTCAAGCTGTTTGCTGACCAGGTCTCTTCGTCCATGATGCGCATCAACCTGCTCGATGCCGTAGAATCCCTGACTCAACAGCTTGAGCATACCTTTAACGAGTTTCTCAGGTATCGTAATGAACATGCCGAATTAATGGCCTCTTTACGTCTGGCAACATTGTCGACGACAAACGCCACTTCTGATATTTCAGGTGGCGCCGACGTTATCCTGGACGCGGTCAATGCTACACAATCGGCTGTCGGCCAGATTTCCGTGTCTATCGACCAGGTATCCGGTAACCTCAATTCTCTTAATGACTTTATGGCAAGCTCGATTGCATCGATGAATGAAATCCAGTACACCGTGAGCGCCGTTGAAGAGAACAGTGCCCTTTCTCACGCCATGGCGGAAACAGTCAAAGAGCGCGCCGAGCACGGCGTTGCAACCGTCAAACAGGTTCTTGAAGGCATGCGCGGTATCGTGACCGCCGTAGAACAGGCCGAGGCTGTCATCAGCAACCTCTCCCGCAAAGGGGAAGAAGTCGGTACCATTACCTCGGTGGTTACGCAGTTGACCCAGAAGACCAACCTGCTGGCTTTGAACGCCGCGATCATCGCTGCCCAGGCCGGTGAGCATGGCCGCTCATTCGCTGTCGTTGCCGATGAAGTCAGAGCGCTGGCTCAGGAGGCGGCCTCATCCACCCACAAGATCAACCAGATCATCGAAGAAATTCAGAAATACACCCGGGAGACCGTTGACCACATCCGCTGTACGCACCAGCTGGTCAACGACGGCCTTGAGCGGGGCGTAGAGATGGCTGACGTGCTTGCCCGGATACTGGGGAGTTCCCGGCAGGCCATGGACATGGCCCACGATATCCGCAGATCAAACCAGGAGATTTCCCAGTCGGTGATTGGCGTGAGCAAATCGATAGAGGAATTGGGTGAGATGTCTTTGCAGGTATCCAGGGCGTCTCGGGAAGAATCCCATGGTGCCAGAAGCATCGTTGCGGCCGTTGAGGAAGTCCGTTCAATGGCTGACGATATGGTCTCAGCAACCTCTCGACAGACAGAGAATACCCGGCAGATCGAGAGATCTGTGGATCGTGTCAGTGATATGGCACAGCGGATTTTCGATGAAATGGACAATCGCCGTAAAGGCAGCCTTCAGGTTATTGATGATTTGCGCAGACTTAAAGGGAAAACCGGTTGAAACGTTAAATCGTGAGGGGTGAGGCGTCAGCTGTGAGGAGTATGACTTTCCACCTCACCCCTCACCCCTTCCTTTTCAATAGCAGCGTGGCGGACAGCCCGAGTGGGGCAGGCCTCGCGGCCTGGACAATCGGGTCGACGGCAGGGCTCAACGTGAATGGTAACATCCGTGCCTTTGATCTGTTCACCGATCTTCTTTTCAATATAGTCGGTTATATCGTGTGCTTCAGCAACCGAAAGGTGTTTACAGACAGTCAGGTGAAAATCGATAAGTTTCTGTGACCCGGCCCGACGGGTACGCAGGTTGTGGTAACCGGTCAGATCATTCTTGTGCTCGTTGATCAGAACCTCGATTTTCCTGCGCACCGTTTCGGGAAGCTGCTCGTCCAGGATATCCCGCATTCCCTGGCGCAGCAGACGCAGCGACGCGAACAGAATGTAGACCGCGACCAGGGCCGACATGGCCGGGTCCAGCCAGGGCAGGTCGAAACGGCTGATGAGGATCAGACCGGCCAGCAGCGCCAGGTTGGTGTAGACATCCATGGAAAAGTGCAGCGAGTCGGCTTCCAGGGCGGATGAATCAGTGGCTTTGGCAACCCGGCGCAGGTGACGGCTTATGAGGAAAGAGGCCAGGGTGCTGACGGACATGACCGCGATGCCGAGGCCGGTCTGCTTGATCGGGCTGGCCTCGATCATGCGTTGAATCGCCTCGTAGATGATCCAGGCGCCGGAGAGTGCTATGACAATGGACTGGACGATGGTTGCCAGGGTCTCAAACTTGCCGTGGCCGTAGGGATGCACATCATCGGCCGGCTGCTCAGCATGGTGAATAGCCATCATGTTGATGCCTGACATGAGTATGTCAAGCAATGAGTCAATTGCCGAGGTGAGTACTGCGAGACTGCCGGTGAACAGGCCGGTCAGCAGTTTGATGATGGCCAGTATCGTCGCGGTAAAGACGGAAAGACGGGCCGCCACAAGCTTGGGTGATCGTGTCGATTGGCTCATGTCAGTCTTTAACCGCTGCGAGAGGGCAGGCTTGCCGCCAGGCATCATAGCCGTTACCTTCAATCGCCCAGAAGCTTTTGATCCTCTCCTGGTAATAGTCGAGCTCAAGGCACGCAGATGCGATCGCGTTGACCAGATCCTCAGCCATCAGCCCCTGCCTGGCAAGGAAAAGATAAAACTCTGCCGTCCCTGACAGTATGCCCGCCAGCTCCTTGAGGTTAGGTTCAGGAGTGCGGATAATGTACCAGTGTCCGGCGAATTGCCGGATGTGTGACGCGTCTACGGCAAACAGGCTCGCGCGGCGATCGGCAATGATGAATTCACGCAGAAAATAATCTGCGCCATGACAGGATTCACCCGCCTGTTCAGGTGATGTCCCCCTTAGTTTTAACAGATTCTGGTAGAGGTGGCGGAGCAGGTCGACGCACAGCCTGTCGACCCGTATCTCGTCATCCAGGCTGTGCACATCGTATGCTGCCTTGTCCAGCCCCTGCAGCAGCGGCCGAGGCCCTGATCGATCAATCATCGGCAGTCCTTGAATAAGTGATTTGCCGTTAAACAGTAATTCAGCTTAGGCCCGGATGCAACAAGCCTGTCGCACTTTTGTTCGCTTTACGCTTACGCACGGGATTACGGTAATAGACGGGGCTTGTAAACAATATATGTCACTTTTTACAGGTAAAGATGCCCTTATCTCTCTGCCGCTCTAGGAAACTGTCGGACTATCCATGAACCGGCTGCAAATTCGGCTGTTCGGCCCATATTTTAGCTCCTTTTTGCTCTATAGCTACAGCTATGGAGCTGCAAACGAGCTAAAATCTGTTCTCAAACATCCAAATTTTCGCTTCGGTCCGTATAGTCCGACAGTCTCC
>JBPPMB010000195.1:0-5466 GCA_051305855.1 Desulfuromonadales bacterium
CCCCTGCAACGGGGCCAGCATCAGAGGTTTTGTACCCTCTTTCCATGGCAGTGTGCGCAAGTTGTCTGAAATGGCAGAGATGGAAAGATTGGCAGGCATGGTGATTAGCAGTTACTCCAAAGTTTTTTCAGCGCCTGTGCTAGGAGCCTGTCGGACTTGGGAAATCCAAGCGAAAATTCGGCTGGACGAGGGCAGATTTTGTCGATTTTTAAGGTTAATAGTCGTTCTATTGACCAAGAAAGCGGCGAAATATAACCCGTTCAGACGGATTTGCAGCGGATTTATTCCAAGTCCGACAGACTCCTGGGTCCTTTGATCTTTATGGCCGGTGGGGTGGCGAAGAATTCGTTTCAGTCGATAACGTCAGGGCAAGTCTGTGCCACTGTACCGCGTGTTAGCGACTGCATAGTCTGGTCTTCAGAGAGAGAATCCATGAGTGAAACACAACAACGAATCACGAGCTGCCGCTTAAGGTCTGTCCGCTTGCAGTCGCTACGCTCATGGGGCGTCTGCCTGTTGCTCAGCCTTCTCCTGTTGTTGTCCGGCAGCGGAATTTCCCTGGCCAACGAACCGCCGAGCTCCGAATCACTGACAACCGTTCCGCTGGTGGTCAGCTCGGCGAGTGAATATGACTACCCGCCTTACTCTATCGTTACACCTGATAATCAAGCGGATGGTTTCTCCGTCGAGCTGTTGCGGGCCGCACTCAAAGCTATGGGGCGTGACGTCTCCTTCGAGGTCGGCCTCTGGAGAGACGTCAAACAGATGCTGGTCGAAGGTACAGTGGAGGTTCTGCCCCTGGTCGGACGAACGCCGGAACGCGAGCAGGATTTTGATTTCACCTTTCCTTATCTGACGATGCACGGCACCATCGTGGTTCGCGACACCGAAACCGGCATCAGAAGCCTGGCTGACCTCAAGGGCAAACAGCTTGCCGTGTTGCATGGCGACAACGCCGAAGAATTCCTGCGACGAAGCACTCTCGACGCAACTATCGTGACGACCAGCACGTTTGACGAAGCACTGCAGCAACTGGCCGGCGGCCAGCACGATGCCGTCGTCGTGCAGAAACTGGTTGCTCTGCAGATGATCAACAGGCTGCAGTTGACCAATTTAAAAACGGTCGGCCCGCCGCTTGAAGATTTCGTGCAATCTTTCTGCTTTGCCGTAAAAAAAGGGGATCAAAAGCTCCTCGCCCTGCTCAACGAAGGTTTGTCGATCGTCATTACTGACGGCACCTTCCGCGAGTTGCGCAACAAATGGTTCGGCCCGATTGAGGCGCTTGAGACCCGCAAAAGTCGCATGATCATCGGTGGAGACGATGATTATCCTCCGTATGAGTTCCTTGATGAGAACGGCCAGCCGGCCGGCTATAATGTCGATCTGACCCGCGCCGTTGCCAGGCAACTGGGGATTGAAGTCGATATTCAACTGCGCCCCTGGGCTGAGATTCGCGCCGGATTGGCAAGTGAAGAGATCGATGCGGTCCAGGGGATGTTTTATTCTGCGGAACGCGATCGCTTCTTTGACTTTACGCCGGCGCATGCCTTGCTCAGTCATGTGATTGCGGTCCGGGAGGGTACGGAACTCCCCGCCAGTATGGCAGATCTGGCAGGCAAATCGATTCTGGTCATGGCTGGCGACATCATGCATGATGCGGCCGTCAAGCAGGGTTACGCCGAGCAGCTGGTTCTCGTCACATCCCAGGAAGAGGCTCTGAAACAACTGGCAAGCGGTCAGTACGACTGTGCCCTGCTGGCAAAAATTCCTGCGCTGTACTGGATCAACCTGCATGGCTGGAAGAATCTGCGTCTCAGCGAGCAACCGGTTTTATCCGCCGAATACTGCTTTGCCGCTCCCAACAAAAACCGTGAGCTTCTGACCCGTTTGTCATCGGGACTCTCCGCGATCGCGGCAACCGGCGAATACCGGGAAATCTACACGCGCTGGTTCGCTGTGTATGAAAAACCAGAACTAGCTCTTTGGGACGTCTTGAAATACGCAAGTTATTTTATTGTGCCATTAATCATCGTACTGCTTGGTTCCGTGCTGTGGTCCTGGAGTCTGAAGCACAAAGTGAATGTCGCCACGGCAAATCTGCGCCAATTGTTTGATGGCGCAACCTACGGGATCGCTCTGGCCGATCCGCACTCCGGTATACTCATCGATTGCAATGAAGCCTTTGCCGAAATGCTGGCAAGAGATAAAGAAGACATTGTCGGCAGTCAGCAACAACAATTTCTTGCTCCGGAGGAAGCTTCGCAGGGATGGACCGGTAATGTTCAAGAGCAGCTTGAAGGGAAGCCGCCACAAAGCCTGATTGCAAAGATGATGAAAGCGTCCGGTGACATCATCGACGTGGAGATCAAATCAACTCTGATTGATCTTGGTCACAAGCAATGCCTTCAGGGTTTTTTTAAGGACGTTACCAAAGAGAAAAATGCAGACAAAGTGCTGCGGGAGAGTGAAAACAAGACGCGTTTGATTCTCAATTCAGCAGCCGAGGCAATTTATGGTGTTGATCGTGCCGGCAATTGTACCTTCTGTAATCAAAGTTGTCTGGACATTCTTGGATATCAGGCAGAGCTCGACCTTCTCGGTCGCAACATGCATGAGATAATCCATCACTCAGGCATAGATGGTACCCCAAGGCCGGTTGAAAATTGTCGAATTTATATGGCGTACAAGAAAGGGGAGAAAATCCATGTTGACGATGAAGTTCTGTGGCGGGCTGATGGAACCTGTTTTCCGGCAGAATACTGGTCCCATGTTATTCAGGACAATGATGAAATTATCGGAGCCGTGGTTACTTTTATTGACATCAGCCAACGCAAGCATGCCGAAGATGACCTGCGCAGAGCATTAAACTTTACTGAAGTTTTGCTCGAGCAGTCGCCAATGGGCATCCGGGTCTTTGATGGCGATACCGGCATTTGTCTCAAAATCAACCAGGCTGCAGCGTCTATCGCAGGAGGGCCTGTCGAAATTCTCCTGAAACAGAACTTCCGGGAGCTTAAGTCCTGGCAGGACTCAGGTTTAACCACCGTAGCCGAGGTGGTTTTGGCTGACGGTCAACCCAGGCAGGTGGAAGCGGACATGGTTACATCTTTCGGCAAAACCTTGTCGACCCGTTACTTTTTCGCCCGATTCTTTGCGGAAAAACAGCCGCACCTGTTGACAATCGGCCAGGATATTTCCGAAGAAAAGCACCTGACCGAAGTAAAGCAGCAGATGGAAAAGAAGATGCTGCATGCCCAGAAGTTGGAGAGTCTGGGGATTTTAGCCGGTGGCATCGCCCACGACTTCAATAATATTCTCATGTCAGTGACTGGTCATGCTGATCTCGCGCTGCTGCGCCTCTCCGCCGAATCTCCTGCCGTCCACAACCTGAAACAGATCCAGATCGCAACCAGAAAGGCTGCGGACCTCGCCGGCCAGATGCTCGCCTATTCGGGAAAAGGCAGGTTTGTCATCGAAAGTCTGGATCTCAACCAGGTGGTTGAAGAGATGACGCATATGCTGGAAGTGACGATTTCCAAGAAAGCACAGATGCTGTTCAATTTCAGCGCAAACCTTCCTGCTGTCGAAGCCGATGCCAACCAACTTCGCCAGGTTATCATGAACCTGATTATTAATGCCTCCGAAGCCCTTGGCGAAAAGAGTGGAGCTATTACCAATTTCTACTGGTGTGGTGAACTGCGACTGCAACTGCCTGCATGAGTCCTGGATCGATGACAGCTTGAGCGAAGGGTATTATGTCTACCTCGAAGTCACGGACACCGGTTGCGGCATGAACAAGGAAACACTCAATCGCATCTATGATCCGTTCTTCAGCACCAAGTTCACCGGCAGGGGTTTGGGTATGGCCGCGGCACAGGGCATTGTTCGGGGGCATAAGGGCATGATCAAGGTTGACAGTGAGGTCGGTCAAGGGACCACCTTCAGAGTGCTGTTGCCAAAAGCATCAAGTCCGGCCGCCCAGCTCCATGAAGCAGAAGACGATTCCTCCTGGCTGGGCAGCGGAAAGATTTTGCTGGTCGAAGATGAAGCCATGGTTCTGGCGGTCGGCAAGGCCATGCTGGAGGAACTTGGTTTCGAGGTTTTGACCGCGAGCAACGGTCTGGAAGCTGTGGCTCTTTTCAAGGAATACCAGGACACCATTGGCCAGGTCGTAATGGACCTGACGATGCCACACATGGGTGGCGAAGAAGCCTTTGCCGAGATGCGTCAACTCGACCCAAAAGTTAAAGTGATCATCACCAGCGGTTACAACGAGCAGGAGATCACACCCCTTTTTGCCGGCAAGGGGCTGTCCGGTTTCATTCAGAAGCCCATCAGCTTCTCTGCACTGCAAAAAGCTCTGGGCCCCGTTCCCGCATAAAATTGCTCTCAAATTCACCGATTGCAGCAAAGTTAAAATTGAAGTTTTCTATTCTACCTATTTTCTAGACACTCGCTCTTTGTGAAAAAGGCTGGAACTGGTTTTAGCTTTCGCTTGCGATAAAGTGGCTATAGGTAAGGTACCACCGAAATCAACTATCAATTATCTATTCATTTTTCAACTGTATTTTTGATTTTAACTTGATCCGTCTTAATCTCAAGATCAACCGCAATAACTCGACCGATTCTGATGTCGAGCTTATCGAATGACTCCTTCCCGCCCTGATTCTAAATATCTCTATCAACAACAAGCCGTTTTTTCCTCAGAAGGCGTGTTTGAGAGAAGAAAGAACTGAACTCAGGGGTTGTCGATGCGACTTTCAACTGGGTGGGTAATCAGACGATCACCGGGATGAATCGGGCTCTTGATGTTTATACGATTCCATATCAGGATTGCGGCCAAGGGTACGCGAAAACGTTCAGCAATGATCGAGAGGTTATCACCGGGCTGAACAATGTAGATCTGCTCCCGCCGCTGTTGACTCCATTCCTGATGAATCGTGTCAAAACGCTTTTGAAACCCAGGTGGCGTGTTTTCGGGGACTGCCAGTGTGTAGGTTCCAGCCGCCAGATAGTAGCCACGCAACTCAGGGTTCAAATCCTTGATCTGCTTGAAATCGGTCTGTGCCGCCTGTGCCACCACCGTCAGGCTGGTCTCCTCATAACAGGTCAATTCGACTGTGTTAAATCTTATGGGAGGATAATAATCCTCCTTCTGCAAGTGAAAGCCATAACGTTCCGGATTCTCCAGAATTAATTTGGCCGATAGAACCCGGAACAGGTACCGCTGGGTTTCCAATGGCAAGTAGAGACGGTAGAAGTTGCTGACATTCTGGATCAGGATTTCCGCCTTCAGGCCTTCCTCTCCCATGTTATATGCCGCCGCGGCCAGACTCCACGAGCCCAATTCTTCGTAAAGCTTGGCGAAATAAGCTGCTGCCGCCAGGGTCGATGCAGACAGGTTTCTTCGCTGATCGATTGACTCATTCACTGTCAAGCCGTATAAACGACCCGTCTCTGGCATAA
>JBPPMB010000218.1:0-25478 GCA_051305855.1 Desulfuromonadales bacterium
CTGTGAACAGGATCCAACTGTCACGTCAGTTCTCTGGAGGTTAGCGTCATGAATGCACATATTGTCTTCGGGCTTTTTGCCCTCTATGTTGCTGCCATCTCTCTCTACCAGGTTCTTGTCGGTCAGCAGGATGCTCTTTTGTCGCTACTGAGACGCTTCTGGGGCCGCGCTCTTGGTCATTCCCTGTACTTTGTTGCCAGAGTTGCTCTTCCCATGCTGATTTGTGTTTTCTGCCTTGGCTGGGGTGTCCGTCACTACGACCCGAAAGTTACCTTGCAGGATTTTGATGCGCCTCTCCAGTTGAACATTGAATATTACCGTGGCCTTGAATCGACCTTGCCGTCAGATAAAGTCGAAGATCCTATCGGTGTTGTCCATGGGGCATGATAAACGCCTTTCTTGACATTCTGTCCCATCATTACTATCTTCCTCCCGGACATTAAAAGTATTCGGGAGGTTTTTTATGGCAGATCAAAATATGACAGAACAAGGGACAATCTCCATCCATACGGAAAACATTTTTCCGATTATTAAAAAATGGCTCTACAGCGAAAAAGAGATCTTCCTGCGTGAACTGGTGTCAAATGCTGTCGATGCAATTCGCAAGATGCAACATGTCAACCTGGTCGAAGGATTGCAGAAAGAAGATCAATACCGGATTGATGTCCTGTTGGATACAGGCAACAAGACAATAACGGTTAAAGATAACGGCATCGGCATGACAGCAGATGAAATCCGCCGTTACATTAATCAGATTGCATTCTCCTCAGCGGAAGAGTTCGTTCAGAAGTTTAAAGATCTGAAGGACAAAAATCAGATCATCGGTCATTTCGGCCTGGGCTTTTATTCGACTTTCATGGTGGCAAAGAAAGTAGAAATCCGGTCGCTCAGTTACCAGCACGATGCTTCGGGCGCTCGTTGGACCTGTGACGGTTCGACCAGTTATGAACTGGGCGGGATCGAAAAGGATGAACGTGGTACGGAAATCATCCTGTCTCTTGACAATGATGAACTAGAGTTTCTGAAGCCTGGCCGTGTGCGAGAGGTCCTGACTCGATATTGCAATTTTCTTCCGGTGGCAATTCACCTGGAAGGGGAGGTTGTTAATGATCAGAATCCCCTGTGGACACGCCTGGCTACAGAGCTTAGTGATGAAGATTACAAGGTTTTCTACCGCAAGCTTTATCCGTTCTCCGAGGATCCTCTTTTCTGGATTCATCTCAATATAGATTTTCCTTTCAACCTGAAGGGTATCCTCTATTTTCCCAAGTTAACCAATGAGTTTGATGTCACTAAAAGTCACATCAAGCTCTTCTGTAACCAGGTTTTTGTCAGCGACAACTGTGCAGAACTGATTCCTGAGTTTCTTTCTCCTCTGCAAGGTTGTCTGGACGCTCCCGATCTGCCGTTGAACGTATCGCGAAGTTATTTGCAGAACGAGCCGCAGGTCAGGAAAATTCGCGACGTCATCGCCAGCCGGGTTGCCGGTAAGCTGGTTGAACTCGACAAGTTTGACCGCAAGGCCTTCTCCGCCATCTGGGCAGATATTCACACCTTCATCAAATTCGGTATGATGAGAGATGACAAGTATTTCGAAAAGCTCAAGGATCACACACTTTTTGCCTTGAGCGGTTCTGATGAATGGACCACTTTACCCGAGTATCTTGAAAACAGTGCTGCGGCAAAAGCGACGACCATATATTACACCAACGATCAAGTCGCCCAGTCGACTTACCTGAAAATGTTCAAAGCTCAGGGTATTGATGTTTTGGTGCTTGATGCCCAGATTGATTCCCATTTTATTCAGTTTATGGAAATGAAAAACTCCGAAGTTCACTTTGCCCGAGTCGATGCTGATGTCACAGAAAACCTGATACAACTAGGTGAGACGAGAGAGATGGTTGATGGTGAAGATGGCAAGACGCGCGATGAAAGGATTGCGGATCTTTTTAAAGAGTGCCTCCAGGATGAGGAGCTTGAAGTCCGTGTGGAAAGACTCAAGGACGAATCTGTGCCGGCTATAGCGCTCTTTTCCGAACAAGATCGTCGATTCCAGGAAATGACCCGTACTCTCGGCAAGGAAATTCGGATTCCGGATAAGGGCCCCTCACTGCTGATTAATGCTTCAAGTCCGGTTGTGCAGAATATCCTCGATCTGCATGCAAAAAAGAAAACTGATGATGTTGCGTTGCTGGTTGCTCAGGTGTTTGATCTGGCAATGCTGACCTGCCGAACTTTTGATCAGGATCGTATGACCCGCTTTCTCGATAGAAGCAATCAATTGCTGGCCAGGGTGAATGCCGCTGTTGCTGAGAAGGACTGATGCGTCAGTTACAGTAATGAGATGCAAGATATTAGAGGAAAAGCAGCAGGGGCCGCATTACGGCCCCTGCTGCTTTTCCTTTGCATCACTGCTTAAGGGCGGCGAATTGTAACCGTACCAAGCTGAACCTGCCGCTGCAGCCAGGCGCTCAGTCCTTTGCGCCAGAGGTCTCGCGTTAGGGGGACCAGAAAACTGAAGCCAAGTGCATCAGTGAAAAAACCGGGGGTCAGCAACAGCAGGCCGCCGACAAGGACCAGGGCTCCATCAATCAAGGTGATGGCTGGCATCTGGCCTCGTGCTGTTTCATCCTGTATCCTGCGTAGAATCTCTATCCCCTGGCTGCGGGCCAGCCAGGCTCCTGCGATCCCGGTCAGCAGGATGAGGCTGATCGTTGGCCAGAGACCGATAATTTCTCCAGCTTCAATCAGTATGTATATTTCCATAAGTGGTATAAAAATGAAGACAGAGAGTAGTTTTATAAACACGCATCCTCGCATAATGGATAATCGTTAATGAAATTGTCTGGCGGGAAAACCATATCCGGATATTTCGTTATCAATTTTTTAAGTTACTGATTTTACAAGTTAATTAATCTGCCCAAAAATTGTGCAGTCAGTAAGAGTTGTTATCGTGTGGTTTGGAAACTGGTTTGTTCACATACTTTTCAACACCTTGTCCACGTCTTTTGTGGACAAGGTGGGAAGATGCTTGAAACACATTGATTTTTTGTCGTTTTCAATAAATGTTTAAACGAAACGTTGAACTTTCACAATGACAAGGAGCTGAAAGTTACGATTCATCCGGGATCTAACTGCTTGATGGTTTTCTGGGTTGTTTTGCGTAAGGCTGCTTCAGCGTCAAGATCGGCATCATAAGCACATCTGACCAGCTGGAATAAAATCTGCCCCAAAGCCGCTTCGTCAAGCGGGCAGGATTCGTAACCGTCTTTTGTGCCAATCATTTGCAGTAGCAGTTTTTGATCTGCATCAGGCAGTTCTGATTGACGGCCGGCCTGGCATGTCTTGGCCACGAGTTTCTGGGCGCGTTGCAATGCCGGAAGCTTGTTCGGCAGATGGTCAGCCAGACAGCTTTTGTTGTGTGTTGACTCTGATCGCTTAATTGCAGCCCATTGCTTGTCCAGTTCAGAAACATGGACTGCTGGTTTGTCTCGATCGAACACATGAGGATGGCGTCGCACCAGTTTTTCAGCAATGCCGGCGACCACATCATGGAAATCAAATTGTTGTTGTTCGTTAAAAATCTGTGCCTGAAAAACGACCTGCAGAAGCAAGTCGCCGAGTTCGTCCAGGATGAGTTCCGTGGAACCTTCCTCAATAGCATCAATCAACTCGCAGGCTTCTTCCAGGATGTAAGGTGTCAGGCTTTCCGGCGTCTGCTTCGCATCCCACGGACAACCATGCGGTGCCCTGAGAGCCTGCATGATATCCAGCAGCGCATCTAAACTGGCGCGAGGGTTTTTATGAGTCATTGTTCATCTTTTCCACATCAGAGATGCCCCCTTCTACCGCAGCTCTGATAAGATTGCAAGAGGACCTGCTAGAACCCCCTGTTATAGGCGACTAAACCCTTGCAAATTTATTCTTAATACGTTAATAGAAGGGACTTAATTCTGGTCACAGGCGAAAACTTCTTGACTGTTTCCGATTGCTTCCTATACTGGCTGCTTGCCTGATTTGACATGAGGTCGATTGTCGTGCTGATACAGATCGACAAACTTAAAAGACGGCCACGCCAGATTGTCCTCGACGAGCAAGCAACAGACTTTCCGGTTTTACGGGAGCTCATCGAGCAGGGGACTGTCGCTTTTAAGCAAACGGTTTCCGGCACACTGGAGGCGATTTGGGCTGGTGATGTCATAGAAGTGACTGGCTCGCTGGCCACAAGGGTTACGACTCCATGCAGTCGATGCCTGGTGCCGGTTGTAAGTCCACTGGACATTCAGGTCGTGCTCTGTTATGCAGGCAAAGACGATGAAGAATCCACGGTAGATGTTGAATTTGAAATCCAGAGTGAAGAACTCGGGTTGATTCCATATTCTGGCCCGGAAATTGACTTGCGCCCCGACCTCGACCAGGAAATCATCATGGCCTTGCCACAACAGCCGTTGTGTCTGGAAATGTGTCAGGGGCTCTGCCCCGTATGTGGCTGTAACCTTAACCAGAGCCGCTGTGATTGTGAAGCGCCGGTTTTTCATGCAGGGTTGGCAGCTTTGCAAAGCTATAAAGTCAAACAGTAAGAAGCAAAAGGCTGAGCCCCATACTAAACATAACATAAAGCCGGTTCTTCCGGTATTCAAGGAGACACCCAGACAATGGCAGTACCAAAGAAAAAGACCTCAAAATCCAAGCGTGATATGCGCCGTTCCCACGATGGCCTGAAAACTCCCGGGATCTCTCTCTGCCCACAGTGCAAGGAGCCGAAGCAGTCTCATCGCGCTTGTCCTTCCTGCGGCAGTTATAAAGGCAAGGAAGTTCTTGGTACCAAAGAGTAAGGACGCTTCTTTTGAGTAAGAGTCCGGTCGTTGCCGTTGATGTCATGGGCGGGGATCATGCACCCGCTCACGAAGTTGCTGGAGCCATCATGGCTGCCAGGCAATGGCAGATTCCTGTTATCCTTGTAGGCCAGGCTGAGTTGGTTGAAAAAGAGCTGGCGAGCCATGCTGTTTCGGGATTGGATGTCCGTGTTGTGCACGCAAGCGAAGTCGTCGGCATGCACGACTCAGCCTCTGATGCGGTACGCAAAAAGAAAAACTCTTCCATTCGGGTTGCCTTTGATCTGGTCAAGCAAGGGGCCGCCAACGCTGTCGTCAGCACAGGCAATTCCGGTGCCACTATGGCTGCCGGAATGTTTGTTCTTAAGCGTATCCCCGGGATTGACCGCCCGGCTATTGCGACAGTCGTCCCAAATCTTAAGGACCAGACTCTTATCCTGGATGTCGGTGGTAATGTTGACTGCAAACCTCCCCACCTTGTTCAATTTGCCTTGATGGGCAGTGTTTACGCTACCCAGATGCTCGGTAAAAGCGAACCGCGTGTCGGTCTCCTGTCGAATGGCGAAGAGGAGTCCAAGGGCAATGATCTGACTCGTGAAGCCAGCCTTGCACTCAGGCAGACATCGCTTAATTATGTCGGCTATACCGAGGGCCGCGATATCTATAATGGCCACATTGACGTTGTCGTGTGCGATGGGTTCGTCGGCAACGTTGTCCTGAAGGTATCAGAAGGTCTGGCAGAGGCTATGAGCCTCATGTTGCGTGAAGAATTAAACTCGCGGCTTTTGTCCAGGCTCGGATATCTGCTGGTCAGGCCCGCTCTCAAGGCTTTTCGCAAGAAGGTCGACTATGCAGAATATGGTGGTGCTCCGCTGCTGGGTATCCAGGGGACGGCGATGATCTGTCACGGCAGTTCCAGTGCCAGGGCGATTATGAACGCAATCAAGATGGCTCATGACAGCGAAACACATCAGGTTAACAAGAAGCTGAATGAGCGTCTCGAAGAAATTCGCTCACAAAACATCGTTGCCACCGCCTCCGATGCCATTGCCTAACCCGAGCGCTTTGCGAGGAGCAGAATTGTGATCAGAGCAAAAATTACCGGTACAGGATCTTATGTCCCTGAAAAAGTTCTGACCAATCTGGATATCGAGAAATTTCTCGATACAAACGATGAATGGATCAGGACGCGTACCGGCATCAGTGAGCGTCATATTGCAGCTGATGGGGAAAATACCTCAGACCTGGCGACACGAGCGGCAGAGCGGGCTCTGGAAATGGCCGGCGTCAGCGCAGCGGAGATCGACCTGATCGTGGTCGGTACCATTACCGGTGATTATCCGTGGCCGGCTACAGCGTGCGTCGTACAAAGTAACCTGGGTGCGTCGAATGCCGGCGCTTTTGACGTGTCTGCCGCCTGCAGCGGTTTCCTTTATGCCCTGTCCTGTGCGGTGGATCGCATCGAAGCCGGTCGCAGCAAAAAGGCGTTGGTCATAGGCGCAGAAGTTCTGAGCCGCATTGTCAACTGGGAAGACCGTAACACCTGCATCCTGTTTGGCGACGCTGCCGGCGCCGTCGTTGTTGAAGCCGGCGAAGGAGAACGCGGGATTCTATCCACCCACCTGCATGCTGATGGAGCCCAGTTAGAGCTTCTTTACCAGCCCGGGTTCGGGACCAGAATGCTGCCGAGTGAGCAGGCGCTCAAGGATAGAAATTATTTTTTAAAGATGCAGGGTAATGAAGTTTTCAAGGTTGCCGTGCGTTCGATGGCCGATGTTGCCAATATTGCTCTCAAAGAAAACAATTTGTCTGCAGAGGATGTGGATCTGTTTATTCCTCATCAGGCCAATATCCGTATCCTCAATGCTACGGCGAAAAAAATAGGCCTGAAAGACAACCAGGTTTATATCAATGTAGACCGCTTCGGCAATACTTCGGGCGCGACGATTCCTCTCGCCCTGGATGAAGCAAATCGCGCTGGCCGGATCAAGGAGGGCGATATCCTGCTCCTCGATGCCTTTGGTGGCGGTTTTACCTGGGCGGCAGCTCTGTTGCGCTGGTAATCTGATTCTCAATTGGTTTAAGGTGTCTGACTTCCATGATTGCATTTTTATTCCCCGGCCAGGGCTCACAACATGCCGGTATGGGAAAAGAGCTTGCCGAGAACTTCACGCGTGCCAGGCTGGTTTTTGAAGAAGCCAACGACGCAATAGGTTTCGACCTGGCATCGCTCTGCTTTAACGGCCCGGAACATGATCTCAAGTTGACTGCCAACACGCAGCCGGCAATACTCACCACAAGTGTCGCTGCCTTGCGAGTTCTTGAGGCTGAAACCGGTCTTCTCCCTGCGTTTACTGCCGGGCATTCACTTGGTGAATACAGTGCGCTGGTTTGCTCAGGTGGGATGATGTTTGCTGATGCCGTACGAACGGTTCGACAACGTGGTATATTCATGCAGGAGGCTGTTCCGGTCGGCACCGGTTCAATGGCTGCAATCCTTGGTCTTGACCTTGGTGCCCTGGATGCTGTCTGCCGTGATGCAGCTCAGGGGCAGGTGGTATCACCAGCCAACTACAACAGTGACGGGCAGGTAGTCATTGCCGGCCACTCCGAAGCCGTAGCGCGCGCAATTGAATTGGCAAAAGAAAAAGGTGCGAAAAGGGCGATGGCCCTGCCGGTCAGCGCACCTTTCCACTGCAGCCTGATGATTCCCGCTGGTGAGCGTTTGTCCGAGGTCCTGGCCAGGATTACTATCAATGCAATGTCTTTATCGGTTATAACCAATGTAGAGGCGACACCGAATCAGGATGCCTCGCGTGTGCGTGAACTGCTGGTTCGTCAAGTCAGTGCCCCGGTACGTTGGCAGGAGACGATCACCTGCATGGTCAATCTCGGTGTCGAACGTTATATTGAGATCGGTCCGGGCAAGGTCCTCTCCGGTCTGGTAAAACGTATGACAAAAGACAGCATCGTTGAGAATGTGCATAATGTCGCTGACGTCACTGGCATTGCAGGATAAAGGCAGGAGATCTTGAAACTTGTTGTCTGATAAGGTCGCCATTATTACCGGAGCGTCGCGCGGCATCGGCCGTTTCATCGCCATTGCTCTCGCTGCGCAGGGCACTAAAATCGTTGCCTCGGCCCGCAATGCCGAAGCTCTTGAGACCCTGACCGCAGAAATCCAGGCGCTGGGCGGAGACGCTTTGGCGGTCGTCGCTGATGTGTCTGTGGAAGCTGATGCCAACAACCTCATCGATCGGGCTGTGGCAACTTATGGAAAGCTTGATATTCTTATCAACAATGCTGGAATTACGCGTGATGGTTTGTTGCTGCGCATGAAAAGCGATGACTGGGATGCGGTTCTCGATACGAACCTGAAAGGTGCTTTCCTGTGCACGCGTGCGGCTGCGAAATTTATGAGCAAGCAACGTTCCGGCCGTATTATCAACATCTCTTCAGTTGTCGGGGAAATGGGCAATGCCGGCCAGGCTAACTACTGTGCCAGCAAGGCAGGTTTACTCGGCTTGACAAAGTCGGTAGCCCGTGAACTGGCCAGACGCAATGTGACGGTGAACGCGGTGACGCCCGGTTTTATCGTGACTGACATGACTGAGAATATGACTGACAAAGCCCGTGAAGCCTTGACCGAACAGATTCCGCTCGGTCGTCTTGGCGAAGCGGAAGATGTCGCCAATGCCGTGCTTTTCCTGGCCTCTGACCGGTCATCCTATATCACCGGACAGGTGCTTGGCGTGAATGGCGGGATGTACATGTAGACCTATCGGGGCATTACCACAGAACATAAATGAGACGGTCATGGATCGGATCGAAACCAAGAAGGAGGAAAATACAATGGCGAGTGTTGCAGAGCGTATCAAGCAGATTGTTGCAGAGCAGTTGGGCGTTGATGAGGATCAGGTAACGGCAGAAGCGTCTTTCATGGACGACCTGGGTGCTGACTCTTTGGATACCGTTGAACTGGTTATGGCTCTTGAGGAAGAGTTCGACATCGAAATTTCCGATGAAGATGCCGAAAAAATCCAGACTGTTCAGAATGCCATCGACTATATCGGCGAAAATTCCTAAACCTTTGACAACCGTGGGTTGCTGCTGCGGTTGTCGCTAATAACAGAACCTGCCCCGGTAGCCCTGAACGGGTTACCGGTGGCCGGATTTGTGTTGGGAGGACAATAGCCTCATGCGCAGAGTTGTTGTAACCGGCCTGGGAATCACTTCCCCTCTGGGTACCGGAATTGAAAAGAACTGGGATGCCCTGATGAATGGCCGCTCCGGTATCGGTCCGATTACCCGTTTTGATGCTTCCGATTTCCCTGCCAAATTTGCTGGCGAGGTCAGAGATTTTCCCGAAGAAGAGTTTTTCGAAAAAAAAGAGGCTCGTAAAATGGACCTCTTTATTCATTATGCTCTCGGTGCAGCGGCTATGGCTCTGGCAGATTCCGGTCTGGAGATCAACGAAGACAATGCCGAACGCGTCGGTGTTGTGGTCGGTTCCGGAATGGGCGGTTTGCCTGCTATCGAGAAGTATCACGAAGCCATGTCCAGTGGTGGCTACCGCAAGATCAGCCCATTTTTCATCCCGATGACGATTATCAATCTGGCCGCTGGCCAGATTTCCATAAAATGCGGTGCCAAGGGCCCGAATTTTGCTCCTGTGTCAGCTTGTGCTACAGGCACACATGCGATTGGCGAGGCTTTTCGCATCATCCAGCGCGGCGATGCCGACGCCGTTATTGCCGGTGGTACAGAATCGACCATATGCCCGCTGGGCATGGGTGGTTTTGCGGTCATGAAAGCCCTCTCGACGCGCAACGACGACCCGCTGGCCGCAAGTCGCCCTTTCGATAAAAATCGTGACGGATTTGTTATGGGTGAGGGCGCCGGTATCGTTATTGTCGAAGAATATGAGTCAGCCAGGAAGCGTGGCGCTAAAATTTATGGCGAAGTCGCCGGTTATGGTTTGACCGGCGATGCTTACCATCTGACCGCTCCTTCTCCTAATGGGGAGGGTGCTGCCCGTTGCATGAAGATGGCTCTGGATACGGCCGGCGTGAACCCCGGCGAAGTCGATTACATCAATGCCCACGGGACCTCGACGCCGTTTAATGACCTGTACGAGACCCTGGCTATCAAGGGGGTATTCGGTGACCATGCCAAACAGCTGATGGTCAGTTCAACCAAAAGCATGACTGGTCATCTGCTTGGCGCAGCAGGTGGAGTTGAAGCTATCTATACGCTTCTGGCGATGGAGCGTGGAGTTGTTCCTCCGACCATCAATTATACCGAACCCGATCCTGAATGCGATCTCGATTACGTTCCCAACGTGGCCCGCAAGGCTGATGTGAAGATCGCACTCTCGAACTCGCTGGGTTTCGGCGGTACCAACGCAACCTTACTGTTCCGCAAGGTCTAGCATGATGCTTGTTATTGGCAGTGATCACGGTGGCCTGGAGTTGAAAGCCGCGGTTAAGACCGCACTCGCTGCACGCGGTATGGCCACGGATGATTACGGTACTTACAACGGCGATGCTGTTGATTACCCCGATTTTGCTGAAAAGGTTGCCGGCGCCGTTTCCCGCGGCGATGCTGCCCTTGGCATCCTGATCTGCGGAACGGGCATCGGCATGTCGATTGTCGCCAATAAATTCCCCGGGGTACGCGCGGCACTGGTCACTGATGAGTTCATGGCGCAGATGGCCAAGCAACATAACAATGCCAATATCCTCGTCCTGGGTGGGCGGGTCTTGTCAGTGGAACTGGCTGCCAAAATGGTGAACGTCTGGCTGGATACCGCCTATGAAGGCGGTCGACACCAGCAGCGACTCGACAAGATTGCCAAACTGGAAGCAGCCGTTCTTACGGATGAGAGTTAACTCAGTTCCCCACGGGCAGGCCAATCGCCTGCCCGTTTCACTTCTCGGCTCACGATATCTTTCATTATCTATCTGGAGGTTGCATTGCCATGTTCGATAAACTAGCCCAGTTCGATCCTGAAATCACTGCAGCGATTCGTCATGAAACGGAGCGCCAGGAATACTGCCTGGAATTCATCGCGTCGGAAAACTTTGTCAGTGAGGAGGTCCTCGCCGCCCAGGGGTCTGTGCTTACCAACAAATACGCTGAGGGATATCCCGGCAAAAGGTACTATGGCGGCTGCGAATTCGTCGATATTGCAGAACAGTTGGCGATAGACCGCGCCAAGCAGCTGTTCGGTGCTGAGCATGCCAATGTCCAGGCTCATTCCGGTTCGCAGGCAAACATGGCCGTTTACTTTGCGGCCTGTAAACCGGGAGATACTGTGCTTGGTATGAATCTCGCACATGGCGGACACCTGACTCACGGTTCACCGGTCAACTTTTCCGGAAAGCTGTTCAATATAGTGCCCTATGGTTTGCGTAAAGAGACCGGCAGAATTGATTACGATGAAGTGGAGCGGTTGGCTAAAGAACATCAGCCGAAATTGATCGTGGTGGGTGCCAGTGCCTATCCGCGTACTCTCGATTTCGAAGCCTTTCGACGGATTGCCGATCTGGTTGGTGCACCGGTCATGGTCGATATGGCACACATTGCCGGCCTGATCGCTGCCGGTGTCCATCCGAACCCGGTTCCTCATGCAGAATATGTCACAACCACGACGCATAAAACTCTGCGTGGTCCACGAGGAGGTATGATCCTTTGTCGTGAGGAATTCGCCAAGACATTGAACAGCAATATCTTCCCCGGGATTCAGGGCGGTCCGTTAATGCATGTGATCGCAGCCAAGGCTGTCGCCTTCAAGGAAGCCTTGGCTCCCGAGTTCAAGACTTATGCCGAACAGGTGGTCAAAAACGCCCAGGCCCTTGCACAAGAGCTGGTCTCCCGTGGTTACAACCTGGTCTCGGGCGGTACTGACAACCACCTGATGCTGCTCGACTTCACCAATACCGAGTTGACGGGCAAGGTTGCTGAAGCTGTCCTTGAAAAAGCCGGAATTACGGTCAACAAGAATGCCGTGCCTTTTGATACCCGCTCGCCATTTGTCACCAGTGGTGTTCGAATCGGAACCCCGGCGAGTACAACACGCGGGCTTAAAGAAAAAGAAATGCGTCAAGTCGGAGCCTGGATTGACGAAGCTTTGCAGAATATTGAAAACGATACGGTTCTTGGCAAAATCCGTGGCGAAATACGTGAACTCTGCCAACAATTTCCCCTTTACGCGCACAGGCTCGTCTAGATGGAGAGACCGTCCTGATTTCCGGAGGCTGCAAATGAAATGTCCATTCTGTGCGCATGAGGACACGCGTGTGGTTGACTCCCGTCTTGGCAAAGAGGGGAACAACATTCGCAGACGCCGGGAATGTGTTGCATGCGAACGCCGTTTCACCACCTATGAACGTGTCGAAGAAACCCTGCCATTGGTCATCAAGAAAGATGGCCGTCGGGAAGCTTTTGAGCGCCAAAAGATCATATCCGGCATTCAACGTGCCTGTGAAAAGCGTCCGGTTTCCATTGCAACCATTGAAAAAGTCGTGGACCAGATGGAAGTTTCTCTTCAGGAAAGCGGCGAAAAGGAAATTGACTCCAGCCGCATAGGTGAGGCGATCATGGAAGCGCTGCAGGCGCTTGATGAAGTCGCATATGTTCGGTTCGCTTCTGTCTATCGCCAGTTCCGCGATATAAACGAATTCATGTCCGAACTAACCGATATCCTGGCCAAAGGTTCTCACAAGTAGTGCCTGCCAAAGATTCCATGTGGGAACGACGCAGCATTCGCGAGAAACAGAGGAATGCCGCTTCCCCATCCCGGTGACGGATTGCGAGCCGTTATGACATCCCAAGCCGACCAATACATGCAAAGAGCCATTCAACTGGCCAAAAGAGGCCTCGGCCGCACCGCGCCCAACCCTCCGGTTGGCGCCCTCCTGGTGCGTGACGGCAGGATTGTCGGCGAGGGTTTCCACCCGGCAGCAGGTCAACCGCATGCCGAGGTGTTCGCTTTGCGTGATGCCGGAGTTATGGCTCGAGACGCCGACCTCTATGTCACCCTGGAGCCCTGCTGTCATCAGGGTCGTACCGGCCCCTGCACTGAGGCGGTGGTTCATGCCGGAGTCGCAAGGGTCTTTGTCGGTACCCAGGACCCGAATCCGCAAGTCGCAGGGAAGGGGATACAGTGCTTGCGTGAGGCTGGAATCGAAGTCGTATGTGACCTGCTCAAAACAGAATGCCAACGCTTGATTGCCCCGTTTGCCAAGCATATAACAGGCGGCCTGCCGTTTGTTGTCCTCAAGGCTGCGATGACTCTGGATGGCCAGATTGCGACTGCAAATGGTGATTCTCGCTGGATTTCCTCTGCCGCCAGTCGTGAGATTGTACATCAGCTGAGAAACCAGGTCGACGGCATCATGGTCGGATCAGGGACGGTTAAAATGGACAACCCCCGTCTGACCGCCAGGCTTGACGACGATCATCGTGACCCGGTGCGCATCGTCTTTGACGGCAAACTCGTGACTTCACCACAAGCAATTGTCTATACACAGGCGTCAGAGGCAAAAACCATTCTGGTGACGGCCTCGCAGCACGGTGAGACAGCTTTGCAACCATATCGTTCCAGCGGCGTTGAAATCCTGCAGGTTGCGCGAAAGGACGGTGCCCTGGATCTGGCTGCGGCCCTGGCTGAACTTGGCAAAAGGCCTCTGCATTATCTGCTGCTGGAAGGCGGCAGCGTGCTGGGCGGGGCCATGCTGCGAGCGGGGCTGGTGGATCGCGTGATGATCTTTGTCGCGCCGAAACTTCTCGGCGGTGCCGGTCGCAGCCTTTTCGCCGGAAAAGGTGTCGTCAACATCAGCGAGGCTTTTTCCTTGACGGATTTGTGTGTGCGTCAGGTTGACACGGACATCCTCATAGAAGGGGAGGTACAACATGTTCACCGGTCTGATTGAAGATCTCGGCACCTTACGCGATATCCGCACCGGAACAGATCAGGCGTGCTTGACGGTTGAGACAAAATTGCCGATGGCGGAGTTGTCGATTGGAGAAAGTATCGCTGTCAATGGTGTCTGCCTGACGGTGACAGCCTTCGCTGCCGGTGTCTTCTCTGCAGACGTCTCTCCGGAAACGTTGAAATGTACCACTCTCGGCCACATGGCGCGTGGTGCCCGTGTCAACCTTGAGCGCGCCCTGCGCCTCTCCGATCGCCTGGGCGGGCACCTGGTGACCGGGCATATCGATGGCCAGGGACGTATCGTCGCACGGCGCAGGGACGGCAACGCATGGCGTTTCACGTTTCAGGCCGATGCTGCCGTCATCTCTTTGCTGGTGGCCAAGGGCAGTGTTGCCATCGACGGCATCAGTCTTACCGTAAATGAAGTCTCCGGGCACATGTTTTCTCTGGCGATTATTCCTCTCACCCTGGCAAAAACCACCCTGCATGATGGCAAAGTTGGTGATGTGGTGAATGTCGAAACCGACCTGATCGGTAAATATGTCGCCCGATTTCTGCAAGACGGGGCCAACGGCAGGCCGCAAGGGGTGACGATGGATCTCCTTGCCAAAAATGGTTTTTTGTGAGATGTTTTACAGTCTTGTTCCACAGACTGACTGACAGGGAGCTCTATGCCTTTAGACCGCGTTAAAGATGCACTTGAAGATATTCGCCAGGGGAAAATGGTCATTCTGGTGGATGACGAAGACCGTGAGAATGAAGGCGATCTCTGCATGGCTGCAGAAATGGTCACCCCTGAAGCCGTGAACTTTATGGCCAAGGAAGGCCGCGGCCTGATCTGCCTGACTTTGACTGAAGAGCGCGCCGACCATCTCGGTCTACCGCTTATGGTCCAGGACAATTCCTCTTCTTTCGGTACTGCTTTTACCGTGTCCATAGAAGCGCGCCGGGGGGTCACCACCGGCATCTCGGCAGCAGATCGCGCCCATACGATCCAGGTTGCGATTGCCGATGGAACCACGGCTCTGGACCTGGCCCGCCCGGGGCATGTTTTCCCGCTGCGCGCCAAGAAGGGCGGGGTCATGGTGCGCGCCGGCCAGACCGAGGGCTCGGTGGATCTTGCCCGCATGGCCGGATTAAAGCCGGCGGGTGTGATCTGCGAGATCATGAATGGTGATGGAACCATGGCGCGCATGCCGGAACTCCGTGTCTTTGCCAAAAAACACCAGCTGCGCTTAGTTGCAATTGCCGACATGGTTGCCTACCGGATGCGCAAGGAGTTGCTGATTACCCGTGCCGCGGTAACCCGTATACCGACCAAGGCCGGCGGCGAGTTCCAGGCCGTTGTCTACGATAACGCCGTTGATAAATGTCAGCATATTGCCCTGTACAAGGGAGAAATAAGCCCTGATAAACCGGTCCTGGTCAGGGTCCACTCCGAATGCCTGACCGGAGACGTGTTTGGTTCGGAGCGTTGTGATTGCGGTGAGCAATTGTACGCCTCAATGCGCATGATCGCGGCTGAGGGGGCAGGTGTCGTCCTTTATATGCGTCAGGAGGGACGTGGTATTGGCCTGGTCAATAAACTCAAAGCGTACAACCTCCAGGATCAGGGTCATGACACCGTAGAAGCCAATGAGGCGCTTGGCTTCAAAGCGGATCTCCGAGATTACGGGATCGGCGCCCAGATCCTGACTGAATTAGGCATCCGCAAGATTCGTTTGTTGACCAATAACCCGCGTAAGATTATCGGCCTGGAAGGTTATGGCCTGGAGATCGTCGAACGCGTAGCGATTGAGATGCCAGCCAACAAGAGCAATCTTAAATATCTCAAAACCAAGCAGCAAAAGCTCGGTCACTTGCTTGAAAATTTATAACTTCGGAACCGGTCGTTCCGGACCATGCTCTACGGGAGGCTAAAGATGCCCAAAATTATCGAGGGAAAACTGGATGCCAAGGGGCTGCGCGTCGGCCTGCTGGTCAGCAGATTCAACAGCTTTATCAGCGATCGTCTCGTCGAAGGCGCCATTGATGCCTTGCTGCGTCACGGTGCGAAGGATGATGATATCAACCTGGTTCGGGTTCCCGGTGCTTATGAGATTCCGTCTGCTGCCAAGAAGATGGCCGCATCCGGTCGGTACGACGCTATCGTCTGCCTCGGTGCGGTGATCCGTGGCGCAACGCCCCATTTTGATTACGTCAGTGCCGAAGTCTCGAAGGGTGTCGCCACTGTTTCCCTGGATTCCGGCATTCCTGTGGCCTTTGGTGTCTTGACGACCGACACGATAGAGCAGGCGATCGAACGCGCTGGCAGCAAAGCCGGCAACAAGGGCTTCGATGCGGCCATGGCTGCCGTCGAAATGGCCAACCTCTATAAGGCCTTATAAGCGGGATGTCACGAGGGATGAGACGCCAGGGGCGCGAAATGGCCCTGAAAGTACTTTACAGTCTGGCCGACCATGAAGGCGGAACCCTCGAGCATGTGCTCGGGGATTTCTGGAAAAATTTCCAGTTCCGCAACGATGTACTCGGTGATACTGTTGTTGATGAGACGACACCCGCGCAACCTGAAGTCAGGCATTTTGCTGAGCGGCTGGTTTGCGGAGTTGCAGAAAACCTTGAACGTATCGATCGGGAAATCAACTCCTATTCAACCAATTGGGCCCTTGACCGTATGGCGAGGGTTGATCTGGCCATCCTGAGATTAGCGGCTTTTGAATTGATCTACTGCCCGGATGTTCCTCACAATGTCGTGATCAATGAGGCCATTGAGATCGGCAAGCGCTTTGGTACCGAAGAAACCTCTTCATTTATTAATGGCGTTCTGGATCACCTCTCTCAGCAGCATCGATCCACACCAGCATGAAGTTGGTGCAACGAGTGACGCTGCCAGCCGATTGCATGCCCGGAGAATCGGTTGCAGCGCTGTTTTTCTCTGATCAGAAGCCCCTTGAAGGCCCTGCGGCGCTGCTGGACTGGCGTCTTGACGGCCAGTTGACCAGAATGCTTCTCGATGGCGAAGTCCATGGTCATGCCGGTGAGCATGTTGTGCTGCAAAACAACGGCAAGCTTCAGGCGGACTGGGTGCTTTTCGTCGGCGCTGGCAAGTGGCATGGGCTCTGTCAGGAAACTTATGCTGCGCTTGTCAGGCACATGCTGAACGTTGCAGCTCAAGCGGGGTTCAGGGATGTCGCTTTGACGTTCATGCCGCACGAAGCGGCAGCCCCTGTTTTTTTGCAGCAACAGATAGAAAACGCCCTGGCTGCCGAGGGGGTTGGTATTGAAGCTTGTCGTTTCTCCTGTGAACCGGTTGTTTCAATCTGAGAATCGATGCCAGGGTTCACAGATTTTTCTCGAAAAGGTAACGTTATGCAGAAAATCAAGGTTGGCCTGCTTGGCTTCGGTACGATTGGTACCGGCGTTGTCAAAGTTTTTCAGAAAAATTCAGACCTTCTGACCAGTCGTCTCGGTGTAAGGCTTGAATTGGTGCGTATTGCCGATCTCGATACCACCACCGACCGTGGAGTGCAGCTTGCCCCGGGGTTGCTGACCGGTGACGCTCAAGTGTTGTTGAATGATCCTGAAATACAGATCGTCATCGAGTTGATTGGCGGCTATGAGCCGGCCCGCACTTTTGTGCTGCAGGCCATCCGCAATGGCAAACACGTTGTGACTGCCAACAAGGCCCTGCTTGCCAGACATGGCGAGGAAATTTTCCGTGCCGCTGAGGAAGCAGGAGTCAATGTCATGTTCGAGGCTGCTGTCGGTGGCGGCATCCCGGTTATATCGGCGATCAAGGAGAATCTCGGCGCCAATAACTTCTCAGCTGTTTATGGCATCCTGAATGGCACCTGCAACTATATCCTGACGCGCATGGATGAAGAAGGTGAAGGCTTCGAAGACGTGCTGGCTGAGGCGCAACAGCATGGTTATGCCGAGACGGATCCAACTTTTGATGTGGAAGGGATCGACACCGCGCACAAGCTGGCTTTGCTGATCAGCCTCTGCTTTGGCACAAAGGTCGATTTCGCTCAGATCTATACCGAAGGCATCAGCAGGGTGACGGCTCTTGATATCGAGTATGCGCGGGACTTTGGTTACAAGCTCAAGCTGTTGGCGATCGGTAAGCGCGATGGCGAGCGGGTTGAAGCCAGGGTGCACCCGACCATGATCCCTGCCGGCTATCCCTTGTCGTCGATCAGCGGTGTCTTCAACAGTATCCGGCTGGTAGGAGACTTCTCCGGACCGGTCATGCTCTCCGGATATGGTGCCGGGATGGCCGCTACGGCGAGTGCTGTCATGGGCGATGTCCTTTCTGTCGCCCGCGACCTGCGCAGCAACGACGGCATCAGGGTGCCCGCCATGGGTTGCTATCAGAAGCAGTTAATATCGAGCGTAATAAAGCCTATGGAACAGCTCGTTACCTCCTATTACCTCAGGTTTACTGTGAAGGACCAACCGGGCGTCCTGGCACAGATCGCGGGGATCCTCGGCAAGTACGAAATCAGTATCGAATCCATGATTCAACCCCATCGCCATGCAGCGAATGCCGTGCCGATCGTCTTCATGACGCATGAAGCTGAAGAACGCAACGTGGTCGCGGCCGTTGCTGAAATCAACCGCTTGGATGTGATTCAGGAAGAGCCCCTGCTGATTCGCATTGAGGGGAGCCTGGAATAACACAAAGAAAAAAAGCGCCCTGTGTGGCGCTTTTTTTTGCGACTGTGATACTCAGGCATTATGGCACTGCTCTTTGGTTAATGATCCTGCTGCAAGACTTCTTCAAGCTGTCCGGTCTGGCGCAAGGCCTCATAGAGAACGATCCCCGCAGCCGTTGAAAGATTCAGGCTGCGGACAACCGGACTCTGGATCGGAATGCGTATCGACCGCACGGCATTCCGTTGCAACAACTCTGCTGACAGCCCAAGCGTCTCTTTGCCAAAAACCAGGAAGTCTCCCGGCTGGAAATCCGCCTGTACGTAAATTTTCCCGGCCTTCTTCGAGGTATACCAGAATCTGCCCTCAGGGAAGTTCGCCTGCAGTGTATCGAGGTCCGGCCATTGACGGACATCCACGGCATCCCAGTAATCCAGTCCGGCCCGCTTGAGATGCTTGTCGTCGATAGAAAACCCGAGTTTTCCGACCAGATGCAGGACTGTGCCGGTTGCACCACAGAGTCTTGCAATATTCCCTGTGTTCGGCGGGATCTCCGGTTCTATGAGGACGATATGAAACGGTTTGGCGATGATTCTATTTTTCACAGCAGGGCCGCCAACGTCGATGGAGCCAGAACCACTGGCTGATATCCCGGCGGATCCCGGCTTCAAGCAGCTGGTTGAGCCGCGTGGTGTTCGCAAGTATATCCTCCTCGCCCAGGCCGCCCTCGAGAAGAAACATCTCTGAAAAATGACATTGATAGGTGTTGTCAGAGAGACGATAGGAGAATGCCGTAACGATCGGTATCTGATAGCGGGTTGCCATTTGTGTGATGATGGTTGTGGTATGTGCCAGCCGGCCAAAGAAAGGTGCTGAAATCGACCCTTTGCCTGCCAAATGCTGATCGAGAAGGATACAGACCACATGGTTCTTCTGTAATGATCTAAGGATGCCGCGCGCGCCTTTGCGGCTGTTGATGATATAGGTGCCGTTGGCTTGACGCAGGCGGGAGAAGAAAGCATCAACCAGGGGGTTACGCATTGGCTTGGCAACCACGCCGGTCGTGAACCCCAATAATGGCAGAAAGAACGTTCCTGCCTCCCAGAAGCCGAGATGTGCGCTCAAAATAATGCAGCCACGCCCCAGATCGAGAGCTTCGACCAAATGTTCTTTATTGCTGATTGCAAAGTAACGGTCAAGATCATGCTGCCCGCGATAGCGGTCAATACGCAGCATGTCGATAAAACTGATGCCCAGGTGTTTGAACATCGCGCTGATGGTTACAAAGACCTCTCTGGCCGACATCTCCGGAAATGCATTCTGCAGATTTTCACGGGCTATGCCCACCCGCCGTCTCTGGAGATACCGGGCCAGGTGTCCCAGCCGCTTGCCAAGATGGAGCGCCATTGCTCTCGGCAAGAACCTGACCATGCTGACAACACAGATAAAAATAATGTATTCCAACCAGTTACGCATTAATCTTGATCCTGACGATACCTGCTCGAAGTTTCGGAAAGATAGCACGGGCCAGGCCCTTGAGCAAAAGAAAAGCGGGCAGAAATGCCCGCTTTTCAAGGTCACATGTCATGAATTCAGGCCTGGCTGATTTTTAATGCCTGGTCAAGGTCTTCCATAATATCCTCAACGTCTTCTATACCGACCGAGACACGGATATAGTCGGCACTGACGCCGGACGCAAGCTGCTCAGCGTCGGAGAGTTGCTGGTGCGTGGTGCTGGCGGGATGAATAACCAGGGTCTTGGCGTCTCCTATATTCGCCAGGTGGCTGCAAAGCTTGACTGAATCGATGAACTTTGCCCCGGCTTCTCTGCCACCCTTGATACCGAACCCAAGAATGGCCCCTTGCCCAGCGGGCAGATAACGTTTCGCCCTCGCGTAATCCGGGTGACTCTCAAGGCCGGGATAATTGACCCATTCAACCGAGGCGTGCCCTTCGAGGAAGCGGGCGACCTTGACGGCGTTTTCACAGTGACGCGGCATGCGCACGTGCAGGGTTTCCAGCCCCTGCAGAAACTGGAATGAGTTGAATGGCGAGATGCAGGGACCCAGGTCGCGCAGCAGTGTCAGGCGCATCTTGAGAATATAAGCCATGGCACCGAGCGCCTCATAGTAAACCAGGCCGTGATAGCTCGGATCTGGTGTTGTGTATTCATCAAACCGTCCACTTGACCAGTCGAACTTGCCGCTGTCGACGACCGCGCCGCCAATGCTGGTGCCATGGCCGCCGATGAACTTGGTCAGTGAGTAGCAGATAATATCGGCACCATGTTCAAAAGGCTTGAACAGGAAGGGTGTTGCGACCGTATTATCGACGATAAAGGGCAGGTCCTGGTCATGCGCGATGCGGGCGATCACTTCGAAATCATCGACATTGTTCTTGGGATTGCCGATGGTTTCGGAAAACACGGCCTTGGTGTTGGCATCAATTGCCCGGGCAACGTTGTCCGGGTTGCTGCTGTCGACAAATTTGACGGTGATCCCCATGCGTTTCAGGGTGTAGTTGAACATGTTGTAGGTCCCGCCATAGAGATACTGGGTCGAGACGATATTGTCTCCAGCCCTGGCCAGGTTGAGTACCGCCAGGTTGATTGCTGCAGTCCCGGACGCCACCGCCAGGGCGCCAACCCCCCCATCAAGTTCAGCCAGGCGTTTCTCGAGGACATCGGAAGTGGGGTTCATCAGGCGGGTATAGATATTGCCCATCTCGGCAAGGGCAAACAGGTTGGCGGCATGCTCGCTTGAATTGAACACATAGGAACTTGTCTGGTAGATCGGAACGGCCCGCGAGTTGGTGGTCGGGTCCGGTTCATGACCTGCGTGGAGAGCCCTGGTGGCAAGACGGTAATTCGGTTGTTCTGGCATGGTTTATCTCCTTTTGTAACTGTTCAGCACATTAACGGGTGCATGTGGTCTGCAGCCATTGCCTGCGTCCAACGTTGTCACTTAACTTCCCGCAGGCAACAGCTGCAGCCCACATGCTGTGCCGTCCTTTTTTCAATAAAAACGGACTTTAATCATGCCGAATTTATCTGTTAAGTCAAGAAGAAAGTATGTGCATTTCACAGTGCATTACCGATGAATTATCTTGCCCAACGCCGTCCTGCACCACATAGCTTAACCTCAATGCATAAGATGCCGATACCAGAGATCCCTTGCAGTCTGGTCGCGACATGCTCTAATCTCTGCTCATGGATAGTGTCATTTTTCAAGCCATGGCGGTAGAGCTTAACCGCAAGCTTGCCCACAGTCGCCTGGACCGCGTGATACAGATCACCGCAGGGACCTTGGTCTTAAGGTTCTGGACCGGACGTGAGAAGCTGCAGCTGCTTTTGAAAGCCGATGGTCAGGGCAGCTTTTACCAGACCCGCCTTACCCATGCCGCGCCTGCCAGTCCGCCTCGCTTCTGCCAGCTGCTGCGTGCCCGCCTGCGTCGCCTGATGGAAGTGCGTGCCGAGCCTCTGGATCGCATCGTGCATTTCATCTTCACAGGGCCAAACTCCGAAGGTTACGACCTGATCCTGGAAGCGTTCGGTGCGCAGGGCAACCTGATGCTGATTGACGCATCCGGACGCATCGTCGATCTGCTGTGGCGCCGGGAAGGGGCCAGAACGCTGCTGCCGGGTGAAGCTTATGTCCTGCCTGCGCAGAAGCAAAGGATGTCCCTGTTCGGCAACCCGGCAGAACTGGCCGCGGTTCTGAACACGGCCGCTGACCAGCAGGCCCTGGTCCGCCTCGATGTCGCACCGATGTCTGCGGCTCTGGCCCAGGCGCTCTGCCTGGAAAGATCGGCGGGCCAACCCCTTGAGACGCTGCTGGGCAATCTGCAGGCCACCTTCAACGCAGGATCGTTTGCAGCTTTGCGAGTGGCATGGGACGGCCAGTCCGGTTTGCTGCCACTCTCGCTTGGTTTGCAAGGTTTTACCAAGGTGGAACGATTTGAGGACTTGTCCGCACTCTTAGAAGCGCCCCGGAATGAGGGGCACGAAGCAGCCGGGGATCTGACTGCTCGCCTTAAAAACGTCATCACCAGGCAACGCAATAAATTCACAAAGAGATTCGAGAATATTGCCGCAGATAGCGTCCGGCAAGCTGATCCCGAAGCATTGCGTATCAAGGGTGACCTTCTGCTGGCCAATCTCCATCATATCAAGCGCGGCAGTGGATCGGTCGAGGTTGATGATTATTACCAATCACCGGTCGTCAAGATGACAATCCCCCTCGACGTCAAGTCCTCACCCCAGGAGAATGCGGAACGCTATTTCAAGCTGTATCGCAAGGCCAAGCGGGCCGGTGATCATCATCGGCGCCGTCTGCACGAGACCGGGCAGGAGATCGCCTGGCTGGATCAGGTTGAGCTTGCCCTGGAAGAAGCGGAAGGGGGCGACGACTTATACCAGGTGCAGCTCGAGCTCGAGTCTGCCGGCCTGCTGCAAGCAACCAAGGGCCAGCTTGGCAGGCGTCAAAGTATTGCGCCGGAGGATCAGCTGCACCAGGCAGAGACGCCCGGAGGGCTGAGACTCTTCTGGGGCAAGAACAGCCGTACCAACGATTACGTCAGCCGTCGCCTGACGGGTCCTGACGATCTCTGGTTCCACGCGCACCGCATGCCGGGATGTCATCTGCTGTTGAAATGTGAAGGGCAGGTGGGGCGAGTCTCTGAAGATGACGTACTTTTCGCAGCATCATTCGCTGCCGGTTACTCCAAAGGCAAGGATGCCGGAAAGGTCGAAGTCATTGTAGCGCAGGGCAGGGACGTCAAGAAACCGAAAGGCGCTCGTCCGGGCCTGGTAACCGTCGATAGGTACCGGACAGTTATGGTCGCTCCGCAACGGTTGCGCGAATAAGGTGTTAAGGCAAACCATTCTCCAGCCTCCGGTTGCCAGTCCCCGATTTTTCTATTGCATTGGTTTTTCCCTTTTGCTATAAATTGCCCTCGCTTCACTGCCGAAGTGGTGGAATTGGTAGACACGCTAGGTTCAGGGTCTAGTGTCCGTATGGACGTGGGAGTTCGAGTCTCCCCTTCGGCACCAAAAACACTGTAAGCCTTTAGAAATAGGGGCTTTTTTGTTTCCTTCTGATGTGCTGGTACGAAATCTGGTACGAACACTCAAGGAGGCAACACCATGGCTACCACTACCTTCAAGACCAGTACAAAACATCTTGGCACCAGCACTAAACCCGCTCAGACCCATCTCGTTATCCGCAATTCAATCTACTACTACAGATTTACTGTCCCTTCCGACCTTCAACGTCACTACAAGAAGACATCAGGATATGTCTTCTGGTGAGCCATACAGAACCGAGTAAAGGTTTCTACACAATTGAAAAGGACCAGTTCCAGTCTGCTTGGTCCGTTAGCCACTAAAGTGACCTCAAATGAACGCGAAAAGAATCAAAAAAATCACTAGTCTTATCAGATTTATTTGTGCGATTCAGTTCATGATGGTTAGTACTGCTTGCAGTTATGATCCTCTAACCATTACGGGAAAGGTCGTAGATGAATCGGGTAACTCCTTGATCGACGTGTCTGTTAGGGCTTGTTACCCAGGATGGGGGCGGGGCGATGCGGGCTATCTGGTGTGGGATAAAGACTTTTGCTCCGAAACAACTCAAACAGATCAAGACGGGTTGTTCGTTATTACCTTCAAGGGGCCGGTCTCTTCACGCCTGATGGTGAGTAAAGACGGATGGGTTCAGACACAGGATTACAACACAACGCATTCACGTATCGTCTTGACCAAGAGTGAAGACCATAGCTCGAGGTTAAGGGCAGAAGCGAAGCGGCGTGATCTGGAACACCGACAGCGCTTACCAGAGGAATCAGAAACGGACTATTACTGTCGGGTGATTTTACCAGAAAATCAGTATGTCAACTTGAACTACCAGGATGAAACCCTTGGAATCACGCCGACGCTTCTCGTAAATGACGTCCAGATCGATGCTCTTTTTGCAGTGCGTGGTTCGCTCACGTCCGTGAGCACTTTTTCAGATGAACTAAAGATAAAGATTGATGGTGAGGTTCAAGAAAACAACATCTCACTCATGACACTTGAGACAAGCTGTGATCTTGGTGTTCATTTTATTGGAGTCAAATTTCCAGGTCTGAAGGCGTGGCCAGATGCCAGGGTAGAAATTCTTGTCCCCAGTATAAGCACAATGTTTGACATGCAACCCTGGGTTCATCCAGCACTGCAATAATCGAGAATGGCTAATCACTCAAGCGGACTGGGTGATACGTCGGTTGTTCGCGTGATGGTTTTTATAAGTCACCACTACCGAGACGAAAACCGGCGTGTTATTGATAGAGACATTTGAGAGACAGTTTACTCCATAAAATTAAGGTCACTGCCACTTGACTTCTAGGTAACGAAATAAGTAATATTTACTTGAGGCAAGGTATTGAACTTTCCGCAACGTCAACCCCGCCCCACAGACTCCCCCACTTCTGGGCTGTGGGGCTATTTCTTATATTTCTCCATTTATAAATCACAAAAACCCTTGATCTCAGGACCGGGGGTTTTTCTTGTAATGCAGCATTTATAAAGAGGTTGAGGAGATCACGAAAAACTGGGTCAAACAATTCAACGAAGAACTACCCCATGAGTCGCTGGGAAACCTCACCCCGATGGAATATCTAGCCGTTAACCAATGACTGGATTTGTTTCATAATCTGCGGTACTAAAATGGAAAGGTTTACACCCAGATTCCAGATTCGAGATTATCAAAGCGAGAAAAATCATGAACCGTCCGATTGCGATACTGCTTATAGTCCTAATAATAGTTGGTTTGCTGTTCAGTACATTCGCTCTTTTCCAGGGAAAATTCGTTGAAGCCATTTTAGTATATCCTTTGCTGATCATTGCTTATGTTTTTTCGCGACATGGTAAAAGGTAGTGACGATCGAAAATTCAGTATTATTCAGAGCATATTCAAATGATTGAAGACCTAATTACTTTCCTCGCTGTAATGGTTATGGTTTTCACCCATGTCTGGATGGCGATTATTGTAAGAGATGGTGTAAGAGCTAAA
>JBPPMB010000033.1:0-15953 GCA_051305855.1 Desulfuromonadales bacterium
GTTTTCGATCTGGAAACGAGCAATTTTTTGCAAGGTCAAGGAAATCAAGGATTTGAGCGGAGGCGTAGTCCTTTACGCCGCACAATCAAATCTGCCGATTGACGCAGAGATTGCGGAAAAGGGCCGTTTCCAGACGAAAACTAGTGAAATGCCAGTTGCATGGCGATAGTCGTCAAGCTGCCGATCAGGCAGCCGGCAATCATTTCCTTAAAACTGTGCACGCCGAGCAGAACCCGGCTTTGTGCCACCATGGCCGCCAGAAGCCAGGCCAGCAGGATGACCGGCAGGCCGACTTCCGCAAACGCCAGAGAGGTGGCTATGGAAAAAGCGATCCCGGCGTGCCCGCTTGGCATGCCCCCCTGCAGGGGCATGCCCCGACCGACCCGGGCCTTGACCAGGATCACCAGGAGCACAACGACCACGACCGAGAGAATCGCCAGGTTGCCGGTTGTTCTCATAAAATCGTGGGTGCCATCAACCTCGCCAGCAAAAAAGAATCTCGACAATGCCAGGTAGCCGAGAACCATGGCACCGACACTGGCGAGAAGCACCGCACCAGCGGCAACATCTTTGGCACGTTGTGCGAGGGGATGAAAATCAGGTGACGCCAGATCAACGGTCACTTCGATTGCAGTATTCACAAGTTCGGCAAATAAAACCAGGGTAATTGCCAGGGCCAGCAGAGAAAATTCGTGCAGCGTGAGGTGCAGGACCTGAGACCCGACCAGGACCAGAATCGCCATAATCACATGAAAGAGCATGTGCCCCTGGGTTTTAACCGCCCAGAGAATACCCTCGATGGCACAATTCAGGCTGCCGATAAATCCGCGGGGCCGGGCTGGCTCACCTTTCATGCGACAAGAAACTCCTCGCGAACCAGTGAGAATATTTCCCGCTCCCTGGATTCCATGCGTTTTGCCTCCGCTTGCGAACCGCGTTCATGGTCATAGCCAAGCAGATGCAGAATGCCATGCAGCAGCAGAAAATACAGCTCACTCTCAAAGGACGTCTGCGCCTCTGCGGCATCGCGTGCTGCCGTCTCTGCAGAGATGACCACATCGCCAAGCAGGTCCGGCTGCACACCTTTCCCCTCGCCTTCCTGCATGGCAAAAGAGATGACGTTGGTCGGGCGGTCTTTGCCCAGAAAATCGCGATTGATCTCCTGAATCATGACATCGTCGACGATCAGCACCGACAGCCGGGCATCAGGACATCCCGAGACGCTTAAGATCATCCTTGCGACGCTTCTTAGGGACATTTTCCTTATTTGATGCCGTCTCTGACGATTTTCGATCGCGATCTTCATCTACACTCCTTGGCCCTTTTTCTGTACCACGTTCCTTGCTGACCGGCTCGGGATAATCGACGCGATAGTGGAAAATACCGCCCAGTACAAGGTTGAAACTTTTCGCAATATTGTGAATATCTTTAAGGGTCAGCTCGCATTCATCAAGCTGTCCATCAATAAAGATATTGTTGATAATCTTCTGCACCATCCCCTGGATGCGGGCCGGAGTCGGATCGGTCAAGGTTCGGCTGGCCGCCTCGATGGCATCAGCCAGCATCACCAGGGCCGCTTCACGGGTCTGCGGCTTGGGCCCGGGATAGCGGTAATCCCGCTCATCGATCTGTTCCACTTCCGGGTCGGCCTTGCTTTGCGCCCGCTCGTAGAAAAATTTCATCAGGCTGGTGCCGTGGTGCTGGCGCAGAATGTCTGTGAGCGCTTTGCCAAGCTTGTTCTCGCGCGCCAGCTCGGTCCCGTCCTTGACATGCGCCATGAGAATCAGGGAGCTCATTGACGGGGCCAGCTTGTCGTGCCGGTTCTCCTGCCCGCCTATGTTTTCAACGAAATAGAGCGGCTTCCTGATTTTACCGATATCGTGGTAATAGGCGGCGACCCTGACCAGCAACGGATTCACGCCGATATTTTCCGCTGCGGCTTCGGCCAGGTTGCCGACAATCACCGAATGATGATAAGTCCCCGGTGCCTGCACCATCAGATCGCGCAGGACCGGATTGTTCATGTTGGCCAGTTCAAGCAGCTTGATGTTGGTCGTATAGCGGAACAGCGATTCCACCAGGGGAACGATCCCGGTCACCATGACAGCGGCCACCAGACCGCCGGCAAAGCCAAAGCCAAGCTTGTAAATCAACTGCAGATCGAAGGGCCGGCTGGTCATGAGGTGCAGGGCGAAAAGCAGCATGAAGTTAAACATGCCGAGACGCAATCCGGCCCGGAAAAGCGAGGAGCGCTCGGTGACGTGGCGGACCCAGTGAGCCGAGGCAAGACTGGTCAGGAAGACAAAGACCATGACGGCAAAGCTGTTGCCGAACAGGGCGCCGGTCACAATGGCCGAAAGAATCGCAAAAATCAGGCAGATTTCGGAATTCAGGACAATGCGCACCAGCATGGAACCGACGGCAAAGGGGAACACGTAATAATAGGCGTTCTGATCAACATAAGGGAAGGCGCTTCCCAGGGCCGCGGAGATGAAGATGCAGATCTTCAGCACCAGAACGTGGACGATAAAGACCATCGTCAAAAAGATCAGGTCGCGGTTGTCAGGACGGTACTTGCGTATATTGCGCAGAGCAAAGGTGTGGGCAAAATAGATTAGCAGGAAGCAGCTGAGCAGCATGCCCATGGCATTGCGCCACAAGGCCACGGCACTGCCGTCATCACTCAGGGCGCCAAGCCGCTTGATCTGGTCGTTCGTGATGCGGTCACCCTCACGGGCAATCATCTCGCCCTTCTTGACCTGGATGAGGACCGGCTTGACGTCTTCTCTGGCAAGTTTTCTGCGCGCATCGGTTTCGTTCTGGTTGAACGAGATATTCGGCCGCAATAAGGGCACGATCAACTCTCGCAGGGCTTTTTGCTGGTTGCCCGGCAAGGCCGTTTCGTCAACCGCTTTTTTCAACGACTCCTGGAGTTCTCCCAGACCTATGACCAGCTCTTGTCCACTGTCAGGTCTTTCCGTATGCGCATCGTCAAGGCTGCGGAAAACCACGCCCTTTAGGCGGTCGGCCTCAAACAGTTTGAGATTGCCGACAACTTTCTGCTGATACAGATTCGTCATGATCTGTTTGATGCGCGCCTTGATGCCGTTCCGCGCTGAGAGCTCCTTCAGTGCCAGAAAGGCTGGCTGGTCCATTTTCATGCCAAAGCTTGATTCCAGAGCGGCGATCTGTTGTTCTTCGGTCAGGTCCTGGACGTGAACAACCTGTAGGGAGCTGAGGATCTGCCCCGCCTGATCAGCGATCATGGCTGCGGTGGTCAGGTCGTAATCATAAAGGTTGGCAACCGCCTTTTCTGCTTCATTGCGCTTCTGCGCAGACAGATCCTCATCAGGGATCAAAAGATCGTGCGGCGCCTTGATGTCACGTGGCACGATGTCGCCGGGGGCAAATTCGGTCGACATCAGAACCCCTTTCGGTACGATGATAAAGGTCAGCGACACCACCAGCAGGATCAGCAGCAAGGTTCTCTGGAGCTTTTCATCACCTACGGGCAGTTTCTGCCTGGTCAGGCGCGATGGTGATTTTTTCGCGGAGCCGGTCTCAGGCTTGCGTTCACTTTTAGGCATGTATATCCTCTTACCCGCGCTAATCGACTAGGCGGGCTTATGAGCATCGTAGGCCCTGACAATGGCCTGGACAATCGGGTGTCTGACCACATCCATATCGGTAAAGTGGACAAAGCGGATGCCATCGACATGGCGCAGCACATCCATGGCCTGGACCAGCCCGGAGATACGGCCGTTGGGCAGGTCGGTCTGGGTGACATCCCCGGTAATGACGGCACGACTGCCGAAGCCAAGCCGCGTCAAAAACATCTTCATCTGTTCCGTGGTGGTATTCTGGGCCTCATCGAGAATCACAAAAGCATCGTTGAGCGTTCTGCCGCGCATGAACGCCAGGGGAGCCACCTCGATAACACCGTGTTCGATCAACGCCTGGCCACGGTCAAAATCCATCAGGTCGTAAAGGGCATCATACAGCGGGCGCAGGTAAGGGTTGACCTTCTCGGTCAGATCTCCCGGCAGAAAGCCCAGCTTTTCCCCGGCTTCCACCGCCGGACGGACCAGGACAATACGGCTGATCTCCTTCTTTTTCAAGCTCGCCACGGCCATCGCCATCGCCAGGTAGGTTTTGCCGGTCCCGGCCGGGCCTATGCCGAAGACAACATCGCTGCTGCGCATGGCGTCGAGATAGGCTTTCTGGGCAAGGGATTTCGGTGCTATGGCTTTGTTGCGCGACGAAACCGCCACGGTATCAAGGAAGATATCCGTGAGCTTTGCCGAACCGTCCATGCGCATGATGCGTTCAGCATACTCGATATCGGGAGAACGGAGAGGGAAGCCGACTTTCAGCAGGCCGGTCAGCTCTTCCAGCAGGCGTATCGAATGCAGCAGATTGGCGCTGGTGCCCTCCAGCAGGGCGGTGGTCCCCTTCGAACTGACACGCACCCCGGTGAGACGCTCGATTTGTTGAAGATGCCGGTTGTGCTGACCGAAAAGCGCATGGGCCAGTTTGGGGTCGGCCGGCTCAAAACTTTGCCGCAGTATGGTATCGTCCAAAAAACAACCTCAATGATAAAATGTGTTACGCTCTCAAAAGCCCTGCAAAAGCAGACAAGCTTTTTACGGGACGCTGATCAAGCTAAAACCAAACCATTCATTTAGCCGCGGATAAGGTCTGATAAAATCTGATAGGTCAAAAGCCAAACCATTGGGTTAAGGGCTTACACCAAAAACCGTACGGTCTTTATCCAGACCTCAGACACGCGAGTTTTCTAAAATAGCACCTATGGATTGTGTAAATCAATTACATCGCATTTCGGGTGGCCTGACTTCAGGCAAAAAGGGGTTTAAATTTTATGCTGATGTGCTATAAAAAAGGCCGTACAAGCACCATCCAAACCATTCCTTCGCATAAGGGGACACAAACCAATGAGTGAAATTGTTGATATCTATGCCCGTGAAATTCTCGATTCGCGCGGCAACCCAACCGTTGAAGTCGAAGTTTACCTGGAAAGCGGCGCCATGGGCCGCGCTGCCGTACCGAGCGGCGCATCGACCGGCGAACGGGAAGCGTTGGAGCTGCGTGACGGCGACATGGACCGTTATCTCGGCAAGGGCGTTTTGCAAGCCGTCGCCCACGTCAACGAGGAGATCTCGGAAGCCCTGCTCGGCTGGGAAGCCACTGATCAGACCGAAATCGACCGCAAACTCATGGAAATGGACGGCACCGATTTCAAGAGCAATCTTGGCGCCAATGCCCTGCTCGGCGTTTCCCTGGCCGTCGCCAAAGCGGCGGCCGAAGACTCCGGCCTGCCCCTCTACCAGTATCTCGGCGGCATCAACGCCAAAGAGCTGCCGGTGCCGATGATGAACATCATCAATGGCGGCGAGCACGCCGACAACAATGTCGATATACAGGAATTCATGATCATGCCGACCGGCGCAGGATCATTCAAGGAAGCCCTGCGCATGGGCGCTGAAATTTTTCATGCCCTGAAAAAGGTTCTCAAAAACAAGGGCTACAACACGGCGGTCGGCGACGAAGGCGGTTTCGCGCCCGATCTGAAGAGCAACGAAGAGGCGCTTGAAGTCATCATGGATGCCATTCGCGCCGCCGGCTACAAGCCGGGTGAAGACGTCATGCTCGCTCTCGATGTCGCCGCCAGCGAGCTGTACAAAGACGGCAAGTACGTCCTGGAGAATGAAGCGCAGAAAGTCAAGAGCGCGGCCGACATGGTGGAATTCTACGCCGACCTGGTGGAGCGTTACCCGATCATTTCCATCGAAGACGGCATGTCGGAAAACGACTGGGATGGCTGGAAGCTGCTCAGCGAGCGTCTTGGCGACCGCATCCAGCTGGTCGGCGACGACCTCTTCGTCACCAATACCAAGATTCTCAAGGAAGGGATCGAGAAGGGTATCGCCAACTCGATCCTGATCAAGGTCAACCAGATCGGCACCCTCACGGAAGCCCTGGATGCCATCGAAATGGCCAAGCGTGCCGGCTACACTGCCGTCATCTCCCACCGCAGCGGCGAAACCGAAGATACCTTCATCGCCGACCTGGCCGTGGCCACCAACGCCGGCCAGATCAAAACCGGCTCGCTCTGCCGCACCGACCGCGTCTGCAAGTACAACCAGCTGCTGCGCATCGAAGACGAACTATGCGATGTCGCGCTGTTTAATGGTGCGAAGGTTTTTTACAATATCAAGTATTAGGGAGAAACTCTGCTTTTTTGAAGAGAGGGATGTCTGAGGTTTTAATTTAAACGGGAGGGCCAAAAGGCACTCCCGTTTTTTATCTCAGCGATTTAATCGAACCGCTGACTTTCACTGTATAAAATTTTCTAACCTAACAGAAGTATCGAGTTTAAATACTATACTGCCCGTTGCACGATCCTGCCGATTCGCTGTTTTTTTGATGGTCTCCATCGGTTTTACTAGTTTTTCACTGGTTGTGTCGAAGGGAGGGCCGTATTCTTCGGAGCTCCAATGGCCAGGGTAAACGTTTGGTAAGCGATTGCGCCATCCGGATCACTGACGACGATCTTTGCCGAATAAGTGCCCTGTTTGACACCGGCCAGAGGCCAGGTAATGAGCCCACTGGCCTGGTTGACTATCATCCCGTCAGGGGCCTCTTCAAGTGTATAAGTGACGGCATCACCGTCCGGGTCCAAAGCCTCAATCTGGTAGCTGTATTCCATAGCCTCGAACTTCTCTGGTAATTGTGAGAGGATCTGGGGTGCAGCGTTGGGAACCGTCAATGTGGCACTATGATAGGTCTTGCCATCAGCGATTCCATCAAAAGGTATGATGGTAAAGCTGATTGTATCGCCCCGGTGATAACTGGTTGCCGAAAGGGTGTCCTCTGTAAGAAGTGTCTCAGCCTCGCCGTTGACATACCACTGGTAGCGCAGTTCGACAGGGTCGCCATCAACATCAAGGACCTCCGGCTTGACAACGAGATCGCCATGCTTGGCGATACCATCGTCGTTAATCGTCACCGCCGTGATGCGTGGTGGTGCGTTGGTGACAATCACAGAAACCGTTCCGGAGGCTTTGCCGCTGTTCACAGTCACCTGCACCTCATCATTTTGCCGAAATCCTTCACAGAGGAGATTAGTCGTCTGCTCGGCTACATTCTCACCGTTGATTTCCCAGAGATAGGAGGCCTGGACACGGCCGCTAACCAAGGCCTTAAGACAACCATCCGCGGTTGGCGGGTCGGGAATGATGCCGACCAGCAGCTTATCGTTAGGCAACTGCACAACAGGACCAGATTTGACGGCCACCGGTTTTGCCTCAATCGGTCTTGGTGGGGAAGCCTTGTCGGAGCTATCACATCCGGCCAGCGAGAAAGCCGCTAAAGCAATAATGCAAAACAGAATCTGTTGCACGTCTATCTCCCTCCGCAAGGTTTAAAGCAACGGCCCGATCAACATTAGGTTGAACGGGCCGAAATCTTTTGTCAAGTCGATCCTACCATGGCATAGAGAAGATGGGGACGATCCCTTTGTTATCCAACGACGATGACGACTCGACCCTGTCAGAGCTGCTGATTAGCTGGACAATCTTGCCGGAAGCATCAATGATAGTGACGATTCCCGAGGGGATTCCCTCACCGATGGTTCGTACCCGATCGGTGCGTTGCAGGATTGCTGGGCTACCGTCTGCCCTGGTGCTCATTGCTCTATCGTTGGTGGTACTAATGCTATCGTTATAAATATCGTAGTTCATAACCGCTTCACCGGTTTTGTAATTGAGGTGATAAAGGCGTGAAATACCGAGGTTACCGGCTGCGCAGCCAGCCCGAGAACCTGTGTCAAGCTGGTAAGTGGAGAAGAACACCTCGCCGTTGAAGACCGTGGGCTGTGCGAGCATCTTCTCACCAGGGTCACCGCTTTCGATGCGATCAGTGCCGTCCAGCTTGATATACCAGCCGTAGGTATATTCGCTATCCGCGTTAAAGGGGTTAGAGGTAGCAGCCGGACTGGAATAGAGCCTAGAACGGTACTCCTCCGCAAGATCCGGATCGGTAGTATCCTGAATCGGGTTGAGGGTCATATCCTCGAGATCCCCTTCTACAAGAGGGCGGTCCAAAAGATCCTCCACAAGAGGCCGGTTTGCGGGTAATGCGGCCATTTCCCAGTCGATCACGCAATAGAGGCGATCGGTCGTTGACCTGTTCAGGGGATGTTCACGATCGCCCGTACCGAAATAAATGTGGGGTGCGCCAACATTGGCTACAACGGGACGGTAGAAAATCTTCCTTCCGGCAGTACTGTCATCACCGGGGTTTGCCGCGAAAAGTATCTTGCCTGACCAATTAGTCTTATCGGCGTTGGAGAGATCAAAACGCCACAAGTTGCCACCCGTGTCACCCGCGTAGATAGCTTCGGCATAACCGTTGCTGTCACTTAGCACCGCCAAGTCAGTTGCGAACGAGTATTCGACTTGGTCGCCTTTAGTCGTGCCGAGACTGTTGGTGTAGCTCCAGTAGGCGGTGCCAACTGTGCCGCTGCTGATGGTCGGGATAAAGTCGGCATCTGAAGAGGCGCGTGAATAATTGGCGACTTCAATAGCGACAATACCCCGCCCGCGCGGTGCGTTGAGTTGGTCGACGTCTAAATTCCCTGTCGAGGTAAACGCAACCAAAGTGGGGGGTGTCTCCCCATCAGTGCCATCCACGCTGCCGCCCGCATCAGCATCTTTGTTCAGACTCAAAGTAGTGGTATCAGGAAAAGTCTGGGTGTTGCCGTAGCGGAAGTCCTCATTATTGTCGTAACCGGCGCCAACAAACATGACAAGTTTGAAACTGTTAACACCAGTCTTGATCCTAGCCAGGCGCGGTTGCGACCAAGCTTCTCCCATCTCCGCAAGATTGGCTTTGTTAAACTCCCAGAGCAGCTTAGGTTGATAAGGATTGGTCACATCAAGTGCAGTATAGGATCCACGAGAACTTGACGTATCGAGAAACTCGGTGCCACCGCCGCGGCGCTGTCCAAACACCAGCACGACCCTGTCGGCTCCTTCAATGATACCGTTCTCGTTTTGGTCATAGACCAGCATGGATGGTGCACTGTCGATAAACGTAGCATGGCCCGCTTCCGGAGATTCTATGTACTGCAGGTATTTAAGCACATTAGGAGGGATGAACGCCCAGAGTTCCTGGCCATCGCAGTCACGGAAGGCATGCAGCATACCGTCATTGGCGCCGACGTAAACCACGGAACTGTTCCAATCATTGGACGAGGAAATGCCAGTATCGGGGTCGCTCGAATTGTAGTCGGGTGGGCATGTGTTTTCGACCAGATCAGGGTACTTGGTGTAGTTGTAAACTAACGGTCGAGAGTGCAGGATATCTCCCAACACCCAGTTACGAACGCCGACAGTATCTGGCGCCAGAGTAGTTTGGCCCTCCACATCAAAGCCGTGGGTATAGAGAATCAGCTTGTCCTTCTCCAGATCCGAAGCCAGCACTGCGGGTGTAACTGTTCGATCATAGAGGTCAAGGAGCGTACTGGTGATCGCAGAATTGCTCAGAGAAAAACGGTTGCCCGTTTGCCAGAGTTCCGTGGTGGCCGTTGATGAAGGCGGATTTGCAATGTAGGTATAGATATTTCTCCATTTGCTGTTGGTGAGCTGCCAAGGATCAGTGGTAGAGCCCGGGAAGATAGCCAGCAGGCCCTTCATTCGCTCAAGCAAAACGCCGCCCAAGCCGCCGGCATCGACCTGGCCGCCGTCACCATGAGGCTTGTTGACATCAGGATCGGCGGGATCAATATAGCCGGTAAAGGCAGCAAGACTTTCTTTGGTGGTGTCGAATGGTGCTGAAGGAATCATATCGTTGGCAGCGAGGCTCCAGAAAGAGATGGAATCCTTGTCAAAGGTGCCATAGATATCGGTCGCGTCATTATCGTCCTTGTCTTTCAATCTGCCGGTGAGGGAGTCAAGTGCATACTTCTTGACATTGCCGTGCCAGGCACCGGTCTGCTGGGGACGAAACAGGCCAAGATAAACCTTGTTGCTACTAATCGTCCGGTTGGTGGTACTGGCCGGCACGACCGGGGCGACGAACGAGGTGTTCGACTCATTGATGATGCTGGTAATCAGTTTGAGTAGATCTACCGAGAGTTCTTCGGCCGAGAAGACATTGTAGAACTGGCCCTCGCCGTCCTTGGCGGCATTGGAGATCAGGGAATCGGCTGCCTGGAAGGCCAGTATCGTGTGAGTCTTAATCCCATTATTGACCCGCAGGTACTTGGCGACGTCATCGAGCCAGTGCGAACCGAGTCCGTAAACATCTTCGTAGGCACCGTCGCCATCGGCGTCGCCGATAATACCATCCACACCAGGATTTCCAATACTGTTGAAGTTGTCGCCGTTGGAAAAGCCGTTGGTAATAAGGATAATGTGATTGTTTCCGCAGGGATTCTCAATACCCTCAGGAATGCGTTCATTGTTGGTAATAGAAGTATAGTCGGCGCCGTAGTAGTAGCCGGCGTCGTACACCGATTCACCCAGCGGCCGGTTGGCGTTCGTACTGATGCGCGGCGCTCCGTCGGCCTCGCCCGGCCCGGGCAGATCAGCAATAAACTCGCAGAGAGCAAGAGTGGGGTTAGCGCTGCAATCGGTAGCAACACCGCTCGAACCGGCCGAGAGGTCGGCCATATCAGAGATCAGCCGAGCTCCGGAGTTGTTGCCGCCATAAACCATGGCACCGTAGTTGACCACCCCCGATGTGACCCTGACCACCTGCTCGAGGGCATGAAAAATCACCTCGCGCTGAGTCATCAGGGTGCCTGGCTCCGGCGGTGGCGGTAGCGGATCCATGAGGTCACCGCAGACGGCGGTAGTGGTGGAACCGTCAACATCGAAGGTCACCACTCGATCGCGGGGTGCCGTATAGGGTGTTTTAGTTTTCCATTCATCCACGGTGAGGTAACTGCTGTCTGCGGGTAGATCATTCCAGTCACCATTGATAGCATCCAGTTCACTAACGTTGTCCGAAGTGTGCGTGCCGTCGTCTTTCAGCTGGTAATAGCTGACCCGGTCACGCCAAGCCAATTCTTCTGTTTTGCATTTATCGAGGGTTGTGTTCTTTTTGGTACAGTACTGCTCATGAATCGTCAATTTGACGATCGGCGCTGGCTCATAACATGCCGCGGGCACGTCCGGGTCAGCCGAAGGCAAAGTAACCACCGAGTTAGTTGTCTTGGTGTAATTGAGATAGTTACCGAGGGCATAGGTCTTCCCAGAGTTTTTGTTGCCGCTGGTGATACAGGTCCCATTACTGTTCAAGGTAGGAAAGGTCAGCGTCGCCGCACCCGAATAGCTACCGAATTCGATGAACGCCTGGTGGATAGTTTCCAACCCACCACTCGGGTCACAACTCAAGTTCTCCAGAGCCGATGTGGTGTTAGCCAGGGTAATACTGCTAAAATCACCTTGGTTGTCCATCTCGTAGATGCTCCAGGGATCGAAACAGCCGCGGCTCGGTTCGCTATCGGTGCAGTCTTCTGAGGTCGGATCACCATGTGAGTCCCACCTGAGACCGCGGGGGTAGACATGATCTGTGGGGTTCCCGTTAGTATCATAGGTGTGCGGGAAGAAAGGTTGTCCGCTGGCGGAGTTTTCTGTAGAGCGGCTATTGTCAATGACAATCAAAATGTTCGGCTTGCCATAGGTGGTCGACACACCGGTATAGATGGAAGAGTCACCGAGGAATTCATCAGTAGCCGCCTGTGCATCCGGCACGATTATCGCCAGAGCGACAACAACAGTAAGAAGTGTTACGAACTTGCGAGTCATGATCAGCCTCCTCCAGAAGTATGGAAAATTGTGTCGTCGTCAATTTTGTAAATGCGGACATAGCCGGCGTTGACATGGGATTTACCCGCCGAACCAACGCCTGGAGCGGTGGACTCGACCTGGGTGTGGTACACGTTGGTACCGAAGTCAGTGCCATACAGCTCCGCCACCGCAGGCGGCAGTGGGCTGGTCGGGCCGAGATCTTGAACAGTACCAGCGAGGAGTGTTCCAGCCGCGCCGGCCTCGATGATCTCCTTGTGAGTCAAGCCACCGGGGGTGATGTCATCGTCAAGCATCAGGTCCACACTGACTGATGGAGAGAGCGATATAACGATATCGCGGTTCATTGCGTACTCCACCGCCCGGTCACTGACGTAGAAGGCCTGTTTCGCCGGAGAGTAGCTGGCGGTTTCTCCCAGGTCACGGGTCACCACTTGCATAACCACGGCACCGAGGATGCTGAGGATAGCGAGGAATCCGATGGCAAGGAGCAGAGCCATCCCTTTTTCAGAGTTGCGTGAACCATTCTTAAATAGATACATGGCGGTCTCCATCAGAAAACGTTGCGCAGCTTAACGGATGTTTGCAAGGCGCGAGTTTTGGCTCCTGCGATCGCATCGCCCGCCACCAACTCACGCGTTTGTCCTGTCAGAGCGATGTCAACCTGTTGAATCCGGTCAGGTGAAGCGGGGGTATAGACAAAGTTGACCGCGCTGAGATTGCGCGCGAGGTAATAGATACTGCCGTTAACGGTGCGAGTCAGAGCATCAGGCACGCCGTCGCCATTTCCGTCATCAAAACGGTAACGAATCGTCTGCACAAGAGGCTGGGTAGCATCAGCAACCCTCACTAGTATGTCCTCCTCAACGACATCGCTAACCGTAAGGTGACCCGCGGCATCGTCAAGCTCGACGACAGCGAAGTCGTCGCTGGGATACCCGGCGGTCCCATTATTGTTGACGCTAACTGCCACAACTTCATAGACACGCGTTGATTCTGTCGTTGACGCATCCTCTATATCAGTTTCGGTCTCAGACACCGGGCTGATGAGCCGGACTAATGAACCTATGGGGAACTCCTCGGCCATATCGGCACTTGTCAGGTTGAGTTTCACTTCGGCACCGGCAGTGCTGGGCGCAACGCTGCTGGCCACCCTTCCGAAGCCAGAACCAACCAAGCAAGTTTGAATAGTGAAGTCGGTTGGATTGTCTGTGCCATTTTCAAAAATGATCGGCTCTCCGTTGACCAGGAATCCCGCAGTAAGTAGGTCATGAGAGAGCCGGTTCAGGGCTAGCCGCAGGTTGGCTTGGACGTCGGTCACCTGGCTTTGCACCACTGTGGAGCGTTGAGCTGGAATAAACAGACTCATAACAGCCATCATGACCACGCTAAAGATTCCCATGACCACGAGTAGCTCAACCAGTGTCATGCCGCGACAGGCTGTTTTCATAGTTTTTTCGCATCGCATGGCCCGCCCTCCTAGGTACGTTTAAGGGTCGTCATGGTAACCGACCGCCTAGAGAAAACACTAGAGCTCGCTACATTATTAGATGGTACAACAGTGACGCGTATCCAGCAGAGATTGTTAACACCCTCGTACGGCGTTACCCGTTCGTAAGTAACAGTGTATGTACCACCACCTTGTATAGAAATCGATCCCGAAGGCAAGGAGAGCGGAAGGGGGGTGGCGGTGGCGGACTGGAGCCAAGGATCTGAGCCGTCCAACGCTTGAACCTGTTCGATAGCATCCTGGGCGATGGAAGTCGCCGCAAGAATTCCTTCACTCTTGGAGTTTGTACGCATCGCAGTAATTTGCAATTCGGCGAGGCCTAGCATGCCAACGGCGAGAATCACCACCGCAACCAGTAATTCAATTAGGCTGAATCCAGATCGAGATTTTTTAAAAGTGGGCATCTTGACCTCCATAGACCACAGTTAACCTGTCAACAAAATACTCAGCAAAAGGTGTACCAACAAAACATAACCAGAAGATGCATTTTAAATACCTAATTTTATTGGCGGAATGAGCGAGAAACAAAACTGGCCAGTGGTTCAGCGTGCAACTTATGCATAGTATTACACTGAAAATGCGGCTATTGACCCTGTAACATCGAGGTCCTTCCAGACCCAGCACTAAGGCTCCCGCCCTTACTCAAAACCATAATCCTTGATCTTGTAGATCAACGACCGCAGGCTGATCTCAAGAATCTTCGCCGCCAGGGTGCGGTTGCCGCCGGTCACCTCGAGCGCTTGCCGAATATAGTCTATCTCAAGTTCCACCATCGCCTTCTTCAAAGAAAGGTTGCTTGGATCAATGAGTGCTTCGGGGTGATCATGGAGCACCAGGTCGTTTGCCCCGATGCTCTCGCCACGAAACAGGATCAGGGTCTTTTCGAGGACGTTGAGCAGTTCACGGACATTGCCCGGCCAGGGCTGCTTTTCCAGTTTTAGCAAAGCTTGCGGGCTGATGTGCGGAACCGGGTATTTCAGCCGGGCGGCAATTTTTGGCAGATAGCTCTCCACCAGCACGGCAATGTCCTCGGGCCGCTGGTTAAGCGCCGGCAGTTCGATGGCGATAACGGCCAGGCGATAGAAGAGATCCTCGCGGAAGCTGCCGTCGGCAACCGCCTGGCGCAGATCTTTGGCGGTGGCGGCGATCACGCGCACATCAATCGCGGTGGTATTGCTTTCGCCGACCCGGCGCACTTCGTGCTCCTGGAGGACGCGCAGCAGCTTCGGCTGCAGCTCGAGGGGAAAATCGCCGATCTCGTCGAGCAGCAGCGTGCCGCCGTTGGCCGCGCCGAACAGGCCGCTGCGGGCGCGGTCGGCGCCGGTGAAGGCGCCCCTGGCGTGACCGAACAACTCGCTTTCGAGCAGGCCGGCCGGAATGGCGCTGCAGTTGACCGCCAGGAAAGGTTTGTCGCACCGCGGGCTCTCTGCATGCAGGGCGCGGGCCACCAACTCCTTGCCAGTCCCGGTCGGCCCGGTGATCAGCACGGAAGCCGCGGTTGCGGCAGCCTTCTGCACGGTTTCCAGCACGCTCTGCATGCGGGCGCTGCTATGCACGATCGCCGCGATGCCCTGGGGCCGACCGCTGCGCTGCATGGTCTTCTTGAGCTGAACATTCTCCTGGCGCAGCTGCAGACGCTCTTCCGCCTTGCGCACGGCGAGCAGGATTTCGTCGGGGCGAAACGGCTTGGAGATGTAGTCGTAGGCGCCCAGCTTCATGCATTCGATCGCCGTATCGATGCTGCCGTAGGCGCTCATCATGATCACCGTACCGCCGTACTGCTGCGCCTGCTTCTCTTTCAGGAAAGCCAGCCCGTCCATGTCCGGCATGCGGATATCACAGAGGACCAGGTCATAATGATCTGCCTGCAAACGATCAAGACCCTGTCGGCCGCTGACCGCTTCGGCAACCGTGTAGCCATCTCGTTCCAGGACCATGCGCAGCATATGCCGCATCGGTGCTTCGTCATCGACGATCAGGATTTGACGTTTTGTTGCGGTCATGGACTCTCCTGTACAAGACGAATAAGCGGTTCACCACAGAGTCTCAGAGACAAACAAAACCAAGACATTTATTCACAGGGATGAAGGGGATTAAGGGGATGATATCAATCTAAGATCAAAAGCCAGGGGCTTTGTGTTTTAACCCAAAAAATCTGCTTTTGCTTGTGATTTATATCCCCTGCATCCCCTTTATCCCTGTTAATTGCCTTTAGGCTTTTATTCCTAACACTTGTGTCTTAATTTTAAACCATTACCTTAATTTAGCCGCGATCAGAATCTATGAAAATCTATACAAACAAAACCAAGACATTTTTCACAGAGTCTCAGACAACGACCGAAACCAAGACATTTATTTACAGGGATGAAGGGGATTAAGGGGATGAAAATCAATCTAAGATTAAAAGCCAGGGGCTTTGTGTTTTAACCCAAAAAATCTGCTTTTGCTTTTGACTTATATCCCCTGCATCCCCTTTATCCCTGTTAATTGCCTTTAGGCTTTTATTCCTAACACTTGTGTCTCAATTTTAAACCATTACCTTAATTTGGCCGCGATCAGGATCTATGAAAATCTATACAAACAAAACCAAGACATTTATTCACAGGGAT
>JBPPMB010000083.1:0-11873 GCA_051305855.1 Desulfuromonadales bacterium
AACTACGAAGGTTACGACCCCGCTGAAGTCGGCTTGATTCGACACATGGTGATCGGCAAGCACTCCGGCCGCCACGCTCTCCAGGACCGGCTCGAGCATCTCGGCATCAAGCTTGGTGGTCTCGAAGCAGACCGGCTGCTTGAACTGGTGAGACATGCGGCCCAGAGCAGCAAACGATTGTTGACCGATCACGAGCTCGTGCGCCTCAGTCGCGACCGGCGCATGGTCGCCTAGCGCAGCAGGTGCTTTGCACGCAATCCTGACAATGCAACCAGGCACATTATGCACAGAATCCGAATCGCTGAAAAAACCGACTGGGACCAATTTTTCACCCTGGCTGGTGCCGAGGGTTGGCGGATTCCGGACATCGAGCGCCAGCTCTTTGCGGGGCCATGGCAGCATTGCGCCCGGGTCATGGAAGTGGACCGTGCTTTCTGCGGCCTGGTGACCTCGGTCGCTCACGAGCGCAGCGGCTGGATCGGCAACCTGATCGTACCCCGGCAGCTGCGCGGGCACGGTTATGGCTCCCGGCTGTTTATGGCCGCACTCTCAGTGCTGCAGGCGCAAGGCATGCGATCGCTCTGGCTGACCGCCTCGCAACTCGGTCTGCCCATCTACGAAAAGTCTGGATTCACGCGTGTCGACACGATCGAGCGCTGGGTCTCTGGCAGCAGATCAAGTGGCGGGGCTGCCAGGCTGGCGGCGCCTGCGGCAAAAGAGTTGCTGTGCGCTTGTGACCTGGCAGCATGGGGAGAGGCGCGCACACCTCTGCTGGAGTCCCTGCTCGAACTGGGGCAGGCCTTCGCCGTCGAAGGCAGCGTCGCACTGCTCCAGCAGGAGCCCGGCCTGCAGATTATCGGACCGTGGTATTCCCGATCCTGCTGTCCGCACGCCAATCGACAGCTGCTGCAGCAGATTCTCACCGCGGCGGATCCCTGTATCGAAATCGTCGTCGACATTCTCTCCTCATCTCCACTCAGGTCGCTCCTGGCTGCGGCCGGCTTTGTCTGCAGCGGTCATAACGCCCTGATGGTGCAGGGCGATGCAGGTGATATCGACTCAGGCATGATGGTTTCCCTGGCCAGCCTGGGAAGTATCGGCTGACTGCTGAATTCTTGATTTTTACAATCAACACCCACTATAGTAGACAGAGTCCGGGCCTCCCGGACTTTTTTGTCAGGAGCAGCCCCACTTGCATGAACTCAGCCTTACCCAGAGCATCGTTGAGCTCGCCATAGAATACGCCCGGCGCGAGCGAGCCGCGGCGATTCGCAGCATCACGGTGGAGATCGGCGCTCTGTCCGGCGTGCTTGCCGATGCCGTGGAGTTTGCCTTTGACGTCTGCAGCAAAGGCACTATGGCGGAGGGTGCCAGCCTGGAAATCCTCTACATCGCCGGCCGCGGCCGCTGCCTCGAATGCCATGAGGAATCAGCGTTGGAAACCCTGACCTATACCTGTCCACAATGTGGCAGCCTGGCCCTGCAAACCGTGCAGGGGCAGGAAATGAAATTTACCGAGATGGAGATTGACTGATATGTGCATCGACTGCGGCTGCGGGACCGAACCAGGACACGATCATCAACACGATCATGCTCATGCTCATGCTCATGATCATGATCATGAACACAACGAGAGGACCTCTCGCACGATTCGCATTGAGGAAGACCTGCTCGCCAAGAACAACCGCCTGGCCGCCCATAACCGGGCACGCTTTGCCGCTGCACAGCTTCTGGTTCTGAACCTCGTCAGCTCACCAGGTTCGGGAAAAACCTCGATCCTGGAACGAACGCTGAATGATCTTAAGGATAAGCTTGACTTTGCTGTCCTGGAAGGCGACCAGCAGACCAGCAACGATGCCGACCGCATTTCCGCCACCGGCATGCCGGTGAAACAGATCAACACCGGCACAGGCTGTCACCTCGATGCCCATATGGTCGGGCACGGCGTCGAGGGTTTCAACCTTCTGGCAACCGACATCCTGATGATTGAAAACGTCGGCAACCTGGTCTGCCCGGCGGCGTTCGATCTCGGTGAAGACCACAAGGTGGTCGTGCTCTCGGTGACCGAGGGCGAAGACAAACCGCTCAAATACCCTCAGATGTTCCAGGCTGCCGACCTGTTGCTGATCAACAAGATCGACCTGCTTCCCTTCTTGCGTTTCGACCTGGAGCAGTGCAAGGCCTTTGCCCGCCAGGTCAACCCGCAGGTTGAGATCATTGAGCTCTCCTGTCACAGCGGCGAGGGCATGACCGCGTGGTATGACTGGCTGACTGCGGGTGTTACCCGTAAACAGCTGGCATAGCGGAACGCGGAAAGCGAAAAGAACTCTTCCCCTGCCACGTGTCACGGAAGCAAGCATTAAGGAGTAAGCCAATGTGACTGGGTGTCCCCATGCAGGTCAAAACCATTGAGAATGAGATGGCGATCTGTGAAATCGACGGTGTGCAACGTGAAGCCTGTTTGATGATGATTGAGGGTGTAGAGGTTGGCGACTACGTGTTGATTCATGCCGGGTTTGCCATCGAAAAGATCGACGAGTACGAGGCGTAACTGACCTTGCAGGCGTTACGCGAAGCCCTTGACATGGGGCTGGCCCCTGAATGAAGCATCAGAACGAATACCGCGACCCCGAGCTGGCCAGGCTGCAGCTGCAGGCAATCCGTCAGGCGGTCGCCGGTTTCGACAGAACCATCACCCTCATGGAGGTGTGCGGAACCCATACCATGGCCATCTACCAGCATGGTATCCGCAGCCTGCTGCCGGAGCAGATCAGGCTGATTTCCGGCCCCGGATGCCCGGTCTGTGTCACCCCGGTGGGCTTCGTCGATCAGGCCGTTGCCCTGTCCCGACGACCGGATACGATCATCGCCAGCTTCGGCGACATGGTGCGCGTTCCCGGTTCTTCGTCCAACCTGCTCCAGGAACAGGCCAGGGGCGCCACGATCAAGATCGTTTATTCACCGCTTGATGCCGTGACCCTTGCGGAAAGAACCCCGGCTGCCGATGTGGTTTTTCTCGGAGTCGGTTTCGAAACAACGGCACCGACCGTCGCCGGAGCCATTCTCACCGCGGCCCGAAAGAATCTCGTCAACTTTTACGCCCTCTGTTCGCACAAAACCATGCCCGCCCCGATGACCGCGCTCGCCGGTGACCCTGAACTGCAGGTCGACGGTTATCTTTGTCCTGCGCATGTCTCAGCCATCATTGGTGCCAACGCTTATCAGCCCTTGGTGGACGCCTACCAGGTGCCTTGTGTGGTTACCGGCTTTGAGCCACTGGACGTGCTGCAAGGGGTCCTGATGCTGGCTCGCCAGGTGGTCGCCGGCGTTGCCCGTGTCGAAACCCAGTACCGGCGGGTCGTCAAGCCTGAAGGGAATCTCAAGGCTCGCAAAATCCTCTACCAGGTCTTCGAGCCATGTGCGGCCCGCTGGAGGGGAATTGGCGACATCCCCGACAGTGGCTTGCAATTACGTCCGGATTATCATCGCTTTGATGCAGCACGCCAGCTGCCGGTGGCAATCGAACCCTCAAACGAACAGCAGGGCTGCCTCTGCGGAGAGATCCTCAAAGGCAAGCTCCGTCCCAAAGACTGCCCGCTCTTCCGCACAATCTGCACACCCGAGGATCCGGTCGGCGCCTGCATGGTCTCAAGTGAAGGAACCTGCGCGGCAGAATACAAGTACGGAGGCTAGAGGACCGGCTAGGGGACTGTCCCGGCATCTCACGGGGCTGTCCCCGGTTCTGGGTCTCGACACCAGGCACGCAAGACAGCGTAATGTTCAGGGGAGCTCATGAAATCTGATGTAATCCTGCTCGGACACGGCAGTGGTGGCAAGCTCAGCCACGAGCTTCTCGATGAACTGATCGTGCCGGCCCTCTCCGATCTCGGCCGGCGCGACCAGAATGATGCTGCGGTCCTTGCCGCTCAACAGGGTCTTCTGGCCTTTACCACCGACTCTTATGTGGTTGACCCGATTTTTTTCCCGGCGGGAATATTGGTGACCTGGCAATCCACGGTACGGTCAACGACCTGGCTATGGTCGGAGCCAGACCAATCGCAATCAGCGTCGGCTTGATTATCGAAGAAGGGCTGGCAGTCCATGAACTTCGAGCAGTCCTCGAGAGCATGCGAGCGGCTGCCCGGCAGGCCGGGGTGGCAATCGTTACCGGCGATACCAAGGTGGTGCCGCACGGCAAGGCTGACAAGATTTTCATCAATACCTCCGGCATCGGTGTTATCGAACATGACGTGCAGATCTCGGGAAGTAATGCGCGCGTGGGTGATAAAATCCTGATCAACGGCACTATCGGTGATCACGGGATGGCGGTTTTGGCCTGCCGCGAAGGGTTGCAACTGGAGAGCTGTATTACCACGGACAGTGCACCTCTGAATAATCTGGTCGAAGTTCTGGTCGAAAAGCTGGGTAACCAGCTGCATGCCCTGCGCGACCCAACCCGTGGCGGTGTCGCCACCACGCTCAAAGAGATCGCCGTGCAATCCCAGGTTGAGATTACCCTGCAGGAAGCCCTCCTGCCGATAAATCCAGCCGTTGCTGGTGCTTGCGGCATTCTCGGTCTCGATCCACTGTTCGTCGCCAATGAAGGCAAGCTGCTTGCTTTTGTCGCTCCCGAGGCAGCTGAACAGGCCCTGTCGATCATGCTGAGCCATGTCCACGGCAAGCATGCCGCCATTATCGGAGAAGTGACCTCGAAAGCTGGAGGCAAGGTTCGACCAGGAACAGCAATAGGTGGACTGCGCGCAATTGAAATGCTCACCGGTGAACAGCTGCCGCGCATCTGCTGACGACACAGCCACAGTAATTGTGGCGATTTGACGGCATAATGTGTAGAAAATATCTCATATTGCCGTATTACTCCCCAAAACACCGTCTCGATCGTTAAAACGGACTAATTAATTGAATTATTTCGGACACTTCCGAGAGCACACCCGATGTGTAAAAAAATGGCATGGCTGATGCAGATTTCTGTTTATAGCTGGTCTTCCGTTCCCGGACGCCCGTTTAAAAAGGAGTCTTTTATGCTCAAGCTCTCGGCCCTCATTGGTAGTCTGGCATTTTTCTGCAGCAGCTGGTTCTCCGGTTTCTCCGTACCCCGCCTTGTGCAAGGCCCGGGTGACTACCTGGTGATGCCGCTGCTCTGTTACATCACAATCATCGTGGCAGCTCAGGTGGCCGCCAGAATCATTCCGGAATACACGTAATAAATCAACACGGGAACGGACCGGCACAACCTGCTTGTTGAAATCTTTTGCAGTCACATCGACCTGAGAATGGTTTGAAACAGCCACGCAAGGGGGAATGGATCAGGGTTCATTCCCCCTTGACGTCTGAGCAACCGTAGTTTTGCTAAAAAACCTCAAAAAAGCCGAAGACAGTGTCTCAAAACCATTAAATGGTATTTTTTTACATTTTATTTCTCAGTAAAGTCGTGTCGATTTCCCTTGATTTATCATTACTTGCAGGGCTTTTCCTTTTAAAAACAGTATTTTACAAAAAATTCCCTCTTGACTGACTTAATCAAGTGGTCTTACCTTTGTATAAATTATTCTCCACAAAAAAGGGGTAAAACCATGACCATCCTAACATCAATTATGACAAGTGCCGTAAAACACATACACCATTGGCTGCGCGAGATTGCTTATGACGATATGGCTCGACAGGCTTCTGGTTGGATTCCCGACGAAGCGCGGATTGAAAAGACTGTCCGTGAGAGCCATCCGATCAAGCTCGATTTTGCGGTCCCTAAAAACCATCGCATCGGCTGGAGACAAAGAACCATTCATCACCTGCCACACTGATCCTCCAGGAATAGTACCCTGTAACCTATAGGATTTCGCAAGATTGCGCAGGGATTTGGCGGATCAGCAAGACGCGACATCAGCTGCCCAGCCGTAGCTATCGGCTGAAGTTGTAACGCCGCTGACACGGCAAAGAGCAGCAAGATGCGATAGTTTATCGGTTACTAAGTGCGAGTTAACATGTGATCCGGGGCGGAGCTGAGAAGGCTCCGTTTTTGCGTTGTGGCGCGTCTATTGCGAAAAGAGGATAGACCTCAACGAGCGAAGATGGATGAATCAGGCTCCAAGCCGAAATGCCCGAAAATTGCATGGATAAGAAACCTCCTGCCTGCGCATGTTGACAGTTGCCGAAATCAGCGTATAACGAACAGTTGATGAGTGTACACGTCGCGCGCAATGCGACTGTTCTGAATGCTCTACAAGGCACTGACATGTTCCGTATCCGCCGCATTCACGATGATTTGCGTCCGCTCAACCAGGCGGCTATCACCCAGGTTGAGCAGATCCTCCGCGACCAGTTCCCTTTGCTCGCCAAGAGCGAGATCGGCAAGATTCCCGAACTGCTTCGCAACCCCGTCAAACAGGGGTTCAAATCTATTCTCTACATCGCCGAAGACGCACGCCAGCGAGTGCAGGGTTTTGCCCTGCTCTCGCATGAACCGGACTTGCGCTTCTGCTACCTCGACTATATCTCCACCGCCAGGCGCACCACCGGCGGCGGCATCGGAGGGGCCCTCTACGAACATCTGCGTGAAGAAGCCACGTCCATGGGGGTACTCGGGATTTTCTTTGAATGCCTGCCGGACGACCCGGCCCTGTGCAAGGATCCGGTGATTCTCAAACAAAACCAGGCGCGCCTCAGGTTTTACGAGAGGTATGGAGCGGTACCGATCAAGGGTACTGCCTACGAAACCCCGGTCAGCCCGGACGATGACAACCCGCCCTACCTGGTGTTTGATGCCCTCGGACAGCCCGCACCCCTGCCCTGTGCCCAGACCCGGCTGATCGTGCGAGCTATCCTCGAGAGCCGCTATGGAGATCTCTGCTCACCAGAGTACATATCCGCCGTTGTGGATTCTTTTAAAGATGACCCGGTCCAATTGAGAGCCTTGCGTTACCACAAGAAGGCTCCGGTAGAAGCCCGACCGAGCGTTTCCCGTGTGCAGCGCATCGCCCTGGTCGTCAACGAGTTGCACGAGATCCATCATATCCGCGAGCGCGGCTATGTCGAGGCACCGGTCCGGGTGCGAAGCATTCTCAAGGAACTCGACAAAACCACCCTGTTTCAGCCTCACCCCCCTCGCACCTACTCGGAAAAGTTTCTGACCAGCGTCCACGATCGTGACTACGTCGAATACTTCAGCAAGGTCTGCCGTAATTTGCCGGCCGGACAATCGATCTACCCTTATGTCTTCCCAATCCGCAACACGGCCAGGCCGCCCAAGGAACTGGCGGTACGGGCAGGTTATTTCTGCATTGACACCTTCACGCCGTTGAATGCCAACGCCTGGAAGGCCGCCAAAGGGGCTGTCGATTGCACCTTGACCGCGGCAACCAAGATCCTTGAGGGCTACCGCCTGGCCTACGCACTGGTCCGACCGCCCGGACACCACGCTGAACGCCGCGCCTTCGGCGGCTTCTGTTATTTCAACAACGCTGCCATTGCCGCGCAGATGCTCTCCGACTTCGGCCGTGTGGCGATACTCGACATCGACTACCACCACGGCAACGGCCAGCAGGTCATCTTCTACCCGCGCAGCGATGTACTGACCGTTTCGATCCATGGCCATCCACGCTTTGCCTATCCCTATTTCAGCGGCTTTGAAGACGAGACCGGCGAAGCTGCTGGCACCGGCTACAACATGAATCTGCCGCTGACCGAGCAGCTCGCCAGCGACCAGTACCTGGCAGCGTTGGCCAAAGCCCTCAAACGCATTGCCAAGTTCCGGCCGGACTACCTGGTGGTCTGTGTCGGCTTCGACACGGCCAAGGGCGACCCCACCGGCACCTGGGAATTCACAGGAGAGGATTTCACACAAATCGGCCAGGCAATCGGCCGGATGCAACTTCCCACTCTGATGGTTCAGGAAGGCGGTTATCGCACCCGCAGCATCGGTGTTAACGCGCGGCACTTCTTTTCCGGGGTATGGTCAGGGACATTCGGCGCATGACCACCCTTTTTCTTTTTTTATAAACATCTGTAATCATTGGTTTTTTTTGTACTTATTTTTTTGTATTGACAAGCAAAAAACACAGGCGTATATGAGATTAAACTGACTGGCGTTCAGGGGTCGGGACCCAAAGACTGCCCGCTGAAAAAGTTAACCCCTTTAACCAGCCGCAAGCCGCAAGGCTAACCGGCCCTGAAGACGCCATCGCCCCTTCCTGTTGGAAGGTAAACATTACGCTGCTGGCTTTTTTTTAGGGGTTAACACATGCATATTGCGCTTTCCTTCAATCTGAAGGGAGATGCAGCCGGTCATATGGAAGACCCGGCTGAACCTCCCTCGGAACCTCCCGACCTTCCGGTCGACGATCTTCTCGCCGAGTGGGACGACATTCACACCATCAAGGCTGTTGAAGCGGCTCTGGCATCACGCCACCAGGTCACCCTGGTAGAAGCCAACCTCGATGCTTTCGAAACCTACCGGCGGCTCCGTCCCGACCTGGTGTTTAACATTGCCGAAGGGTTATATGGCGCCAGCCGAGAAGCCCAAATCCCGGCAATGCTGGACATGCTCGGCATCCCTTACACCGGCAGCAACCCGCTGACGCTTGGCCTCTGTCTCGACAAACGCCGCACCAAGGAGATTCTCGCCCACCACGGTATTGCCACACCAGGTTTCTCCGTGGTCAACTCTCTGGCAGAAGTCCCTGCGCGGTTGCGGTACCCACTCATCGTCAAACCAACCCTGGAAGGTTCAAGCAAGGGCGTCACCGACAAGGCTCTGGTGCAGAACCGCCACGAGTTGATCTGCCAGCTGGAATGGGTGCTCAACACCTATCATCAGTCCGCTCTTATCGAGGAATACCTTCCCGGCCGCGAGTTCACCGTTGCCATGATCGGCAATGGCAGTGACCTGGCCATGCTGCCGATCGTGGAAATCAACTTCGACACCCTGCCGGCAGGCGTACAGCCGATCTATTCCTACGAAGCCAAGTGGCTCTGGGACCAGGAAGAGGATCCCCTGCAGATCTTCTCCTGCCCGGCCAAACTAGAACCGCTGCTGCGACTGCAGATCGAAGAACTTTGCAAGTCTGCCTTCCGGGCTCTCGACTGTCACGACTGGTGCCGCATTGACATCCGACTCGATGCCAAGGGACGGCCGCAGGTCATCGAACTTAACCCTCTGCCGGGCATCTTGCCCCGCCCGGAGCAGAACAGCTGTTTTCCCAAGGCGGCCAGGGCAGTCGGCATCTCTTATGACGAGATGATCCTGGCCGTGGTCGATGCAGCCTGCGCGCGGCTTGCGTTGCCAGCGGGGGTGAACCGTGAACGTTGCCGTATGCTTTAACCTGGTTCCCCCCTCTGCCACACGCGGCGAAGCCATTGACCGCATTGCCGAAGAAGGTGCCGAGCACGAAGCCCGTGCCGTTGCCGCAGCCCTGACCGAGCTTGGCCACAAGCCCATACTCGTCGCCTTGGGTGATGACATCACGACCTTTGCCGCGCAACTGCGCCGTCTTCAGCCCGACCTGGCCTTCAACCTCTGTGAAGCTTTCTGGGGGGAGAGCCGCAAGGAGATGCACGTCGCTGCGCTCTTCGACCTGCTCGGCGTCATCTACACCGGTGCTCCGCCCCTGTCCCTCGGCCTGTCCCAGGACAAGGCCCGCACCAAGGATCTCCTCTCCAGGCATCAATTGCCGACCCCGAAATACTGCCTGATCAAGCCCGGCGAGATTTACTCGCGCGTCAAGGACATGGTCTACCCGCTGATCGTCAAGCCACGCTGGGAAGACGCCTCACAGGGGATTTCCAACGAAAGCGTGGTTGCAAACGAGAAAGCATTGCTGGCGCGCATCGACTACGTCCACCGCACCTATCGCCAGGGAGCCCTGGTCGAGGAATTCATCCTGGGCAGGGAGATCAATGCCGCGATCATCGGCAACGGCCCCCATGAGGTGCTGCCACTTTCCGAAATCACCTTCCACCCCGACTTGGCCCAACCGATTGTCAGCTTTGAGGGCAAGTGGCTCGAGAAGTCGCAGCAATACAAGCTGACCGAACCGGTCTGTCCGGCTCCGCTCAAGATGCGCTACGAAATGCTGGTGCGTGATGTGGCCCTAAGGGCCTACAAACTCCTTGAATGCCGTGATTATGCACGAATCGATTTCCGCCTGCGCGACGGCGTACCCTATATCCTGGAAGTCAACGCCAACCCCGACATCAGCCCCGATGCCGGGCTGGCACGCAGCGCCCGGGCAGCCAGGTTGAGCTACCCGCAGCTGATTGCCCGCATCCTGGCGATAGCCAGCAAACGTAAACTCTGAGGTTATTGACATGCGCAAACTGAGACACGATGACATCCCCCTGCTTGAAGAGATCCTGGTCGCCACCGGTGCCTTCACCGATGCTGAGGTGACCATTGCCCTCGAACTGCTGGAGACAGTCATCAACGACCCAGGTCAGCAGGATTATGAAGTAGCCGTTGCCGATATCGGTGACCACGTAGCCGGCTACGTTCTGTTCGGCCCGGTGCCCTTGACCGAGGGCAATTACGATCTGTACTGGATTGCCGTCGACCCCAACAGCCAGGGCAGCGGCATCGGCCGGCGCCTGATGAAGCATGTCGAGGAGCAGGTCCGCCTGCGCGGCGGCCGATTGCTCTGTCTGGAAACATCTTCGCAGGGTGGCTACTTGCGGACCCGGAAATTTTACGAACAGGCGGGCTACGTTGAAGAATCGTGCATTCGCGACTTCTACAAGCCCGGTGATGACCGTCTGACCTACGTCAAACGCTTCTGATCGCGACAAAGGAGAATATCAGCGATGGAAACATGGCAGAAACTTCTGCAAGCCAGCATCACCAAACCTGGCGACTTGACACGCAAGTACGGCATTGACCCGCGCCCGCTCGAAGAGGTCGCCGAACACTACCCGATGCGCGTCAACCCCTACTACCTGAGCCTGATCAAGGACGTTGACGACCCGATCTGGCGCCAGGCTGTCCCCTCCGAAAAGGAACTGCACGATTCCGTCTGCTACGCCGACCCGCTCGAGGAGGAGAACCAGAGTCCGGTGCCGAACCTGGTGCACCGTTATCCTGACCGGGCACTCTTCCTGGTCTGTTCCGAGTGTGCCATGTATTGCCGCTTCTGCACCCGCAAGCGCAAAGTCGGTGGTGAAAGCATGCTGGTCAACCGCGAAACTATTGAGCAGGGACTTGAGTACCTGCGGACGCATACCGAGATACGCGACGTCATCGTCTCCGGTGGCGATCCGCTGCTGCTTTCAGATGAGAAGCTCGACTGGATCCTCAGGGAACTGCGGGCAATCCCGCATGTTGAGATAATCCGCATTGGCAGCCGCATTCCTGTGGTCCTGCCGCAGCGCATCACCATGGGCTTGATCCGCGTGCTGCGCAAGTATCAGCCGCTCTATCTCAACACACACTTCAACCATCCGGATGAAATTACCGAGACCTCGTCCAAGGCCTGTGCCCGACTTGCCGACGCCGGCATCCCTCTCGGCAACCAGACCGTGCTGCTGCGCGGCGTCAACGACAACCCGGAGATCATGAAGCGCCTCATGCAGAAGCTGCTTGCCATCCGCGTACGCCCCTACTACATCTACCAGGCCGACATGGTCCAGGGCACCGATCACTTCCGCACCAGCGTCGAAGAAGGGATCGAGATCATCCGCGCCCTGCGCGGTCACACCTCGGGTCTCGGCGTACCAGCCTACGTCATAGACGCCCCCGGCGGTGGTGGCAAGATTCCGATCCTGCCCGACTACCTGCAAAGCCTCGGTGAAGAGGTCGTGCTGAAAAACTACCTCGGCGAAACCTTCCGCTACGCCAATGTCGCACCAGCGGCTCCTGCGGAGCCTTCCCG
>JBPPMB010000123.1:0-2779 GCA_051305855.1 Desulfuromonadales bacterium
TTATTCAGGTCAACCCAACCCGGCATCCCCACATAAGGGGTTCCTGTGATGTCGTTAGTTCCATCGCCATTGACATCCCTGAATCTGTCATTCACACCGTCACGGTTAACATCACTCCAGCCAAAGGGATGCTGGTAAGGCATGCCGGTGAGATCGCTGATTCCATCACCATCAACATCCACAAAGCGATCATTGATGCCATCACCATTTTCATCGATGAAACCGAAACCAAAACCATAGGAACGCCCGTTCAGGTCGTTAATCCCATCACCATTCTCATCGATGAAATGGTCATTGAGACCATCGTTATTAGCGTCCAGGTAACCCAGGTTCATGTGGTAGGCATAGCCAGCGTAGTGACGCCCCTGGTCAGAGACACCGTCACCGTCAGCGTCCGCAAAGTTGTCGTTGATGCCATCACCATTTTCATCGACCCAGCCGAAATGATAGCCATTGAAACCGGTAAAGGTCTGGACCTGACCATTTGCCAGGGTCATGATGCCGAAATCCAGTCCGCGACCGGCAGCCAGGCGGAAGGGAAATTCGATTTCTGTGCCGTCATCCAGGTGGATGTATAAGGAATGATCACCATCCGGAACATTACTGATGGTAAAGCGATCCTGGGCATCGGCAAACACGGGATTAGCTGAATCGTCAAGATACATGGTTGCCGGAACTAAGGCGATTGCGGAGTTCGGGGTGATAAGATCAATGAGTCGAGACACTGTATTTGACTGTGTCGTCAATACACCCGTGACAGTGGATGACTGCAAACTTGGTGAGGTTGCAGAGCCGTCACTCGATGTACTGCTATCACTACCACCGCTACCACCGCAGGCAGCGAGGGTAAAGCCTGCCAAAATCAAGAAGATGAAAATGGCGAGTCGTTTCAAAGATTCCTGGTACATAATTAAAGCTCCTTTTCTTTAAGTTTATCCTATAAATCAAGTACTTAAGGAAATAGAACATTGCATTTACTGTGCCGACTCCAAGCCCCCATCCAAGCCCTTTGAATCATTGTTCAAAAGAAGTCCTTTGAAGTGAACCACTTTCGGGCGGGCTCTTTAACTGTTGAATAGTCAACATGATCCTGTAAATTATCCGACAATATTTTTGCAGTTCACAGACTTGTCGTAAAGCAACCCAAGCAAAACCGATCAGAAGTAGTAAGATTAATTCAGGTGTTTTTTCAAAAACAAAGACAGGCCTCGACACCCTCTACAACCAAAAGGAGATTATCATGAAAAGAGTCTTGTGCATCGTCGTTCTGATCAGTTTCTTTGCGGGAACAAGCGTTCTCACCAGCATTGCTTCCGAGCATGAATCACACCATCCCACAGGTGCGCAAGCTGCCGCATCCTCCTCCTCCCAGGGAATGATGATGCAGCAGAGGGCGGGGATGAACCAGATGCCCTGCATGGCTGCGGCACCTTCGGGCTCCAAGTCGCAGATGATGGGCATGATGGGTAAAGGGATGGGAGACACGATGGGCTCAGACAGGTCCGGCATGATGGATGGAGGCGGCATGCATGGCATGATGCACGGTGGTCAAATGGGCATGATGAAGAATATGTTCTATCTCGATCGTGCCGATGAACTCGGGCTCTCCCCCGAACAGGTGAACAAGCTTAAAGCGATTCACGTGGAATGCCGCAAGGACAAGATTCGCAATGCGGCCGAGGCGAAAATCGCCCGACTGGAATTGTCCGAACTGCTCTCCGGCGACAACTGGACGCTTAAGGACGCCGAGTCCCTGGTTCGCAAGGTGCAGACGCTTGAAGGCGATATCCAGGTTCGCCAACTGCAGGCGGTGAGCGATGCCCGCAAGGTGCTGACTGCCGAACAGCTGCAGCAAGCCCGGTCAGATGGCAGCGCCGCGAACCTGGAGAGTCTGTTCCAATAAACTTCTTTCCCGAAAGACGAAAGACTTAGTTGTGAATCATGCCAGATCCCGTGTGCGGTATGGAGGTTACCTCCGACTCCAAAGGAAAGGCGGAAGGTTGTTGGGGACGTTGTTTATTGTTGTTGGGGACGTTGACGTTGTTTATTAGTCAATTAGCCTCAACAATGCAGAATGATCCCTTGTCAGCAGCTCGCCCCGACGGGTCGCAACACTGACTCCCGAGCGGCCGAGTCCCAGGTGCCTGCCGACCTCGGCACCACTTGCCGCGGAGTGAAGAGCTGCGAGGTAACAGACAATACTGCGCACCTCCGCAACTCCTGCTACGCGAGTCTGCCGCTTGAGCAGCTCAGGGGCAACGGCAAAATGATCACAGACTTTGCCAATCAGGGCGGGAATATCGACGCTGCCAGAAAGCTCTTCCGCAAACCCCTGCTGCGTGCGCAGCGTTTCAACAAAATCTCCACCGCCCAGAATGCGCTCATCATAGGGATCATCGGGCTGACTCGTCCGGCGCCTTTTGCTGCTGGTCAGGTCGTCGCGCGTCCCCTGTGCCACACCATCTGCGACAAACTGGCGGTAGCGACGCCTGGCTTCAGCGGGTCTTTTTGCAAACAGGCCAAGGACCTCATCGGTCACCTGTCCCTCCAACAAACCCTTGCCCAAAATGACGGCATGCCCGGACCAGGGGTAGCACTCGAGCGTGGCAAGATCCGGCACCAATCCGGCGCGCAGGGGATTGAGATGGATATAACGCACCAGCTCAAGAAGATAGGCATCCTCCTCGCAAACAATCGACTTATAGCGATTCTGAAAAAGATGCCCTGCGCGTTTATGGCGGAGGTTGAAATAAATGGCATAGCCGGTCAGCAGCCGGCG
>JBPPMB010000140.1:0-56631 GCA_051305855.1 Desulfuromonadales bacterium
CGAGAAAATCGTGCCGGTTGATGCACGCGGGCGCAGCACCTGATGCTCGGTGCCCGGCCTTCAATTGCTGTTAATAACACGTATCGCCCGGACAAATTCACGTGAAAATTGCCGACTCAATCAAACATGCAGCGTGGCAGGTCGTTTAAAACTTCGGACCTGTGAAGAGTGGAGATCTAAAGTTTTTTCGGGTAGATAACCTTGCCACTGAGACTCAAATCGTATCCCGAGAAGTTTTCTGCATGATCCTGGAAGGCACTGTTGTGCAGCAACTCCAGGAACAATTGGACACTCCTGGTGAAAAATCCATTCTTGGGAATCAGCAGATCAAAGCGCTCCCATCGCAGTGGAACGAAATCGAGTCCAAGCAAGGGTGCCACAGCTCTGATTGCTGGCCCCGCATCTGCCCGACCGGCTAAAACTTCGAGGCCCACTTCCAGATGGCTTTGAAATTCACGGTCGTACCCTTTAATGCTCCGGCAGTCCAGGTCCACTCTTTTCAGCTCCCGGTCAAACATAATCCGTGTACTTGCTTCAAGTGGGCGGTTTGCAATCGTCAGCCCCCTGGCGCCAAGATCGGCAACTCCGTTAATCTTGGCGGGGTTGCCCTTCGGGACCAGTAAGCCCTGTTCGCGCCTGCAGAAGTTAACCACTGCAGGATATTCTTCCAGCAGGCTGGCAGCGAACGAGGAGCTGTATTCTTCGTTACTCTCGTGATCGAGGTGACTGGTTGCAATATGGCAGAAACCCTGTCGCAACGCCCTTAATCCCCCGAGACTGCCCAGGTTTCCGAAAAAAGCAACATGATCGGGGTTCTGCTGCCTGAACAGTGTCAAGGCAATGTCCAGCAGAAGGTCGTTGCTTCCGGCGATCAGCAAAAGGTTGGGAATCTCCACGGCCAGTTCCGGTCTCCGCGGGTAGTTGATCGTCCTGCTCTCCACCCACAATTCAACCAGATTTTTGGGGAACAGCCATTTACCGGTTATTTTGGTCGCAGGCAAGCCCTTTTCGTTGATCAGGGTGTAGATCATCTTCTCGTTGACAGCAAGGAACTCGGCGACTTCCCTGGTGCAGAGCAGTTTTTCCATGAAGAATCCTCGGCCAGGTTGGCAGGAAAATTTTCAGGCAGCCGCCAGATAAGTCCTTATTGCCTGTTCCTTTTGTATCCAATTCGCATCAAGACGGTGATTAAGAAAGTTCGACAGGAGGCTGTCAAAAAGCTGCAGTCCTTCTTCGAGCAGGTACATCCTTTCAAAAAACACGGCTTCACGTTCCATATCTGGATCGGTGATGTCATCCTTCTCCAGGGTGACAGGCGGGGCCTTGAACGAGGCGAAGTGAAAGGTGGTGCCTTTGAGGGTCATCTTCCACAATTGCTCCTGCTTCTCCAGGTAGAGCACAGCCTCGTGGATGTCCTTGCCGCCCTGCAGGGCCGTGCGCACTTCGCTGAAGTGGTCCTGCGGTCCGCTCACGGTGACTTTCTGCACGCCGGTTTCGCTGCTCGCTGTCAGCAGCAGGCGATCGTTGAGATAGGCGACGAAGCCTTCTCCGGAGACTGCCGGGCCGGTCTGATTGACAGTATATTCGGATGAGGCGTGCATGGTCTCGTGCATCAGCCAGAGCAGGAAATCCCTGCCGAGCCACTGGTTGGCTTCAATCTGCTCCAGGATGGCTTCACTGCCGCTGCCGTTGGCTTTGGCCAATGCCGGCTGGAGCAGGTCGTCGATGACCTGGCCTGCGCGGGCAAAGGGATGCAGCGGGACCAGGCGCAGGCCGTCAAAGCTTTTCTTGAAGTGCTCTATAAACAGGTCAACGGCCTTGGTGCCGAGGCTGCTGAAGGTGACCAGGTTGGTGCGGGTGTCCCAGACCGCGTCGTAGATCGCCGGTGCCGGCAGGGTCTTGGCAAACAGGCTGCCGCGTACTGCGTCACGCATCTCTTCGCGCTGCTGTTTCGGCACGCGCTTGAACTGCGGGTTAGCAGCCAGCCACTCCTCCTGTGCCTTTTGCAGGTACGGCTTGAGCAGGGCGGCAGGTAGCATGCGCTGGTCTCGGCGCAAGGAAAAGGCGAAGTAATGATCGTGCTGGAAGCTGTGTGGCTCGGCGAAGCTGCTGTCCTGGTAATCATCCAGCTGGACCCAACCGCACGACAGCTCTTCGCTGGTCTGTTCTATGGAGCGGAAGCCGTTTCGGGCAAGGCCTTCGCCGATCCAGACGGCCAAACCCGCAGCCGGCAGTGCGCCGAGGACCTGGAACTGGCAGATGCTTACGGTGTTATTGAGAATACCCATTTATTTACTCCTGTTTGAAGAATTGAGAAGGGCGTTAGATTTACACTGTATAACCATGGAGGGCAAGTGGAAAGCGGCTCATTCTGCGTTTCTTGTTGCTTTAAAGGACAAGTGTCGGGCTGTTATGCTATGTCAACAAAACACTCAATATCAGGCGGTTAAGATACAATTATGCATGCAAAGTACAAGGTAAAAGGTTCTGCCTGGGCTACTGTAGATCAATATCAAAGGCTGCATCAGACGAGTGAAAAAACAACCGGAGCAGAGCTGTATCCTGCTTGCGATGTTGATTTACTCCCTGCAGCAATGTTTTGCGCATACGGGACTGATTCTACCACGGATATATCTCCTTGCGCAGAGGTTTTCTCTCACATTGTTGTCGGAAATCCACTGTAATCGCAGCGGAATTGCCTGTGCTCACGTCCAGCGATCATCTGGCTGTTTTTTGCCGATTTGACTTGCAGACCGTCGATAATAACGCTATGTATCCTTTGCAGCCTGCCTGCGTTGCTGAACAGGTGATGCGGGTGTATCCTTAGTCTTTCGCAACAGAAAGATAGTCTGTCAATCGCTGTTATTCGTGAGGAGTTTTTATGTCGAGTGAACCTGGTAAATTCAAACTGGATGCAGAAAAAGCTGTTCTGCTGGTCATCGATATTCAGGAACGTCTGGTGCCGGCCATGCCGCAAGATGTCTACCTGCGTTTGCGGGAAACGGTCGCAATGCTGGTCAATGGCGCAGGGCTATTCGGTATCCCGGTACTGACAACGGAGCAGTACCCGAAAGGGATCGGTCACACGGTCTCTGAGTTGGCAGAGGCCTGCTCGGGAAACGTCATCGAGAAAGTCAGCTTTGGCTGTTGTGGAGAACCGGACTTTCGCGCAGCTCTGAAAACAATCGGCCGCAGCCAGGTGATTGTAACCGGCATGGAAGCCCATGTCTGTGTCTATCAAACAGTGCTCGGCCTGCTTGAGGACGGTTATAATGTCCACCTGGTTCGTGATGCCATATGTTCACGCAACAAGACCGACTATCTGGCCGCTGTCGCCAATGCCTGTCAGGCCGGGGCCGTAGTGACGACAGCGGAAACTGCGTTGTTCCAGATGTTGCAGAAATCGACCCACGAACATTTCAAAGCTGTGTCAAAATTGATCAAGGAAAGAGGCTGAACAGAGGAGCGAAACGCGAACTGCGAAGCGAGAAAAGACTTTTGACCTGTTACGCCTCTCGCTTCGCTGTTTGCACCTCATTTTAGGGAGTCTTTATGGCCCGCAAAGTCTTTATCGCCGCAACCGGCCAGAACAGCGGTAAAACCACAACCAGTCTTTCGCTGATGTACATGGCGCGCAAGAAATACAAGCGTGTCGGTTTTATCAAGCCACTCGGTCCGAAGCCGACTGTCGCTGAGAATGGCATGGTCGTTGACAAGGATGCTGCCTTGATAGCAGAGGTCTTTGGTCTTGAAGACGATCTCGCTCTGATGTCGCCCCTTGTGCTTATGCCCGGCGATACGCGGAAGCTTCTCGACGGCGAACTCTCCGGGAGTGAAATGGAGAAGAGGATGCTCGATGCCATCGCAGAACTCGACAGGAAAAATGATTTTCTGGTCATTGAAGGTGCAGGGCATACCGGGGTTGGCTCTATTCTTGGTTTTTCCAATGCGCGGGTTGCCAAACTGGCCGGCGCTCCGGTCGTTATGATTACCGGCGGAGGCCTTGGCAATGTGGTGGATGCCGCCTATATGAACCTTGCTTTGTTTGAAAAGGAAGGCGCCGAGGTGCGTGCTCTCCTCGTCAACAAGATTACGCCTGACAAGCGCGAACAGACTTTGCGCTATCTGGAATTGGCGTTTGCCAAAGAGCCTTTCAAGGTGATTGGCGGATTCAATTATCAGCCGATCCTGGCCAACCCGACGCTGCGCCGCATCAGCCAGGTCCTCGATCTTGAAATTCATGGCAATCAGGAGACGGCCGGTCAGATCGTCCATCACCTGCAGATAGGTTCTGCCGCAACCCAGCGTGTGACCGAACTGCTGAAAGAATCTTCGCTGGTCATAGTCACCAGCAGTCGTGACGAATTACTGGTAACCCTGGCCAACATTTACAACCTGCCAGAGTATAGCCATTTACTGGTAGGCCTGGTCATCCCTGGTGTCGCCAAGATCAGTGCTATCACACAAAAAATCCTCGATCGCAGCAATATCCCCTATATGCGCACCAACCGCACAACGGCGGATGTCTTCAATAGCATCAATGATGATGTTTCCAAGCTTAACGCCAAGGATACCGAGAAGATTGACCTGGTCATGAAGCTTGCTGACAAGCGTTTCAATTTTAACGCCATTGATGCTCTGCTCGTTTGAAGTCACCTTAATGTTTTTGCGTGAATAACGGCTAAAAGTATGTTTACCTGAAGGCTGCACCTGTAACAACGTCCTTGGTTGAAGTTATGCAACAGCGTATACAGAAAATAATTGCAGCGGCGGGTTATTGTTCCCGGCGCCGCGCCGAGGAGCTGATTGCTGCAGGCAGAGTTCGTGTAGACGGTCAAATCGCCACCTTGGGCGATCAGGCTGACGCAGAAAAAAACACCCTTCTGATCGACGACAAGCCGCTCAAACCGGCTGAAAATCTCGTCTATATCCTTATCAACAAACCGATCGGGACGGTCACGACTTTGCGTGATCCGGAAGGCCGTCCTGTGGTTACTGATCTTGTCCGTGATTTATCAGTGCGCCTGTTCCCGGTGGGCCGGCTTGACATCAATACCTCGGGACTGCTGCTGATGACCAATGATGGTGCGCTGGCCAATCGCCTGGCTCATCCAAGCCATCAGGTCGAGAAAATATACCTTGCCAAGGTGCGTGGCCAGTTGTCCGAACAATCAAAACGTTTAATAGAAGAGGGTGTGGTTCTTGAGGACGGATTGACTGCACCAGCGAAGTTAACAAATTTGCGATATCGTGGTGGTCACACTTGGTTTGAACTGACAATACACGAAGGGCGCAACCGTCAGGTGCGGCGCATGTGCGAGGCTCTGGGTCATCAGGTAAGCCGCCTGGTCCGCATCGGCTATGCGTTCCTGACCCTGGACGGCCTGGCCCCGGGTCAAAAGCGCATGCTGACCAATCAGGAAGTTGCACGCTTGAAAAGCCTTGACGGAAAATCGTAACAATGGTGTCGCTGATTCATTTATAACAGGACTGAGTGGGGGTAGCTCATGTCGGCTGTCTGCCCGCACTGATGGGGAGGCAAGATTACGAAGAGAAGGCAGAAGAGTATGCAGCGATAAAAGCAGGTTTGCGGCCACGGGTTCTCACTTGTGCGTAACGGCCTATTTTGCTGATTTATAAAGAAAATTTACTTGTGCCTCCGGGTTTGTATCCTTGACACCCTCATGGTTATTCGTTTAATATTTCAACTTGTGTTCCGCAATAATCCGGTAAGGAAAGCCATTGGCAAATATAGAAAAACTCCTTGCAAGCGCCCAGAAGTTTCTTTTGAAAGGCCAACTTTCAAAAGCGATCGGCGAATACCAGAGACTCGTCGAGGCCTGCCCTAAGGATGTGCGCCATCGTCAGAAGCTTGCAGAATTGCTCAGTCGTGACAAACGCAATGAAAGCGCTTTGGCTGAGTATGAGGTCGTTGCCAGGCATTATGCGGAAACCGGTTTTTACCTGAAGTCAATCGCGGTCTTCAAGCAGATGCAGAAGATTGAGCCTGCCCGGGTGGACATTTATCACCGTCTCGCCGAACTCAATGAAAAGCAGGGCCTGATTGGTAACGCTCTCACCGAATATCGCAACCTGGTCTCCTTCTATGAGAAGGACGACATGCATCATGAAGCCATCGAAGTTTTGCAAAAGATGGCGGACCTTGATCCTGAGAATCTTGTTTCTTCGGCAAAAATTACCGAATGCCTCATGGCATCAGGCCGTACTGATGAAGCCCTGGCAAAATTTCAGGAGATTATTGGGGCTCTTGCTGAAAAAGAGGAGCATCTCAAGATTGTCAAGCTCTACGAACGGTTCCTTGAACTCTGCCCTGAAGAGGGGACATCACTTCTTCCTCTCGCCACCGCTCTGCTGAAAAGCGGCTCGGCTGAAGAGGCCATCAAGGTTCTGAAGCGTCTGCTCAAACATTCCGCGGAAGATCCGGATATTCACCTATGCCTGACTGATGCCTATGTCGCAAACCAGGACTTTGCCAACGCACGTCTCACGTTAAAGCATCTCTTGAAGCAAAAAGACGATGACCTGGATCTGCATGAATATTATGTGCGGATATGCCTGGATGCCGGTGAGTTGGAGCGAGCCAGGGATCGGCTCGAAGAATGGAAGGATGCTTTCATCCAGGCTGAGCGCAGCATCGTTCTGCAGGGCTTTTATGAAGAACTCAATGCGCTCCTACCCGGTGATTCAATGGTTGTTGAAGCACTCGCTGCTCTCTCTGCGTCGGCTGGAGACACAGCAAGACAAAATGAGATCGATGCGGCAGCAGAAGCCTCTCGTCTCCCTGATGTGGCCGCTGATGCTGTTCTGATTGACGGGGCGATTGATAATGCGGAAGCCTCTGTTACCGTAGGGGAAGCAGTGTTTTTTGCTAGTAAAGTGATGCCGCCTGGCCTTGATGTGCCTGCGAAAAGGTCCGCAGCTGCAGGGCTCGAACTCGATCTGGACCTTGATTTTGAAACCGCTGTGGCTGAGCCTGACAATGCTGGTTTCATATCGGCAGTGACAGAATTTATTGCAGAGCAAGAGGGCGTTTCTGCAGCCGAACTTGATGAGGAGGTCGAGGTAGAAGTAGAAATCGATCTCGTCGATATGGATGACCTCGACCTCGAATTTGATGAAGATATCATTGCCATAGAGGATGAGATTTCCGCAGGGCAAGACGCGGTAGAAGACGAAGGGGCCAATGCAGGGGAAATGATCGGCGAAAACGGAGATCATAAGTCAGAGTTTGAACTGTATCTGGCTGTTGAATCGCCCGATCTGATTGATGCCGAAGAAACCGGTACTGAAGAGCAGAAACGGTCACAGGATGATATTGTCGTAGCGGGCCTTGGCACTGAAGTACTCTCTGGAAGCCCGGAAAATTTCAGTAACCAGGCAGCCGCTGGGAAAACCGACAATTTTGCGCCCTGGCCAGAAGTCGAAGAACCTGAAGAGTCGGAGCTGTCGGAAGATTTTGAGGTGCTGGAAGAACTGGACGAACTGGAAGAGCTGGAGGCCGTTGTAGAGATCGATGATCTGAAAGACGTTGAGACACTGACTGTTGAAAAGTCTTCCGGCAGCGATGAGTTTAGTCCTGCCCTTAATGTTGAAACGGAACTTGAAGACGCTGATTTTTATCTGCACCAGGGTTTGTATGATGAGGCCTCAACTGTTGTCCAGAACCTGATGGATGCTCATCCTGAGTCTGCTGAATTTCAGGTGAAAATGGATGAAATTATTCAGGAGCGGCAAACTGCGGTACATCAATCTGAAAGAACTGATTCTGCCGATGACATGTCGGACCTCCAGGATGAGGATCTCCTGGCGGCAACCAATCTTCTCGATTCCTTTGGCGGCACCGCTCAGGAAAACGATGAACTTTCCCAGAAACTGGTCTCAGAACTTGATTCTGCAGATACGGAGTCGCATTACAACCTTGGCATCGCTTATAAGGAAATGGGCCTTTACGATGATGCTGTTGCCGAATTTGCAATAGCGGCTAAAGACGACGCCCGTAATCTTGACTGCACCACTCTGACCGGCCAGTGTTATGTGGAGACCGGGGAAACGGACGCGGCGATGCAAGCGTTCAAGAGTGGCCTGGCTCACCAGGGCATTACCGACGAGGGCCGAATGACCCTGAATTTTGAGGTGGGCATGCTCCACCAGTTGAATGGTCAGCTGCTGGACGCGCTGGATTACTTCCAGCTTGTTGCAGAAAAAGATTCTTTTTTCCGTGATGTCTCGGAACTCATCAAGAACCTGCGTAGAGAGCTTGGTCTTGACGATGATTCCAATGACGATGGCGGGCCGCAGGGGAATCGCGACCGTGTCTCTTATATCTAGTTTTCGTCCGGAAACGGCCCTTTTCCGCAATCTCTGCGTCAATCGGCGGATTTGATTGTGCGGCGTAAAGGACTACGCCTCCGATCAAATCCTTGATTTCCTTTATTTTGCGAAAAATTGCTCGTTTCCGGATCGAAAACTGCAGTCGTGCCATCCGGAGTTTCCGGATGGACACTATCTAATCAAAGGGCGAAGGCCAGTTATGAGTTATCTGGAATATTATGGTCTTGACCGGGAGCCTTTCTCCAACGCCCCGGATGCCCGTTTTTATTTTAATAGCGATCAGCACAGCCAGGCGCTGTTGCGTCTGATGTATGCTGTTGACTCCAATAAAGGCCTCGCAGTTCTGGTCGGCGGTGTCGGCACCGGCAAAACGACTTTGGCCCGCCGCATGCTCGACAATCTCCCCGAGACACGCTATGAATCGTCATTGCTGGTCATGGTCCATTCCGGGATTACACCGGAGTGGATTCTGACACGCATCGCCCTGCAGTTAGGGGTCGTCGAGCCGGCGGGTGACCGTCTGACGCTGCTTAAACAGCTTTACACCAGGCTTCTGGAAATTGATGATGAAGGACGCCGCGCTGTTGTCTTGATCGATGAAGCGCAGATGCTTCAGAGTCGCGAACTTATGGAGGAATTCCGTGGTCTGCTGAACCTGGAGATTCCCGGAAAAAAACTTCTCAACATTGTCTTCTTCGGTTTGCCTGAGCTGGAAGACTGTCTGGCGCTGGATGAGCCTCTGGCTCAAAGGGTTGCTGTGAAATTTCACTTACGGTCGATGAGCGTGGAAACGACAACTTCTTACGTCAAACACCGTCTGCAAATAGCCGGAGCCAGACACATGCTCTATGACACTGAGGTTATCACCTTGATCCATCGTTATGCCGGCGGTGTCCCGCGTCTGATCAACACGATAAGTGACAACTGCCTTTTTGAGGCCTACCTGTGCAAGATGAGAGATGTTGACATACGGACCGCTCACCGTGTTGCCGGGGATCTGGGCCTTTTGCAGCAACCTCTCGCAGAGCTTCCGATAGATAAAGTCAACAACGATCTGGCAGAAATTGAAAATATGCTGGACAGGCTGGAACAGCGATAATGCTCTGTCCTGTTTAGGTGAATGACCGCTTCGGGTCTTCACAGCATCCTCAGCGAGCCGCATGCTCTGCCTTCTTGAAAATGTCTGGCCATGATCAGTAGGATTCAAATCCTTCCGGAAAACCTCGCCAACCAGATCGCCGCCGGTGAAGTCGTCGAACGTCCGGCGTCGGTGGTCAAGGAACTTGTTGAAAATTCCATAGATGCTTTGGCCAGTGAAATTTTCGTGGACATCGAAAAGGGCGGCAAAGCCCTCGTCCGTGTGACAGATAATGGCCATGGCATGAAGAAGGACGACGCGTTTCTCAGCCTGGAACGCCATGCTACCAGCAAGATCAAGTGCGCCGAAGACCTCTTTGCTCTGAACACTATGGGCTTTCGTGGGGAAGCATTGCCGGCAATCGCTTCGGTTTCCCGTCTGCGCCTGACCACCCGCTCAGTCGATGATGATGCCGGCTGGCAGATTTATGCTGAGGGAGGAACGATCCGCCAGGCCGATGCGGTTGGTGCCGCTCCCGGAACGGTTGTCGAAGTTCGCAACCTGTTTTTCAATACTCCTGGACGTCGCAAATTCCTGCGCAAAGAGGAAACCGAGTTCGGTCACATTGCCGATGTTGTTTCACGCCTTGCGTTGTCACGGCCGGACATCCACTTCCGTTTGTCGCACAACGGACGCAACTACCTGGAAGCGTATCGGCACAATCGACTTGAGGAGCGGGTTGCGGCACTGCTCGGGCGTAATCTTGCCGGCGGGCTTCTGCCTGTAGATGCAGATTCAGGAGACGGCGAAATGCTGGTCGGCTTGCTGGGATCTCCAGGCATCAGCCGTTCTACGACCGGACAGGTCTTTACTTACGTAAATGGCCGGTTTGTACGTGACCGGGTTATTCAGCATGCCATCATCGAGGCTTACCGGTCTTTGCTGGAGAAGCGTCGCTATCCGATTGCCGTGCTTTTTATCGATATGCCGCCAGAGCGGGTCGATGTTAATGTTCACCCCACCAAACACGAGGTGCGTTTCCGTAATCAACAGCAGGTGCATGATTTTATCGTTACAGCGCTTCGTGCGCGCCTGCAGCAAGTCGCCAATCAAGCTGTTCCAGGCTCTGCCGGTTTCCATCCTTTGCAAATTGAACCCCTTGCTTCTCCCTTGCCGCCTGCGCAAACTGATTATCGCAGCCGAGTCCAGGAGTCGCTGGCGGCCTTCAATGAGAAAGTCGCTGCCGCCCCGATCATGCCGGCCGTATCCACCGTTAAAGGTGAGATGACCGGATGGTCCGCCGGGCAGGATAACGCAACCGCCATGCCGGATGGCTGGCGGTTGATCGGTCAATACCTCAACAGTTACCTGATCTGCCAGGTGCATGATGAGCTGGTGCTGCTTGACCAGCATGCAGCTCACGAGCGTATTGGCTTTGAGCGCCTGCGCAGACAGCTGGCCTCAGATGGTATCGAAAGCCAAAGCCTGCTATTCCCGGTCGTTCTCGAACTCGATCATCGAGAGTCGGCGGTCTTGACGGAACATCTTGACGATTTCGCGCGTTTTGGTTTTGAAGTAGACGCTTTCGGCGGACGCTCCTTTACTGTGAAATCGGTTCCTGCTCTGGTTGCTCATGTCGACGTTGAGCGGCTGATTCGCGACCTTGCCGCCGAGCTCAATGAGATCGGACGCTCCGGACAGCTTGATGATGAAATCGAGCGTGTCCTTGCTGTCCTCGCCTGCCACAGTATGGTTCGAGCCAACCAGGCGCTTTCTCAAAGTGAGATGCAACATCTATTGAAAGACCTCTCAGCCATTGATTTCGGCAGTTGTTGTCCACATGGACGACCGGTTACGCATAGATTGTCCAGGCGCGATGTCGAGAAATTCTTCCATCGAGGCTAATGGTGTCGTCAGCGGTAGATAAACGTCCAGCACTTACTGTCATCTGCGGAGCTACAGGCGTCGGCAAAACAGCGCTGGCACTGAAACTGGCCGAACATTTCAATGCTGAAATAATTTCTGCCGATTCCCGTCAGGTTTATCGACTGCTGGATATTGGTACTGCCAAACCGGGCAAAGCTGAGCTGCAGCGCGTCAGACATCACCTGATCGATGTCGCATGGCCGAACGAGGAATTCCACGCTGCCCGCTTTGTGAACCTTGCAGAAACAGCGGTAAGCGATATCTGTCAACGCAACCGCCAGGTCTTCCTGGTCGGAGGGACAGGGCTATACATCCGCGCTCTTACCGAAGGCCTGTTGCAGGCCCCGAGTGCGGACCCGGGACTTCGTCAACACCTGCATGACCGGGCAGATAAAGAGGGCAGTCCTGCTTTGCATGAAGACCTTGCCCGGGTCGATCCTGACTCTGCTGCTCGACTGCATCCTAACGACCTGATCAGGATTGTCAGGGCGCTGGAAGTTTACGAGCACTCGGGCAGCACGCTCTCGGCGTTGCAAGATGAGCATGGTTTCAGCAGTCAATCTTTCCGGGTTCTTAAAATAGGTCTGCACCTCGCAAGGGAAGAACTTTATCGGCGCATTGACCAGCGCGCCGAAGTGATGTTCCATCAGGGCCTTCTGGAAGAGGCGGAATCGCTGTTGCAGGCTGGTTATGATCCGGCTTTGAAATCATTGCGAACCATCGGTTACAGTCAGGCCTTTGCCCTGCTGCGCCAGGAAATGAGCCGTAGTGAGGCGCTTAATGATCTCAAACAGTCGACACGACGCTATGCAAAACAACAGCTGACGTGGTTTCGTAAAGACAAATCAATAATTTGGCTTGAATCCTCTGACGACTTTGTTACAATCCAGACGTTGATTGAAGAATTCTATGGCATTTAAAAAAGGAGCGGTTGTTATGGCTAAGTCACCCTTCAATATTCAGGATCAGTACCTCAACCAGGCACGCAAGGAAAGAGTCCTTGTAGATATCGCCATGATGTCTGGCGAAAAGATGCAAGGTCACGTCAAGTCGTTTGATAGCTTCTGTGTGTTGGTAGACAGTGGCGGCGATCTCCTGCTTTACAAGCATGCGATATCGTCTATTACCTCGGCGGACGGCAACTTCCGCCTGCATGGTGGTCGGGACTAAGAACCGACCTGACAGTCAGATTATCAAGGTCCCTGTCCGGTAATCCTCCGGTGGGGACCTTTGTCTTTCCACACGCTGGGCAGGCCAATGAACCAGGTTGAACGATGCTCGAAATATTAACGGTTGATTCAGACAGCATTGCTGATGAATTGGGTGTGCTGCCGGGCGACTTCCTCGTGGCCGTCAATGGTGAACCTGTTAACGACCTGGTTGATTACCTGATTGAAGAATCCGCTGAATTGCTCCATATCGAAATTGAAAGGTCTGGCGGCGCGTTATGGACGCTCGAGATCGAGCATGACAGTGACGAACCGCTAGGTCTTGGTTTGCCACACCCGGACCCGAAGCAGTGCGGCAATGACTGCCTTTTCTGTTTTGTCCATCAGCTGCCGCGAGGGATGCGTCGGACCCTTTATGTCAAGGATGAGGATTATCGCTTCTCCTATCTTTACGGCTCCTATGTCACTCTGACCAATCTGTCGGAAGATGATCTGCAGCGTATTCTCAATAAACGTCTGTCGCCTCTCTATGTGTCGGTCCATGCTGCTGACAATGAGTTGCGCCAGACGTTGCTGGGCAAGCGCGTCCAGGATGTTCTCCCTTTGCTGCGGAGACTGGTGGATGGCGGCATAGAGATACATACCCAGGCTGTCATCTGCCCGGGGATCAATGATGGCGAGGCCTTGGCCTTTACGTGCAGGGAACTGGCAGCTCTTGCACCGGGAGTCAGATCTCTGGCCATAGTGCCGGTTGGCTTGACCGGACATCGACAGCATCTTCCGCAGCTGCGTACCCATACCCGCCAGGAAGCTGGCGAGCTGGTTGAATGGATCGAGGCACGCCAGGCAGAACTTGAAGAACAAATCGGGACACGCTTTATCTTTGCAGCTGATGAACTTTATATCAAAGCGGGGAAGGATTTCCCTGACCTGGCCACCTATGAAGATTTAGCGCAGATTGAAAACGGCATCGGTCTCGTTCCCCTGTTCCGTGCGCAAGCCACAGAAGTGCTGAATGTCGCTGAGCCGCTGGTCTTGCCGTCCATCAGTTTGGTCACGGGGGTTTCTGCGGCATCAGAGATAAAGTTTTTTGCCGAAAAACTTGCTGAAAAGTGTGGCCTGGATCTGCGTGTGCATGTTGTGGAAAATCGCTTTTTCAATGGATATGTTACTGTGACCGGGTTACTGACTGGACAGGACCTCCTCGAACAGCTGGTTCCTGACATTCTCGGTGATATTCTCATGATTCCTGATGTCATGTTGCGTGAGGGGGAAGAACTCTTCCTCGATGATGTCAGTATCAGCACTTTGGCAGAAAGACTGAAAGTCCCGGTGGAGGTGTGTACCTCTGACCCTTGGGGTGTATGGGACCTGCTTGATACACTGGCCATGGAATATGGGTCATGACTTGATAACCGAATGAAGGGAGAAAACACCCATGAGTGATGAACAGATATCCTTGAGTCGGGCGGAACAGGCCCTGGAAAACGGTTCGACTGAAGAGGCGATCCACATTCTCAAACGTCTGCTGCGACAGCAAGCAGACAATGCTGATGCCAAGGCTCTGCTGGGGGAGGCCCTGATCGAAATAGGCCGCCTCGAAGAAGCTGTCACGGTTCTCGAAGACGTTGTCAGCCAGCTTCCGGACGAATTTGATCTGCAATTTGACCTGGGCGATACCTATTTCGAACTGGATCGTCCTGAAGATGCCAGCCGGGTTTATGAGAATATCCTGTCCCGTGACCCGGCGCAGACAGATGCCCGCGTCAGTCTCGGCTTGATCCTGTTCCACCAGGAACGTTTCGACGAAGCCGAATCCCACTACCGACGGGCATTGGAACAGGATCCTGGGTCTGCTTTCGCTCTGCTCTCTCTGGGTGATGTCTGTTTTGCGACCGGGCGTAATGAAGAAGCCTGTAAATATTTTGAAAAAGCCCTGGAAATTGAGCCTGACGATCCGCAGGGGCATTTCAACCTGGCAGAGTATCACTATGACAATGACGATCTCAAGACAGCAGAAAAGTTCTGCCGTCAAGCAATTGCGCTGGATCCGGATTTCTCTTTCGCCTATCTGACCCTGGGGAATATATGTCTTGACCAGGAACAGATTCAGGAATCTGTGCACTGCTTCAATGAGTTCCTTAAACGCGAGAAAAGCTCGGCGTCAAAGGATATTTGCGATGAAGTTACCGCTCTAATCGAAGGACTTAAGAGCGAGTCTTGATAATATACATGAGACATTGTGAGGAGCTATGGTCCGTGGTTTAACGCTGTTGTTGCTGTTCCAGCTCTGCGGGGAGTTCATAAGCCGCATGCTCGACCTGCCGCTGCCCGGCAACGTCTTGGGGATGGGTCTGCTCTTGCTGGGACTGCTGGCAAAGCTTGTTGACATCAAGTGGTTTGAAGAAGCTGCTGAAATGCTGCTGTCAAACATGGCACTTTTTTTTGTGCCGGCAGGTGTCGGTGTCATGGTTTATGGTGACCTGATCGCTGCTGAATGGTTGCCGATCAGTGTTGCCACAATTCTCAGCACCTTTGTGGTGATGGCTGTGACCGGCAAGCTTGCGCAAAAACTCGAAACCCCGGAGCAGGGCGATGTGGAGTGACCTGGTCGCAACGCCTCTCTTTGGTGTCACCCTGACCCTTGTGGTCTACCTGCTCGCTCAGCATCTCTATCGACGGGTGAACAGCGTGTGGGCAAACCCGGTTCTGGTATCAATCGTCACGATTATACTGCTGCTTATGGGGAGTGGCGTCGAGTACCGTGACTATGCGCGTGGCGGAGATCTCATTCTGTTCCTGCTCGGTCCGTCAGTCGTGGCGCTGGCAGTTCCCCTTTATCAACGTCGTGAGGAAATCTGGCAGCGTAAGCGGCCGATCCTGATCGGCGTCTTTGCCGGTTCTCTGGTCTCCATCGTTTCTGCCTCTGGTCTGGCCTGGATTCTGGGCGGCAGTCGGGATATCATCCTTTCGCTGGCACCGAAATCGGTCACAACGCCGATTGCCATCAGTATTGTTGAAAAAATAGGCGGGTTGGCACCATTAACGGCGGCAATTGTCGTGTTGACAGGTTGCCTGGGTGCTGTCTGTGGCCCCGAATTCTGCCGTCTGATCGGAGTGACTTCACCCGTGGCCACAGGCCTGGCCGTGGGAACCGCGGCGCATGGCATCGGCACGGCCAGGATGTTTGAGGTTGACCGACTTTCAGGCGCCGTGGCTGGACTTGCGATCGGTTTGAATGGCTTGATGACGACTTTTCTCGTGCCGGTTCTTTTGGCATTAACGGGTTATTGACCGGCATACAACAAAGCAGTCCTTTGCTTAACGCAAAAAAAGCCCCGGATTTCCGGGGCTTTTTTTGCGTGCTATCGTCTGCCTTAAAGGCCGAGCTGTTTGAAGAAGTCGTTGCCTTTGTCATCGACCAGAATAAAGGCCGGGAAGTTTTCGACTTCGATCTTCCAGACGGCTTCCATGCCGAGTTCAGGGAAGTCAATGCACTCAACCTTCATAATGTTTTCATCGGCGAGCAGGGCGGCCGGGCCGCCGATAGAGCCGAGGTAGAAGCCGCCGAACTTCTTGCAGGCGTCGGTGACCTGCTGGGAACGGTTGCCCTTGGCAATCATGACCATGGAGCCGCCGTTTTCCTGGAGAAGGCCGACATAGGAGTCCATACGGCCAGCCGTGGTCGGGCCAAAGGAGCCGGAGGGGCGGCCTTTCGGGGTTTTGGCCGGCCCGGCGTAGTAGATCGGGTGTTTCTTCAGATAGTCGGGGAGCGGCTTGCCGCTGTCCAGGATCTCTTTGAATTTGGCGTGGGCGATATCGCGGCCGACCACGATGGTGCCGTTCAGCAGCAGGGCATCGCCGCACTTGAGCTTGGTGAGCTCGGCCAGAATTTTCTCCATAGGCTGGTCGAGATCGAGCTTGATGCCGTGTTCATGCTTGGCCATACGGTACTGCTCCGGCAGCAGCCGGCCCGGATCGCGGTCCATCTCTTCGACGTACAGGCCGTCACGGGTGATCTTGGCCTTGATGTTGCGGTCGGCGGAGCAGGAAACTGCCATGCCCAGCGGGCAGGAGGCGCCGTGGCGGGGCAGGCGGATGACGCGCACGTCGTGGGTAAAGTACTTGCCGCCGAACTGGGCGCCGATGCCGAGATCCTGGGCCGCTTTCTGCAGTTTCTCTTCCAGCTCAATATCGCGGAAAGCCTGACCGTGGTCGTTGCCGACCGTCGGCAGGCCGTCGAGTTCCTTGGCGCTCGCCAGCTTGACGGTCTTCATGACGGCGTCGGCCGAGGTGCCGCCGATCACGAAGGCGAGATGGTAGGGGGGGCAGGCCGCGGTGCCGAGGGTCTTCATCTTGGCAACCAGGTAGTCGAAAAGCTTCTCGGGGGTGAGCAGTGCCTTGGTCTCCTGGTAGAGCATGGATTTGTTGGCGGAACCGCCGCCTTTGGCGACGAACAGGAACTTGTAGGCATCACCCTCGGTGGCGTAAAGGTCAATCTGGGCCGGCAGGTTGGTGCCGGTGTTCTTTTCTGTATACATGTCGAGGGCCACGGTCTGACTGTAGCGCAGGTTCTCTTCGGTATAGGTCTTGAAGATGCCCTTGGAGATGTATTCTTCATCGTTGACGCCGGTCCAGACCTGCTGGCCCTTCTTGGCGACGACAGTGGCGGTGCCGGTGTCCTGGCAGGTCGGCAGTTCGAATTGCGCGGCGACCATGGCGTTACGCAAAAAAGCCATGGCCACGCCCTTGTCATTGCGAGAGGCTTCCGGATCGGTCAGGATCTTGGCGACCTGTTCGTTGTGTTCCTTGCGCAGCAGGAAGGAAGCGTCCTTCATGGCAGTGTTCGTCAGAATGGTTATAGCCTCGGGGCAGACCCGCAGCACTTCCTGGCCGCCGAAATTGTCGACGGTAACGTACTTTTCTGACCCTTCGATCTTGTAGTACCTGGTCTCGTCTTTGCCAACGGGGTAAGGGTTCTGATAGGTGAATTCAGGCATGATCACTCTCCTTTAGGATGACATGAAATATCTTCTCCGGGACGGGGCAAGCCCGGATATAAGCTGATTTTGCAGTATAGCTAAACGGTATACAGTTGTCGATAATTAACTAGTTTTCGTCCGGAAACGGCCCTTTTCCGCAATCTCTGCGTCAATCGGCAGATTTGATTGTGCGGCGTAAAGTACTACGCCTCCGCTCAAATTCTTGATTTCCTTGACCTTGCGAAAAATTGCTCGTTTCCGGATCGAAAACTGCAGTCGTGCCATCGGGAGTTTCCGGATGGACACTAACCACATGTAATGTTGACGTTTTAAGCCTGTGTCTGCTCAGGAACAGACAGGGGGGGGACAGGCCTATCCTTTTCCTTGAAATCATCAGTCGTTCAGCATATCCTCAACCGTCAAACTGAATCAATAACCTGCACTGACAAGGCCCCGGCTGACTCGCTATGCAAAAACTACTCAAAATGATCCTCACCTCAAAGGTCTACGAAGCGGCCGTCGAAACGCCTCTCGAAGAGTCTCTTTTCCTCTCGAAGATTCTGAGCAATCGTGTTCTGCTCAAGCGTGAGGATCTCCAACCGGTCTTTTCTTTCAAAATCCGTGGAGCCTACAACCGGATTGCCAGCCTGAGTGAAGAGGAGCGGAGCAGAGGTGTCATCACCGCCTCGGCTGGAAACCATGCCCAGGGTGTGGCTTTCTCAGGACAGAAACTCGGCATCAAGACGACTATCGTGATGCCGGTGACGACACCCGATATCAAAGTCTCTGCAGTGAGGGCCTTTGGCGCCAAGGTGGTTCTATTTGGCGACAGCTACTCAGAGGCCGCTGAACATTGCGACCACCTGGTTGCCCGGTCCGGCATGATTTTTATCCCGCCGTTTGACGATGAACTGGTGATTGCCGGGCAGGGGACCATTGCCAACGAGCTGCTGCGCCAGAGCGCCGGCCGCATGGATGCGGTTTTCGTTCCGGTCGGTGGTGGTGGTCTGCTTGCGGGTATGGCCGTATTTCTCAAAGCACTCTGTCCCGAAGTGAAAGTGATCGGAGTTGAACCGGCAGACAGCGATGCGATGGCTCAGTCTCTTGCTGCCGGACGCCGGGTCAAGCTCGACTCGGTCGGCATCTTTGCTGATGGCGTTGCCGTCCGTGAGGTCGGGAAACTGACATTCGATATCTGCCGCAAGCACGTCGATGAAATCATCCGGGTCGATACCGACGAGATCTGCAGTGCCATAAAAAGCGTTTACCAGGCGACCCGCTCCATCGTTGAACCTGCCGGCGCCCTTGCTTTGGCCGGGCTCAAGAAGTACGTGTATGACCGGAATATCGCCGGTCAGACGCTGGTTGCGATCAACTCCGGCGCCAATATGAACTTTGATCGTCTGCGCTATGTTGCTGAGCGAACCCTGATTGGCGAAAAAAAGGAAGCTCTTTTTGCTGTAACAATTCCTGAAAAGCCTGGCTCCCTGTTTCGTTTTTGCCGTGAAGTTGTCGGTGAAAGAAATATTACCGAGTTCAACTACCGCCTGTCAGAGAGAGAGTCTGCATACATATTTGTCGGGATTGCTGTTAACGGCGAAGAGCAGCGCCGAGCTTTTCGCGAGCAATTATCAGATCATGGTTTCGAGAATATTGACTTGACAGACAATGAACTGGCAAAAACCCATGTCCGCTATATGGTCGGCGGTCGATCTTCCAATGTCCGGGACGAGCGTCTCTTTCGCTTCTGGTTTCCGGAGCGTCCAGGAGCAACAGCCCGTTTTCTTGCTGCCATGGGCGCAGACTGGAACATCTCCCTGTTTCATTACCGGACCCAGGGTGGCGACTTCGGCAGGGTTCTCGTCGGCCTGGAAATCCCTTCCGGCCAGGAAGCTCAACTGCAGGCTTTTCTGGACAGTCTCGGTTACCGCTATGTAGAAGAGTCTCACAACCAGGCTTACCGTCTATTCCTTTGATTTCCCTTGAAAAGTAATTGACAGTTTTGCTCAGGTATGCTATCCGTTAACCAGGCTTGCTGGCCGGCGTTATTCTGCCGGTATTTTTACAGAGAACGGGATCTGGAGGGCATAGCAAAGTGTTTGATAGCATTCGCGAAGACATCTATTCGGTATTTGATCGGGATCCAGCGGCACGCAGCGCCATGGAGATTTTCTTCTGCTATCCAGGGCTGCATGCCGTTTGGTTTTATCGGACAGCTCACTGGCTGTGGAGCCGCAAGCTCTATTTCCTTGGCCGGTTTATCTCGCATATCGGCCGTTTCCTGACTGGTATCGAAATCCACCCTGGTGCACAGATCGGCAAAAAATTCTTTATCGATCATGGTATGGGAGTGGTCATAGGCGAGACAGCTGAAATTGGTGACAATGTCACCTTGTACCATGGTGTCACCCTGGGTGGTGTTACCTGGGACAAGGTCAAGCGTCACCCGACCATAGAGGATAATGTCGTGATTGGCTCGGGAGCCAAGGTTCTTGGCCCGTTTACTGTTGGCAAAGGCTCCAAGATCGGTTCCAACTCGGTTGTCGTCAAAGAAGTACCGCCGAATTCTTCCGTGGTCGGTATCCCCGGACGCGTTGTCATGCAACAGGAGCCGAAAGCTGAAGAACAGCGCCCTGATCTGGAACACGGCAAAATGCCTGATCCGGAGGCTAAGGCCATCAGCTGTCTGTTTGATCAGATTCGTGCCTTGGAAAAAAAGGTCGAAGGTCTGACGGACCGACTTGAAAAGGCTGAGTCCAGTTCTGCGATGCAGTCGCTCGCTAAACGCAGCAGAACAACCAGGCCCTCTGCAGCGAAAACCAAACCGGGAAGCGAAGCTGGCGACTCCACCCGTACGCGTAATGCGGAGAAGAGTGAGGCTTAAATTATGAGGATGTCTACCAAGGCACAATATGCAGTGCGCGCCATGGTAAATCTGAATCTCTATTCAGACGGTTCACCGGTTACCCTGCGCGACATATCGCTTCGTGAAAGTATTTCCCTGACCTATCTTGAACAGCTGTTTGTCAAGCTGCGCCGCGGCAAAATTGTCAAGAGCGTGCGTGGCCCGGGCGGTGGCTACCTGCTGGCGCGACCGGCAGACGAAATACAGGTTGATCAAATTATCGACAGTGTCGAAGAGTCACTTGTGCCTGTTTCCTGCATGGATCAGAAAAACGGCTGTGTCTGTGATGATCATTGTGTAACGCACAACGTCTGGCACGGCCTTGCCGAACGGATTCGGCATTTTCTTGCCTCAATCACCCTTGCTGATCTTACTGAAGAAGCCCAACGCAGGCTGCCACAGGCAAATTCATAAATGTGGATTGTTGGCTTTACGTTGCTTGTGCTGCAATCGATGAATGATGCCTCAGAGTAAACACGCTCATTAAAGAACACTGTATTGGAGGATTGAAGGTGAATCAGATTTACTTGGATTATAATGCCACCTCGCCGGTCAGGCCTGAAGTGCTCGAAGTCATGCTGCCCTTCTACAAGGAGCAATTCGGCAACCCCTCGAGTGTGCACTGGGCTGGCCGCCAGGTCTCCGGGGCTCTAGAGAAAGCACGAGAGCAGGTCGCGGCTTTGATTAACGCCTCTCCTGCCGAGATCGTCTTTGTCTCCTGTGGAAGCGAAGGGGACAACATGGCGATCAAAGGGACCCTTTTTGCTCTAAAGGAAAAAGGCAAGCATATCATCACGACGGCAGTGGAACATCCTGCAGTGCTGGAAACGTGTGAGGCTCTGGAAAAAGACGGCTACGATGTCACTTATCTGCCGGTGGACAAGGATGGACTGCTCGATCTGGCTGACCTTGAAAAGGCGATTACCGACAAGACAGTCCTGATCTCCGTGATGTGGGCCAACAATGAAACCGGTAATATCTACCCGGTTGAGGCGATTGGCAGGATTGCCAAAAAATATAATGTTCGCTTTCATACCGATGCTGTTCAAGCCGTCGGCAAAGTCCCGGTTGATGTCCAGAAAGCCAACGTTGATCTTCTGGTGATCTCCGGGCACAAAATCGGAGCCCCAAAGGGAGTCGGCGCAATTTACATCCGCCGTGGCACACGCATGACAACTTTCCTGCATGGCGGCCATCAAGAGCGTAATCGCCGTGCCGGCACCCAGAACGTGGCGGGCATAGCCGGGCTTGGCAAGGCCTGTGAGATTGCCGGCACAGAGCTTGATGAGTATTCCAGGCGAGTACGCATCCTCCGCGATCGATTGGAAGACGGTATTCACAGCCAGGTTCCTGATATCAAGCTGAATGGCACACCCGATCGCAACCAGCGTCTCCCTAATACGCTGAACGTCAGCTTTGCCTATATTGAAGGGGAGTCGTTGCTGCTCAATCTCGACATGTTCGGGATCGCTGCGTCCTCAGGCTCTGCCTGTACTTCCGGTTCCCTCGAGCCGTCTCATGTAATGGGCGCGATGTGCGTTGAGGTGACCCTGGCGCATTCGAGCACGCGCTTCAGTCTCGGTCCGGAAACCACAGAGGCGGAAATTGATAGAGTCCTGGAGGTCCTGCCAGCGACAGTACAGCGCCTTCGCGATATGAGCCCGTTGTACAATTGCGGTAGAACAGCCGAAGGTTGCGAAACCTGTGAAACGGTGAGGAGGATTTAGTTATGCGATTGAATCCCTTTGCATTGCTCCCTTTGCACTTTGATCGAATGCTTTGACTGTACCGCTGAAACGAATGATCCGTCTAATTCAGGAGAACAAGATATGTACACAGATAAAGTTATGGATCACTTTACCAACCCGCGCAACGTGGGGGAAATTGTTGATGCCAACGGCGTCGGCGAGGTCGGTAACGCCTCTTGCGGCGATATCATGAAGATATTCCTCAAGGTTGAGGACAACATCATCAAAGATGTCAAGTTCAAGACCTTTGGCTGTGGTGCGGCAATTGCGACCTCATCGATGGTGACAGAAATGGCGATCGGCAAGACGATTGAAGAGGCTCTGGAGCTAAGCAACCAGGCTGTTGCCGAGGCTCTCGATGGCCTGCCAGCGCAGAAGATGCACTGCTCGAACCTGGCCGCTGATGCCCTGCATGAAGCGATAAAAAACTACAGAGAAAAGGTCAGTTAGGGATCACCTTTCAAGTCATTTATAAGATATGGAGAGCGGCTCATCAAGAGCCGCTCTCTTTACTTCAACAGTCGTCTGCATGTTTTACAGAGTATTTGCGAGTGCATCATGATAGAAGCAGGGAAAAGGGTGGTCGTCGCCATGAGCGGAGGGGTTGATTCTTCGGTTGCTGCCGCTTTGCTCAAGGAGCAGGGCTGTGATGTGATCGGTATGACCATGCAGATCTGGGACTACGCAAGTTTTACTGCTGAGCACGGCGAAAGCTCTGGTTCCTGCTGTTCGCTTGATGATGTTTACGATGCACGTCGGGTTGCCGAGTCACTCGATATGCCTTTCTATGTGGTTAACTTCGAAAAGCAGTTTGCCAAAGAAGTCATTGAACGTTTCTGTGACGATTACTTCAAAGGTCTGACCCCAAATCCCTGTGTTATCTGCAATCAGGTTCTTAAATTTGAAGTCCTCCTGCAGCGCGCCCGTGAACTCCAGGCTGATTACCTCGTGACTGGACATTATGCGCAACTTGTCAGCAATGACGGGCTCTTCTCGCTGAAAAAAGGGGAGGACCGCAACAAAGACCAGAGTTACTTCCTCTTTACCCTCACCCAGGAACAGATGAAATACGTTCGCTTCCCCCTGGGTGGCATGACTAAGGATGAGGTGCGTGGACATGCTGCGCGACTGGGGTTAAAGGTCGCTGAAAAAGCCGAGAGCCAGGATATCTGCTTTGTGCCCGATGGTGACTACGTGCGTTTCCTCGAGGAGCAATGCGGTTCCGGAGCCATGAACGGCGACATCGTGCATGTTGATGGGCAAATTCTGGGACAACATCTGGGCACCTATCGTTATACAATCGGACAGCGTCGTGGTCTCGGACTCTCCTGGCCGCAACCGCTTTATGTGGTCGGTATCGACGCGCTTAAGCATAGCGTGATCGTCGGTGAAAAACAGCATCTGGCTGTTTCTGATTGCCGTGTCGGTGACATCAACTGGTTGATAGCAACCCCCGGGAAACAGCTCGAGGCGGCATGTCGCATCCGTTATCGTCACCAGGAGGTTTCGTCTTTGATCACAATGCTTGACGACGGTTCTGCCAGAGTTGAGTTCTGTGAACCACAGTGTGGTGTAACACCTGGGCAGGCTGCCGTTTTTTACGCAGGCAACCGTGTGCTGGGTGGAGGATGGATTAGAGAATCCGGCGCGCGGAAACCGAACGAGTCACCAGGAACGCTTGGGAAAATGCATGGCATGCAATGACATGCGTAAACTGACGCAACGTATCCGGCTGATATGACCATGATTGCATCGAAACAGAGTGTGCGCGCCTCGCATCCCGGACCCCGCGTACCGGTGTCGCAAACCGTATCGTTTGCAACACTTGGCTGCAAAACCAACCAGTTTGAATCTGCGGCCATGCAGGAGTCACTACGTCTTGCCGGTTACCGGATTGTCCCTTTCGATGAAGGTGCAGAACTGGTCATAGTGAACACCTGTACGGTCACCGCGGCCACTGATGCCCAGTCACGCAACGTGATTCGACGAGCCCGCAAGCTTAATAACGCCTGTCGGGTGGTCGTTACCGGCTGTTATGCCCAGGTCGACCCGGATGCGCTGCATGATTTGCCTGGCGTGAGCCTGGTGATCGGCAACGCAGAGAAGCAACGTCTCCTTGATCTTCTGAACGTCGGTCACACCTCAACACATGTGGACGTCTCAGATATCCGCCTGGCAGAAGCTGTCTGCTTGCAGCCGTTAACGTCTTTTGCCGGCCGGAGTCGAGCTTTTGTCCAGATTCAGAACGGTTGCGATGCTTTTTGCAGCTATTGTATCATTCCCTATGCCCGCGGTGCCAGTCGTTCTGCAGACCCGGATGAAATCCTGCGTCAGATCACCGGCCTGGTCGCATCCGGTTACCGGGAAATCGTCCTGACTGGAATTCACATCGGCGGATACGGTGCTGGTCTGCAACCGTCGCTGACTCTGAACGAGCTTGTTCAACGTATTGAAATGAAGACCAGGGTCCATCGTTTGCGGCTTGGCTCCATTGAACCAACCGAGTTAACCGATGAACTGCTCGGCTCGGTTGCTTCTTCTCAGGTGATTTGTCCGCACTTCCATATCCCGCTTCAGTCTGGCGATGATGATGTGTTAGTGCGCATGGGAAGAGACTACGACAGAGACTTCTTTGCCCGCCTTGTCCAAAAAATCAGGGCAGCCTTGCCCTGCGCAGCGATCTGCCTGGATGTGATTACCGGTTATCCTGGTGAAACTGACCAAATGTTTGAAAATACCTTTGATCTGATTGCCGGCTTGCCAATCACTGATTTGCATGTTTTCCCATACAGTAAACGTCCGGGCACTCCTGCTGCTGCTCTTCCTGACCAGATCTCACGCAGTGTCAGCCGTGAACGGGCGGCGAGACTGCGCCATCTCGCCGCAGAAAAACACCGTCTTTTCGCAGAAAATTTTTTTGGTCATGAGCTGGAAGTGGTCGTTGAAGGCGGCACAAGGACCGGGCTTTTGAAGGGCTTCTCCAGGAATTATCTTGATATCCGTTTTGCCGGAGAATCCTCACTTGCGGGGCAGTGTGTTATGGTCAAGCCAGTCGCCTGGCAAGACGATGCCCTGTTTGCGGAACGGGTGATTTGAAATACGCTCTTGCTTCGGCGAGGCAAATGCTTAAGAGCCACTGATGCAGATAAATGACAAAAGGACGACCCCGCGGGCCGTCCTTTTGTTTTTGCTGTAATTCCGGTATGATCTTTTTCCTAACGGGGGGGATAATATTATGTTGGCTGCCAAGTCTGTCAATAACAGGTCGGTCTTCAGAGGAAAGGCCTCATCCGCTAAACTGGGAACCTTTCTCGGTGTTTTCACGCCGACCATCCTGACCATCCTCGGCGTCATAATGTACCTGCGCTTTGGTTGGGTGCTTGGCCAGGTCGGCCTTTTCAGGACCCTGTTGATTGTCCTGCTGGCCAACCTGATTACCCTCTTGACCTCTTTGAGCCTTTCCGCAATCGCCACCAACAGCCATGTCGGAGTCGGTGGTGCCTACTACATGATTTCCCGCAGTCTCGGTCTGGAAATCGGCGGGGCAATCGGTTTCCCGCTCTTTTTCTCCCAGGCGTTGTCAGTCACCCTTTATGCTTTCGGTCTCGCCGAATCATTAAAATTTGTCTGGCCCGAGATACCTGTCTCTGCCGCAACGTTTCTGATCATTATCATGGTTGCTCTCCTTGCATCCCGAGGGGCCTCTTTTGCCCTGCGTAGCCAGATACCGGTCATGGTTTTGATCGGATTGTCCTTGCTGGCCTTGGCATCAGGCACCATCTGGGGTACGGCAATCAGATCGTCGGCAGCGACGATAAGCACCGTCGAACAGGCCGGGTTCTGGCTGGTCTTTGCCGTATTTTTCCCCGCGGTTACAGGAATCATGGCCGGGTTGAGCATGTCGGGTGACTTGGCCGATCCGCGCCGTTCCATCCCCCGTGGCAGCGTTGCTGCAACTTTTGTTGGACTGCTGGTCTATCTGATTGTGCCGGTCTTGCTTTATTACAGCGCCGATGCTTCCAGCCTGACAGAAGATCCCCTGATCTGGAACCGCATTGCGCTGCTCGGCCCCTGGCTGGTTCTGCCGGGGCTCTGGGGAGCCATCTTCTCGTCCGCTGTCGGGTCGATGTTGGGGGCTCCACGGACCTTGCAGGCACTCGCCAGGGATGGATTGATGCCGCGCCTGCTTGCAGGGACAAAGGCCGGAGATGAACCATGGATGGGAATCTTCTTTACCCTCGTTCTGTGTCTGCTGGCCGTTTTTCTTGGTGATCTGAATAGGGTAGCGACGGTTACTACCATGTTTTTCCTGAGTGTATACGGTACGGTTAACCTGGTCGCCGCGCTCGAATCTCTCTCCGGCAACCCGTCCTGGCGCCCAACCTTGAATATTCACTGGTCACTCAGCCTGGTTGGCGGTCTCGGTTGCTTCGGGGTCATGCTTCTGATCCACTGGCCGGCAACCGTCTTTGCCATAGCCATTGAACTCTCACTCTGGCTGCTCTTGAAAAGGCGCGTGCGCAAGGATACATGGGGAGATGTCCGTCGTGATCTCTACGAAGCTTTGATTCGCTGGTCTCTGATCAGGCTCAACGATCGCCCGATGACGGCCCGCAACTGGCGCCCGCATATCCTGGTATTTGTCAGTAATGTGGAGAAACGGCTTGACCTGGCTCGTTTTGGAGCCTGGTTTGCTGAAAACCGGGGCGTTGTTTCCATCTGTGAACTATATCATGGGGATATTCTGGCACTTGAAGTCAATATCAGGGAACGGCAGGGCGAAATCAATAATGTCCTCAAGAGACACGGGGTCATCGCCTTTGGTGAAGTAAATATCGTCAGGAACATCGAAACGGGCATTCTTGCGGTTGCTCAGTCGAATGGTATTGCCGGGATGCAAAGCAATACGGTCCTGGTCGGTTGGCCTGACGATCGCAAGCGTCTGGTCAATTTCCTGAGAGTTGTCCGACCGCTTCAACACCTGAATAAGAGTCTGATTATCGGCAAGACCAACCCCTTGAAATCTTTTCGCGAAGATCAGATTCAGGAAATCCATGTCTGGTGGGGTGGTCTCAAACGCAACGGAGACCTGATGTTGCTGCTTGCCTACCTGCTTACACGCAACCCAGACTGGCGTCAGGCCCGCATCCGCATTATGAGTATCGCCTCAAATGAGTTGATGAAAAGGCAGACCGAGCGATTCCTGGCTCAATTAATACCCGAGATACGCATCAAGGCTGATGTTGAGGTGAATGTCAGAGAAGAAAATGCAAGTGTTGTTGAGATCATGCATCGCGAGAGTGCCGGGGCCGACACTGTGCTGCTGGGACTTGCGACTCCCCAGGAGGGAGACGAGGAGAATTATGCTGATCGTTTGGTTGAGCTGGCCTCAGGTTTTAATAACTGCTTCTTCGTAAACAATGGCAGCCTGTTTCTCGGCGGCCTGGTGACGTCTGAAAAAGAGGAATCAACAGCTGATGATACCGGGCAGGAAAATAATCATGCTATCCAGAAAAATGTTCACGAACCATTTATAAAAAAATCGCAGCTGAGCAAACAATACCTCAGAGTCAGAAAACGGTTCCTGCGCTTGAACAAACCTGTTTGAAGGTCATCATGCAAGGTCACAGACAGTCATTTTTCATACTTTTCCTCTTTCTGGTTACCTCACTTGCGAGCCCTCCAGGCACTGTTGCTGCCGATACCACCGAACAGGCTGGCGATATCGCGGCTGCCCTGCTGGCGGCAACGGCGGTCGGGGCCACTGCGGTCAATCACGATGGCGAAGGGTTCCTTCAATATGGCAAGTCGGTGTTGCTCTCAACGGGTGCTACCGCAGTATTGAAATACTCGGTAGAAGAGGAACGCCCCAATGGCGAAGATCGCTCCTTCCCCTCGCTGCACACGTCATTCTCTTTTGCTGCTGCCGAGTACCTGCGGAAGCGCTACGGCTGGGAGTATGGTCTCCCCGCTTACGCCGCCGCCTCATTCGTGGGGTACAGCCGCGTCGAGTCGGATAATCACTACTGGCATGATGTGCTTGCCGGTGCTGCCATCGGTATTGCCAGCAGCTATTTGTTCACAGAAAGCTATCACGGGGTGAGAATTTCGGGGAGCGCAGGCAAAAACTACGTCGCTATGCAACTGAGCCGGAGTTGGTAAGCTCATCAGGGAATGCCTTCAACGCAAGGACTTTTGTCACCTGTCAATAGCCCGGATGCTCACTTCAGGAAAGTGAACCTGATCAAGTGATCCGCCGGCCGCTGCGGCGCCTCTGGGTTTGGTACTGTCCATCTTTTGTCACCAGCCTGACCGGGATAACTTTTAACTTGCCGTGCGGCTTTTCGCAGTCTGCCCGGGTCAGTTGCAGGAAAATCCCCGTGCCGGCCAGGAGCACGCTGGATCCGATCAGGATGCCAACCGGGTAGAAGAGGTTGCCAGCCAGGTCGAGTTGGCTGTATTTGATAATCATGATGAGCCCTTCAAGCACGAGGGCGATACAAACGGTACCGACGAATCGCGTGATCGTGCGGCGGACCACCATGTAAGTGTGATCCTCCTCCTCGGAGTAATTGCCATACTCTTTGCCGATGCCGAGCCCCAGTTCAAAGATGGCCAGCGCGATGATGCTGGTATTGATCGATTTGATCAGGACTGTGACTATTTCATTGCCCTCGTTGAGACCATCCATAAATTGGAAGGCTGCAAGACCGATCAAAAACAGGGAGAGAGACAAAAAGGTCATTGCCAGCAAGCGCCCCATCAGGAATTTCACTTTGTTAATCATTATAGACTGCTCCTGTTAGTATTACGTAACACCGGTTTGCCTTATTGCTGCAGGTGAAATTGTGCAACACCAGTGCCATGCCGTTTAAGAATAAACGAACCAGGCAATGCCAAAAACAGATAACTATCTGTAATAGTATAATAATATAATATAAATGCCGCGATTTTTCCGCGACAGAAACCTGCCATTGCACTGTTGCTGCCTGCATCGATGCACAGTGCCCGACAGTTGTGCCAACGGTTTTACCGGACACAGGCGACTGGAACGCGTGGTTATTTTGACACAGTGAGAGGTCTTTGTGGGGACTAACCGAGAATTCTGACCAGTTGTTTTTTATAGACCGGAATGTTATGAAATAAAAATTGGTTAACTATGCTGTCAGCTCATGCCAGTTCATTCAACGGGGGAACGGGAGGTTCAGTTATGCGAGGTCTGTTAGTGAATTGCCAGAAGATCGAAGAGATCGCCAGCAAAATCTATAGGAAATTGGCCGGAGAGAGTACTTATGCCAATGAAGTACGCAAGGTCTTCCAAAAGCTCACCGATGACGAGAAGTCCCATGCACGCAATTTCGACGTGTTGCTTCAGGCCAATGAAAAAGAGATTGATGCAACCCATACGATGGCATGGGAAAAAGTCAATGCGTCGCTGCAACTGGCCGAGTCCTTGTTGAGGAAGGTTGAGACGGTAAAGCTGAATGAGGAAAAGGCCTTGCGACTAGCCGTGGATATGGAACAACAGTTCGTAAAAGTCCATGTTCATAATGCCCTGTTTTTTCGCGACCAGAAACTGGCCGATCTTTTCAACAAGCTCGGCAGTGAGGATGAGGCCCATCTGAATACCTTGAAGGAATGTCTGACATGGTGGCATGCCGAGCGCAAGCAGATAATGCAGGGCCATTGATTTACGGCCCGTACTGCACACCGTCTGAGCAATCCTTTAGCTATCAATTTCACGACCTGAAAAACTACACAGTCCGCCAGGTTCAGGATTCGATATGACTTTGCTGCATAACCAGATCTTCCTGCTCCTGTTGATCATCATCTTCGGCGAATTGCTCGGCAAGGTGCGGCTTTGGAATCTTTCGCTCGGTCCATCGGCGATTATTTTCGTTGCCCTGGCCTTCGGGCATTTCGGTGTTACCCTTCCCAGCGGAGTGCAGACCATCGGTCTGGCGATGTTCATCTATTCTGTCGGTCTGCAGGCAGGGCCTGGTTTTGGCAGTTCCTTCCGCAGCCATGGCATAGCGATGGCGCTGACCGTCATGGTCATGGCCTTGACCGGAACCCTGGTCACCCTGGCCTGCTGCCACTTGTTCGGCTTCGATGCCGGAACCGGCGCCGGGCTCCTGTCCGGGGCCATGACCAGCACTCCATCTTTGGCTGCCGCAGTGGAGTTGGTCGGACATGACAGGGCCCCCGCCGCCTACGGGGTGACCTACGGCTTTGGAGTGATTGGTGTTGCCGTGGCGATCAAGCTCCTGCCGCGTCTGCTGCGGGTCGACCTGAGTCAAGAAGAACAGGGCCTGGCAGAGGAATTGGCGCAGATCAATCCGCCCATCACCTTTTGCCACCTCGAGGTTAACAATCCCAACCTGTTCGGAAAGCGCATCGACCAGATTTTCCTCAAGGAGATTGCTCCGGTCACGATCACCCGTTTGTTGCGTCTGGGGGCAGGGGAACCGGTTTTGGTCAGTGCCGAGACCAAACTGCATGCGGGGGACCGGTTGCGGGTGGTCGGCCGCTTGAGCGACCTTGAAAAAGTGATCCTCTTCATAGGGAAACCGGTTACAGGGGAGATTGCATTCGAAAGAATGCTGACCAAGAAGAGCATCGTGGTTTCCAAGCGGCGCTTCGTAGGCACCACCCTCGGTTATTTTAACTTTCGCGAAACCTTCAACGTTCAGGTCGCGCGCATCACCCGCAATGGCATTGACCTGGTTCCAGACGTCCATACCCGACTTCACCTTGGCGACGTGCTGCACGCCGTTGGCGACGAAAGAGCGCTAAGCAACATCTCGCGCATGCTCGGTAACGATCTGAAGGCGACCTACGACATCAGCCTTCTGCCGATTCTTGTCGGGCTCCTCTTCGGCTTGCTCCTCGGTCGTATCACTCTGCCGCTGCCGCTTGTCGGTCCGTTCACCCTCGGTACAACCGGCGGGACTTTGCTTGCCGGCCTGCTGCTCGGTGCCCGCTACCAGACCGGCCCCCTCATCTGGGACGTTCCGTCGGCAGGCAACCGCTTGATCCGAGATCTCGGCCTGGCGCTGTTCTTGGCCGCGGTCGGCACTTCAGCCGGAGGCTCCTTCTACGCAACGCTCCATGAGCAAGGACTTGCACTGCTGTTTTCAGGATTTCTTGTTACATTGCTGCCGGTTGCTTCTGGAGCCGTCATTGGCCTGTGGTTGCTGCGTGTGCGTTTTTTGCGCCTGCTCGGTGTCCTGGTCGGGGGAATGACCAGCGCCTCGGGCTTGGCCGCCACCGGCACGCTCTCGAAAACCACCTTCGCCCCGGCGGCCTACGCCACAGTCTACCCGATCGCCCTGATCAGCAAAATAGTCGCCGTTAAAATTCTGCTTCTTCTCCTCTAGTGCCCTGTAACTCATAGGATTTCGCAAGATTGCGCAGGGGTTTGGCGGGTTCTATCCTACTTCGTTGTAAATCCTCTCACGAAACTCCACGTGCAAATTCACGGCAACCTGACGACACGCTTCTATATCTATCCCTGGCAGAGTGACAGCGGTTGCGGTGACGGATGGGATGTGTTTCTTCGCCTCCAAAAGGAAGTCCTTTAGTGCGCTGTATCCTTGTTCACCGAATTCTGAACGACAGATCCTCTGATAAGTTGCCGCGTCGGGAGCATTCAGTGAAACGCTGATTGAGTCTACCAAGCCCGCAAGTTCAGGCAGGATGTTGCGGCCGTGGACCAGGTTGGCCTGGCCGTCGGTGTTAATGCGCACGGTGATGCTTTTCTGTTTCAGGAAACTCGCCACAGCCTTGACCAGTTCGAGGCGCAAAAGCGGTTCACCATAACCGCAAAAAACGACTTCATCATAGGCTGACGGATCGCCGATAGCGTTCATCACCTCTTCGACGCCCGGTTCCCGCTCCAGACAGAGTTGATGCCCTTTGACAGTGAAATCATGAAACTTCGCACAGAAGGTACAGCTGTTGGAGCAGCGGTTGGTGATGTTGAGATAGAGGCTGTTACGGATCACGTAGGCAATGCGTGTGCTCTGATCAACAGCGCCAATGCCGAATAATCGCCAGGCGTTGAGGCTGGTGATGCGGGCGACATCCTCAAGCGTTAACCCTTTGACTTCAGCGAGTTTCTCGGCGGTCGCCCTAACATGGGCCGGCTCACAACGCTTGCCCCTCCTGTTTTGCGGAGAGAGGTAAGGGCAGTCGGTTTCCACCAGCATAACGTCGATCGGCAGGGCCCGGGCGATCGCCCGCAGCGCATCATTCTTTGGATAGGTCAATGGCCCCGCAAAAGAGATGTAGAAGCCCATCTCCACGCATTTGCGGGCCATGGCCAGGTCGCCGGAGAACCAGTGCAGCACACCGCCGATTGCGGCGGCATTCTCTTCCAGCATGATCCTGACAACATCTTCGTGCGCATCACGGTCATGGATGATCAGGGGCTTGCCGGTGTCTTTGGCCAACTGGATGTGCCTGCGGAAGGATGCCTTCTGCTGGTCTCGCGGTGAATGATCCCGGTAGAAGTCGAGGCCGGTTTCGCCAACGGCAACAACCTTGTCCACAGATTCAATCATACGGGTCAGTTCAGCAATGGTTTCTTTGCTCACGGTGCTGGCGTCGTGCGGGTGAATGCCGACGCTGGCATAGAGATTGGGATAGCGGAGAGCTAAATCCACGCTGGCGCGTGAACTTTCCAGGTCGCAGCCTACCGTCAGGATTTGGCCGACACCGTTGGTCCTGGCGCGTTCAAGGACAGCATCGAGGTCGGCTGTAAAGGATTTGGAATCAAGATGAGCATGAGAGTCAACGAGAAGGGTCTGTAAGCTATTCATGGGTAATTCCCGTGGCGAGGAGTGTGAGGTGCGCTCTGCGAAAGATCAGAGAATCAATCCTGCGCATTTCTCGCTTCGCATCTCGCGCCTCGGATTATTCAGCTTCAATTCTGGGGAAGAGTGGCGCGGCTTTCTCAATAGTGGTGCCGGGCAGCAATAAACCCCAGGTATTGCGTTCATCAAGCTGCTGGTCATCAGGATCAATGCCGAGGATGTTGCAGATGTTGGCGCCTGTTTCTGGCATGAAAGGGGTGACGAGCAGGCCGATCAGGCGAACAGCTTCGAGCAGGTTGTACATGACTGTGCCGAGACGTTGGCGCTGGCTGTCATCTTTGGCCAGGGTCCAGGGGGCGGAGTCGTCGATGTACTTGTTGGCAGCGCTGACCAGTTCCCAGATCGATTGTAATGCCTTGTTGAAGGCAAGAGTGTCCATCTGGTCGTCGATCACGCCGATCTGCCGAATGAATTTGTCCTGCAAATCTTTGTCGATATCGCTATACTCACAAGGACTTGTCAACACACCGTTAAAGTATTTACTGAGCATTGCCGTGGAGCGGCTGATCAGGTTGCCGAGATCGTTGGCCAGGTCGGAGTTGATGCGGTGCACGAGTGCGCTGTGAGAGAAGTCTCCATCCATGCCAAACGGGACTTCGCGCAGCAGGAAGTAACGGATCGCATCAACCCCATACTTGTCGATGAGCATGTTCGGCTCGACCACATTGGCCAGACTTTTACTCATCTTCTGCCCCTCGACAGTCCACCAGCCGTGCGCAAAAACTTTCTTTGGCAATGGAATGCCCGCCGCCATGAGGAATGTCGGCCAGTAAACGGTATGAAAACGCAGGATGTCCTTGCCGATGACATGAACATCGCAAGGCCAGAATTTCTTGAAGTCACTCTCCTCGCCGTCATTCGCATAGCCGAGAGCGCTGATGTAGTTGGTCAGGGCGTCAAACCAGACGTAGATAATATGCTTGTCGTTGTCCGGGACCGGAATCCCCCAGGAGAAGGTGGTGCGTGAGATCGAGAGGTCGCGCAAGCCTTCGCGAATGAAGCTGAGGATCTCGTTGCGCCGGCTTTTCGGCTGGATGAAATCAGGGTTGGCTTCAATATGCGCCAGCAGTTGATCCTGATACTTACTCATACGGAAGAAATAAGACTCCTCCTTGAGCTTATCGGTGGGTCGGCCGCAGTCAGGACAGTTGCCGTCGAGCAGGTTGGTTTCGGTCCAGAAAGTTTCGCAGGGGGTACAGTACCAGTCCTCATATTCGCCCAGGTAGATGTCACCCTTGGCTTCAATATCACGAAAAATCTCCTGGACGGCCAATTTATGGCGTTCCTGTGAGGTACGGATAAAATCGGTGTTTGAGATGTTCAGCTTCTCCCAGAGGGACTGGAAACGCTTGACGACACGGTCAGCCAATTCCAGAGGCGTCTCTCCCTTGGCATGGGCCGCTTTTTCAACTTTCTGGCCATGTTCATCGGTGCCGGTCAAAAAACTGACTTCATAGCCGCGCGCGCGTTTGTAACGCGCCAGGGCATCACAGGCAAGGGTTGTGTAGGCATGCCCGATATGAGGGACGTCATTGACGTAATAAATCGGGGTTGTCAGGTAAAATCGTTTATCGTCTGACATGACTATTCTCCCTGCTTGCTCGGGTCTGTTTTCCGACCACTTCGAGGCCTGCGCCTGCCGCGCCTCCTGCGATTGGCTTGGCTCTTGACTTCAGTCGCATCTGTTTGTACCGGCTTTTGTTGCGGTTCGACAGGTTTTGGTTGTTCTTCAGTCGCTCTATCCGCGGCTAATGGCATCTTTTTCTCTTGCTTCTGGGGTTGCCGGCCCCTGCTGGCCTGCTTTTGTAGCTGCCGCCCCTTGTCCGGTTGCTTCTGGGGAGGTTGCTTGCTTTGCGGCCTGCTTTTGGTTAAGCGGCTTTCGTGGGTCTCTTCAGCAGGGTTCTCCTGCTCAGCCGGCTGACTGGCTTGACCGGTACGAAGCTCTTCCAGTGTCACGCGGCAGCAGGTGCCTTCACGGTCGCGCAGAGTGACTTTCTGCTGCAGAATGTCCTGCGCAGTCACTTCGCATTCACGATTCTCCCACATGACTTTCTTGCCGCACTTCGGCATGCCTTTTTTCAATTCGCCATAGGTCTCGTATTCATAGCCAAGGCAACAGAGCAGACGCCCGCACTGACCGGAGATCTTGCTCGGATTAAGTGCCAGGCCCTGTTCTTTGGCCATTTTCACGGAAACCGGGTTGAACTGAGTCAGGAAGCTGCAGCAGCAAAGCTCCCGGCCACAGATACCGAGACCGCCGACCAACTTTGCCTCATCGCGCACACCGATCTGACGCATTTCGATCCGCGTGTGGAAGTGATGGGCGAGATCTTTGACCAGCTCACGGAAATCAATACGCCCATCAGCGGTAAAAAAGAAGATGATTTTCGAGCCGTCAAAAGCATATTCAGCACGAACCAGCTTCATTTCCAGTTTGCGCTCTTGAATGCGCTCCTTGCAGAAACGATGGGCGGTCTTCTCTCTGGCAGCATTGGTTTCGGCCAGGGCCAGGTCCTCTTCTGTGGCGCTGCGCAGAATGCTTTTCAACCCTTCCGGAGCTTCACTCTCCGGTACTTCGCGCGGCGGGATGACAACTATGGCCATGGCCCGGCCACGGTCAGTTTCGACAATGACCTTGTCGCCAGCCTTGAGTTCCATGTCGAGAGCGTTGAAGTCGTATTGTCGACCAGCTTGCTGGAATTTAAGTGGAACGATACGTATCATGAGATCACTGTCATTGCTTGTATGAGATGAATGGTGCGACCAGTGTCAACTTCAAACGGCCAGTTTCAGGAGCAGAACCTCCATGGCCAGTTGGCAGTTCACGTTGCGTTCCAGCTGACGACGAACCTCGACCAACGCGGCCAGTTTGACGAGAATTGTCGCGACACTCTCGCGGCCTGATATCCTGTGAACTTTTTCCTTGAGGTCAAGATTGACCAGTTCCACGTCGCTGCGACCTTGCAGGGTCATCAGGACGTCTCGGTAAAATGCTTGAAAAATCTCCAGGATATCGGGGAGAATGGTCTTGTCTGCAGCCAATCGCTCGGCAAAATCCAGAATGGGCAAGATACTTCCTGAAGATAACCCCGTCAAGGTTTTTAGCAGTTCCCTGCGCTGCTCCAGGTAAAGCTCGCGATCTTTGCCGAAGGCTTTTTTGAAACTGCCCTCTGAAAGAGCAGCCAGAACATGAGACTCTGTAGAGTCGATGCCCAGCTGCTTCTCCAGTTCTGCCTGGATCCTGCTGTTCGGGTGCCTGGTAAAGGGCAGTGGCTGGCAGCGGGAGCGAATCGTTTCGAGCAGGCGGTTAGGCTGCGCACTCAACAGCATCAGGAGGGTGTCGCCGCGCGGCTCTTCCAGGGTTTTCAGCAGTGCATTCGCTGCACCAACCGTCATAGCGTCGGCCTGTTCAATCAAGCAGATCTTGCGTGGTGCTTCCAGTGGTTTGAGGTTCAACTCGCGCTGGAAAGCACGAATTTGTTCAATCTTGATTGAACTGCCGTCAGGTTCAAGAATGTGCAGATCGGGGTGGTTCTGATGGTCAATTTTGCGACAAGCCTGACAATGGCCACAGCCGCGTTGTTCGTGGCAGACGATGGCACGTGCCAACGCCAACGCCATGAGTCGTTTGCCTATGCCGTCTGGCCCTGAAAAGAGATAGGCGTGTGCAAGCCGGCCATTGGCCAGGGCTCTGCGCAGGATTTCCTTTTGACGGTCATGGCCAAGAATATGGTCAAAAGTCATAAGAATCTCTGTTTGCTACTGCCTGGCAGCCAAGCGCGAAAATGATCGAAAAGATGCAGCAATCGGGTCGTTTCGCCGCTGCCTTCGCTGACATCAACAGTGATAAAAAAAGCCATAAATCAGCAGGTTGGATCGAAATCCGTGTATTCGCTGCAAGGGTGTAAAACCAACCAACATACTATAATGTTTTCGTAGCCTGGTGCAATTGATATATACAGGCAAGTAGTGTAACATAACGAGATTTTGTGTGGAAAGTTTGCTAAAAAAAGGCCGTATATTCTGACCTGAACAGCATGTCACCGTTATGAAACAATCTGCCAAAGCAATCAAAGAAATATGGGAAAGATTGGAAGAGTCCATCGGATACTCTTTCCAGGAGCGTGCCCTGCTAGCTGAGGCCTTGACGCACAGGTCTTATGCCAATGAGTATCATGCCGAGGATATGCCGGATAATGAACGTCTGGAATTTCTTGGTGATGCAGTCCTCGATCTGGTTATCAGTCAATACCTGATGGATACGCTGCCAGATTCTCAAGAAGGTGAACTGACACGCCTCAGGGCAGAGGTTGTCGCTCTGCCCTGCCTGGCGCGTCTGGCAAGGTCGCTCGGCATCGGCTCCTGCCTGCTGCTCGGCAAGGGCGAGGAGAGCAGTGGTGGCCGGAATAAATCCAGCCTGCTGGCTGATGCCATTGAAGCATTGTTCGGCGCCATCTTTACCGATGGCGGTTTTGACTCGGCCAGAGCGACGATCGTGCCTTTGTTCGTGCCTTTGTTGCGGCAGGCTTCGAGCGATGAGGGACAGGACTATAAAAGCCGTTTGCAGGAATTTATGCAGGGGACAAACCGTGGACTGCCCGTCTACTCATTAATCGAAACGAGAGGGCCTGCCCATGAGCGTCTTTATCGTATTGATGTGCTGATTGATGGCTGCGCTTGCGGCTCGGGCCAGGGGCGCAGCAAAAAGAGTGCGGAGCAAGCTGCTGCGCAAGCTGCTTTGCTGCTGCTTGAAGAAAATCCGTGAGGATTTACCCGGTTTTCCTCCCGCATGCCGGGTGCCCGCATCGTTGCCTTTTCTGTGCTCAGGATCGGTCCACCAGTCATGCTGCTGCCCCAGACGTCAAGACGGTCGATGCCTTCCTGACAAATGCTCTGCCACTTCAGGGCGATGGCGAAATTGCTTTTTACGGCGGCACCTTTTCACTGCTGCCGGCTGTACAGCAGGAGTTGTACCTGGCCAGGGCCGCAGGTTTTGTCGCTTCCGGACAGGTTGCAGGTATCCGGATCTCAACCCGCCCGGATGCCCTCGACGATAAATGCCTTGCCCGTCTGCAGACCTTTGGGGTTACCACTGTCGAAATCGGCTGCCAGAGTTTCAATGAGTCTGTCTTGACTGCCGCCGGGCGCGGGCACACCGCCTCAGACAGTCTCTCTGCGGTTCGTCGTTGCCTGAAAGCCGGGTTTCAAGTCGGAGTGCAGTTGATGCCCGGGCTGCCCCGAGGAGACGCCGAAGAAGCCGTGCTATCATTGCAGCAGGCTTTGCAACTCAAGCCGGCATTCGTGAGAATCTACCCGACCGTTGTGATTGACGGTACTGCGCTCGCCGGTCTCTGGAAGTCTGGCGATTACCAGCCCTGGACGCTTGATGAAACTGTTGAAATTTGCGCTGATATGCTGCTGCTTTGTCGTCGGGCCGATATGCCGGTTATTCGTCTCGGTTTGCAGCAGGATCCCCGTTTGGAGGAAAACCTGCTCGCTGGCCCTTATCACCCTGCTTTCGGGCAATTGGTTCGCTCACGGCTTTGGCGCCGGGCCCTTTGTCATGCCAGCTCAAGTGCCCGGCAACTCTGCGTCAATCCCTATGACCTGAGTGATGTCATGGGACATGGTAACGATAATCGCGATTGGCTCAAAAAGACCAACCCGGCAGTGTGTGTGATGGCTGATAAAACTGTGCAACGCGGCTTTTTACGCATGTCTGGCCAGGATGTGTCATTAAACGATCTGTCTGCCCGGGGAGGGCGCTATGGTTGAAAAACAAATATTCCGATCAGGGTTTGTGGCTATTGTCGGCCGGCCGAATGTTGGCAAGTCAACCCTGCTGAATCGCATTGTCGGGCAGAAGATAGCGATTACCTCGCCCAAACCGCAAACCACCCGCAACCGCATTCTTGGGATCCTGAATTCCGATGAGACCCAGGTGCTTTTCGTCGATACCCCGGGTATTCATGAGGCCCATTCCCCTTTGAATCGCTATATGGTGGATCAGGCCCGCTCGGCCTGTCTGGATGTTGACGTGATTCTCTGGCTGGTTGAGGCGGACCGCCCGGTCGACAGGGATCCCATGATTCCCCGTCTCCTGGAAAAAAGCAAAAATCCTGTCTTGCTGGTGATCAACAAGATTGATACGATTCCCAAGGAAAAACTGCTGCCACTGATTGATGCGTATTGTAAAATCTGCCCTTTCGCGTCGATCGTGCCGATCTCGGCATTAAAGGGTGATGGGGTTGAAGCGTTGATGGCAGAAATTCCCGCTTTGCTTCCCGAAGGTCCGCGCTACTACCCCGAGGATCAGCTGACGGATGTCCCGGAACGCTTTATCGTCGCCGAAATGATTCGTGAACAGATCCTGATGCGCACCAAGGATGAAGTCCCTTACGGCGTTGCTGTGATCGTCGAGAGGTTTCAGGAAAATCCTGCACGCAACATGATCGGCATCAGCGCGGTGATCAATGTTGAGCGTGATTCGCAAAAGGGAATCCTGGTCGGCAAGGGCGGGACGATGGTCCGCCAGATCGGTCAGTCTGCCCGCAAAGAGATGGAGCGTATGCTGGGAGTCAAAGTGCATCTCGAACTTTTTGTAAGGGTGCAGAAAAACTGGACCAGTTCCGGGCGCATGATGAAGGAGTTCGGTTATGAATAATGCTTCCCAACCAACGCGTGTTGCCGTCACCGGCGGGGCTGGATATATCGGCAGCCATGTCGTATTGGCCCTCGGTGAGGCCGGCTATGACGTGCTGACCTATGATAACCTCTCGACTGGCAATCGTGACGCAGTCCTCTCCGGTGAGCTGGTGGTCGGAGACCTGGACGACAAGGAGCTCCTGGCAGAAACCCTGGCAGTATTCAAACCGGCCGCGGTATTGCATTTTGCCGCTTCGATCGAGGTCGGCGAAAGCGTCTGCAACCCGCTCAAGTATTACCGCAACAATTCAGTCAATGCGCTGAATCTTCTTGAGGCGCTGCGATCTGCCGGGATAGGGCAGATGATTTTCTCCTCGACTGCGGCCGTTTACGGCAATCCCGTCCAATTGCCGGTTTCAGAGACGGCCCCCCTGCAACCCATCAACCCGTACGGCGCCTCCAAGCTGATGACCGAGCGTTTTCTGGCCGATCTTGCTCTGGCGGATGCCGACTTTCGCTACGTTGCCTTGCGTTATTTCAATGTGGCCGGTGCCGATCCACAGGCCCGACTTGGCCAGGACTATAGCAACCCGACCCACCTGATCACCCGGGCGTTAAAGACAGCCCTGGGTATTTTCCCGAAGCTGCAGGTATTCGGCACCGATTATGCGACCCGGGACGGCACCTGTATCCGTGACTACATTCATGTGGCTGACCTGGCCCAGGCGCATCTGGACGCTTTACGCTACCTTACCGCCGGAAACCCATCAAGCGTGTTCAACTGCGGATACGGTCATGGTTTTTCAGTGAATGACGTTGTTGCCGCCGCCAGACAAGTGACGGGTATTGACTTTCCGGTCGTGGAAACCGGCCGTCGTGAAGGTGACCCTGCCGAACTGATTGCCGCTTGTGAGAAAATTCGCGAGCAACTTGGCTGGCAGCCACAATTCGATGATCTTGAGGCTATTTTACGTACGGCCTGGGCGTGGGAGAAAAAACTTGTGGCACGAAACTCAATGCGTTAGCAGGAGTCTGACTATCTGTTGCGATTCGCATCTTGCGTTGCGCACTTTGGAGGTTTTATGAAACTGGCAATTGTCGGAACTGGATATGTCGGCCTCGTTACCGGGGCCTGTTTTGCGGAAATGGGACATCGCGTGACCTGTGTCGATATTGACGCTGAAAAAGTATCCAGGCTTAAAGAGGGCTGGATGCCGATCTATGAACCGGGACTTAAACCGATTGTAATACGCAATAGCGAAGAAGGGCGTTTGCTCTTCACCACGTCGCTGGCGGATGCCATAACGGCCAGCGAGATTGTGTTTATTGCTGTTGGGACGCCTCCCGGCGAGGACGGCTCTGCCGACTTGAAGCACGTTCTGGCCGTCGCCGGTGAAATCGGCAGGAACCTCTCTGACTATACGGTCGTCGTTACCAAGTCCACCGTGCCGGTCGGAACAGCAGAGAAGGTCAAGGCTGCCGTTTGCCAGGAGCTGGAAAAGCGTGGTGCCGATGTCGCGTTCGATGTCGTCAGCAACCCGGAATTCCTCAAAGAGGGTGCCGCGGTTGACGATTTCATGAAACCGGACCGCATCATTGTCGGTGTCGAGTCTGACCGCTCCCGGGAGGTCATGTATGCACTCTACAAGGATTTCAGCCGCAACCATGACCGAATTTTATTTATGGGTATCAAAGACGCGGAGATGACCAAATACGCCGGAAACGCCATGCTGGCTACCAAAATATCCTTTATGAACGAAGTCGCCAACCTGTGTGATCGACTTGGCGTGGACGTTGAGAATGTGCGCCTTGGTATCGGTTCCGACAGCCGTATCGGTTACTCCTTCATTTATCCCGGTTGCGGCTATGGTGGTTCATGTTTCCCCAAGGACGTTCGTGCCCTGATACATATGGCCGGTGAGAATGATTATCGCCCAATGGTTCTGCAGGCGGTTCATGATCGTAATGAGGATCAGAAACACGTCCTCTTCCGCAAGATCACTGCCCGCTTTGGTAAAGATCTCACAGGACTGACTTTTGGCCTGTGGGGCCTCGCTTTCAAGCCAGGTACGGACGATATCCGTGAAGCTCCGGCAATTGTTCTGTTAAGTGAGTTGGTCGCTGCGGGGGCCCAGGTCAAGGCTTATGACCCGGAAGCGGTCGAAGCAGCACGTGAGGAACTGCCGTCGCACTGGTTTGAAAACGGATCTGTGACACTTGTGCGTCATCAGTATGAAGCGCTCGAGCAGGTCGATGCCATGATACTGGTGACGGAATGGAAGCCATTCCGTCATCCGGATTTCCGTGCTATGAAGGACATGATGAAGCAGCCGATTATTTTTGATGGTCGCAACCAGTACGATCCGTACAATCTGCAAGAAGATGGTTTTGAGTACTCTGGCATCGGGCGGTGTTGATTTGCTTGTTCAGTAAGGGGATAATTGCCAGTATATTTATCTGCCAATCAGGTTGAAGGGCTTTGACGATAAATAGTAATGTGTCGGCTCGGTTCGTCTATAATTTATTCAGGTGTAAAGTGATTAGATCCTAATTTTCTCTGGTTTATTATCCGGAGGTCGTTTTGGCTAAAAATCTCAAGATAGGAGAAATCCTCAGGCAAGCAGGAATTATCGATGAGTTCCAGGTGAATTCGGCCCTGTCATATCAGCGTCACTGGGGCGGCCGTTTTGGTGATTCTTTGCTCAGGCTCGGCTATCTATCAGAAGACAAGCTGCAGAACTATCTGGCGCAGCAGTATGACCTGCCGCATATTGAACTTTTCGATCGTAAAATCCCGGATAATGTGCTGGCTTGCATTCCTGTTGAAAAAGCCCGTGAGTTTCGTGTCGTGCCAGTGGAAAGAAGAGAAGTAGGAGGCACTATGTGCCTGGTTGTGGCCATGTCTGATCCTACCAATCTCATGATAACGGACTCTTTGCAGTACTTGACTGGCTGCCGCATCAAAGCTGCTCTTGCTTCGGCAGATGCTATCAGTCAGGCCATCGACAGAAATTACGGTCCCGGATTTGATCATCATGAAGACCTTATCCTTGAACTGGAAGACGTTGCTGAGCCGACAAAACCTGTTGCCACACCGGCAACCGTTACAGCAAAGATAAATGTTACCCCAAAGGTTGACGTTATCCCAAAGGCAGCTGTTGCCCCACCGGTTGCCGTTACACCACCAGTTGCGGTTACACCACCGGTCGCTGCTGCTCATGATTATGACCCTTCGGCCAAGGCACTGAAAAAACTTGAAGATCGTTTTGAGAATTTGATCCGCATCCTCCTCGATCGAGGTGTCATAGACTATAAAGACCTGGATGAATTGATGTAGTGTCGACCCGGGTATGAAGCATCTGACCAATCGATCCGAAACTTGAGGTATTAATGTCTGCTTTTTTCCGTGAAGTTCTCTGGCATCGTTTAAGACACAACCGCATGGCCATGGCTGGCGCAGCAATCGTACTGGTCATGTTTCTTCTCGCCATGCTGGCGTCATTGATTGGCCGCGACCCGGGTGCCATCGATATCGCTCACAGGCTGCAACCCCCGGGCTTTGCTTTTCCACTCGGTACAGATGATCTCGGCCGAGATGTCCTGGTCAGGATCCTGTATGGCGCCAGAATCTCACTGCTGGTCGGTTTTGTTGCCGTCGGCATTGCCACAGGCATAGGTATTCTGCTTGGTGCCATGGCTGGATATTATGGCCGCTGGATCGATTCTTTGATCATGCGTTTCGTCGATATCATGCTCTGTTTCCCGACGTTCTTCCTGATTCTGGCGGTTATCGCTTTTCTGAAACCCTCTATCTGGAACATCATGATTATCATCGGTCTGACCAGCTGGATGGGGGTTGCGCGTCTGGTCCGCGCCGAATTCCTTTCCTTGAGAGAGCGTGACTTTGTTCTTGCTGCGCAGGCGATAGGCGCAAGAGATGCCCGTATTATCTTTCGCCATATTCTGCCCAATGCAATTTCTCCGGTGCTCGTTTCCGCAACCCTCGGAGTCGCCGGTGCGATCTTGACGGAAAGCGCCCTCTCATTTCTCGGTATCGGTGTACAACCGCCCACTCCATCCTGGGGTAATATGCTGATTGCCGGAAAGCAGACCCTGGGGACCGCTTGGTGGCTCTCGGTTTTCCCGGGCCTGGCAATTCTGATCACGGTTCTCGGCTACAATCTGCTCGGTGAAGGGATCCGTGACGCAATGGACCCGAGGATCAGAGATTAGGGGCTGGTGGGCATGCATGATTACACCCCTTCCGAACTCATCCGCGCACGCGCCGAGGCTTTCTCTCGTGGGGATTTCAGCTTCATCTTTGACTCCTACCATTCCGAATCCAATTTCCGTCGACAGTTTTGTGCACAAGAGGAATATCTGCAATTTGCTCAAGCCAGTCTTGGGCAAGACTACCGGATACTCAACTGCCGGGTCCTGGCTGAGGCTGTCGGGGAGCATGAAGCGCAAGTGATTTATCTGATGGAGATGCATTTCCAGGGGAATGCTCAGCGTTATGCCGAACTTGCCTGGCTGCAACGTGAAAACAATGCATGGCGCTACCATCGCGGGCAGAAGATTGCTGCCGAAGAACTTCCCGAGTTTCCGGAATCTCTCGGTTTTGCAGATTTTGCCAAACTTGAACCGGCGACAATTTTCTGAAATCCAGGAGGGGATTGGTGAAAATCATCAATCAGCTCAGGCTTGATCAATTGCGTTGCGAGGCAGCTGGATCAGAACGCCGTCGTAAAAACCGCAACATGCTTGATGACTATGCTGAGCCCTGCCAGCGGCTGTTCAACGCCACGGAGACATATGCCCGAACTTCCTGAAGTAGAAATAACCCGGCGCGGTATCGAACCTCTGGTCTGCAATAAAATTGTTGATCATGTGCAGATATACAACGGCTCTTTGCGTTGGCCGGTCCCTGGCGAGCTGGTTGAACTATTGCCAGGCCGGAAGGTCTCCAGCGTTGATCGTCGCGCAAAGTACCTGCTCTTTAATTTCGACCGTGGCACGCTGATTGTTCATCTCGGCATGACCGGTCACTTGCGATTGGACTCATATGCAGTGGAGAGGCGCAAACATGATCACGTGGAAATCGTGTTCAAGGATGGCTCTTCGCTGCGTTACAATGATTCACGGCGGTTCGGTGCCATGCTGTGGACCGAGCGCGACCCGTACCAGCATGTACGTCTGGCCGGATTAGGGCCTGAGCCTTGCAATGCAGAGTTTAACGCCGCTTATCTGTACAAGCTGTCCCGAGGCCGCAGCATCGCTGTCAAGCCGTTTCTGATGGATGCCCAGGTGGTGGTGGGCGTTGGGAATATCTATGCGAGTGAAGCGCTCTTTCGTGCGGGCATCTCACCCGCCTGTCCTGCTGGAAGAGCCACAAAGGCAGCTTATGGACGCCTGGTACAATCAGTCAGAAAGATTCTTGATGCAGCAATCTCTGCAGGTGGCACCACGATTCGCAACTTTGCAGACAGCCAGGGACGACCAGGTTATTTTGCGCAGGAGCTTTGTGTCTATGGGCGGGCAGGGCAAGCCTGTACCGTTTGTGGCGTTCTCATCAAACAGGTCAAGCTTGGCCAGCGATCGACTTACTACTGTCCAGTTTGTCAGAAATAATACAAGGGTCATTGCCTTACGGAGATTTTATGGAAGGATTCGACTTCACCATCCCTTACAGCGTACGTGTTGTTGACGTCAATTATGGCGGGCATGTGGCAAACTCTGCGGTGCTGAACTTTTTTCAGGATGCCCGTATCGCGTATCTGAAGAACCTCGGCGGTTACTCAGAGCTCGATATCGGCAACGCGTGCGGCATCATCCTGCCGGAAGCGCACGTTCGCTATCAGGCGGAAATGTTTCTCGGCGAGGAACTGGTTATCGGGGTCAGGACCAGGTCTGTCGGTCGTTCGTCATTCACTCTGGAATATCGCATCGAGCGGGCCGGCGAAGTCTGCGCAGAGGGGGAAACGGTGCTGGTCTGCTTTGACTACGCGAAGCGCAAGCCGCAGCGCCTTGACAAGGAGTTCCGCGGCAAGATGAGAGGCTTTGAGTCAGAATTAAGCTGACGGAGCAAGCAGGTTTTGCCTGGGTCGCGCCGTGCATATGTTTGGTCCCGGTTGAACGTCACGCGTTCAAGGTTCAGGCCCTTCAGCCAAAGCCTGAGCCGGAAGGTGCGGCACAAGCGTTGCTGGAGGAGGTAAACATGGACACGACTTTTTCGGCTGGTTGCTGACAACCCGGGCAAGCTGCTGTGGTTTCATGTGCCTTGAGCAGCTTTTCAAAGGTCTTGTCACATGCTGTGCAATGGAATTCGTAAAGGGGCATCTCATACCTCGCAAGAAAATTTTTAATCAATATATACAATATTAACGATTAATACAAGAGGTATGTGGTCTGCCCGGCAACAGCAGGGAGGGCTGGATTTCCTGCAGTTCGCCTTGCGAAAGCGGTTTTCTGTTCCGGGTTCAGTAGCCACGCCCGCGGTCTACTCTATTGCTGAGTGGCTCGCCACGAAGAGCCCGGCGGTAATTTTCAACGATCTGCAATGCGGCAGATTCAGGATTGGTGACACTTGCAATATGCGGGGTGATCGCGATCCTGGCGTGCTTCCAGAACGGATGATGCCTTGGTAGCGGCTCGTCCCTGAAAACATCGAGCAGCGCCCCGCTAAGCTGTCCGGACTCGAGTGCCGCCAGCAGATCTGCCTCGACCAGGTGTGCGCCTCGCGCCGCATTGATCAGATACGCCTGTTGCGGCAGCTGCCGGAACGTCTGAAGATTGAGGATGTTTTCCGTGTCCGCCGTCAGGGGCAACAGGCAGACCAGAATCTCTGTGCGCTTGAGAAATTCACCCCGTTCATCCTCCCCGGCATAGACCCTCAGCTTGTCCCCGTCCCCATGTTGGCGGTGGCGCCTCCAGGCATGCACCTTGAAGCCGAACTTTGCCAACTTGTGTGCAACATAGCGGCCAATCTCTCCGTAGCCCATTACGCCTACTCTGATCGTGGACAGGTGCGGGATTCTTAGTCCCAGCCATTGGCCAAGCTCCTGCTGGCGACGATAATCGGTCAATCGCCGGAAATGCTCCAGCACACCAAGCATGACATATTCGGCCATCGACTGTTTCAGGTCAGGATCGACCAGCCGGGCGAGCGGGATGTTTACCGGACAACTCTTGTCATTCAACAGGTGGTTCACCCCGGCGCCGAGCGAGGAGATGCCCCGCAGATTCGGAAGTTGCTGCAGGGCACCGGCCGGTTGATTCCAGCAGAGAACAAACTCGACTCGCTCTGGATAATGGATCTCCGGCCAGATCTCAATATCCAGTTCGGGATCTTGCGCCTGCAAGGCGGCTACCCAGTCGCTGACATCCCGTTGTGGATAAATGATGGCTAAGGACATAACGTGTTTCTCCCGGTCATGATCAAATTGCCCAATCAAGATGGCATCGCCATCCTCTGAGTTTTTGCGAGTGTATCAATCAAAGAGAGATGTAACAAATGCTTTAGTCGCACGCCTGAACCGCTTGCCGGCGAGCTCGCGACGAGTTTCTGTACTGCGCACACCAAAAAGGACGACTCGCAAGCGAGTCGCCCTTTTTGGCATGCGCTGTTCCTGGCGGGTTAGCCGAGAATTTGCTTGAGATCGGCTTCGGCGGTTGTGATCGGGCCGATGTTGTAGTTGGCGACCAGGAAGTTAAGCACATTCGGCGTGATAAAGGCCGGCAGTGTCGGTCCGAGCTTGATGTCCTTGATGCCGAGGTGGAGCAGGGTGAGCAGGATGGCTACGGCTTTCTGCTCGTACCAGGAGAGCACCATGGACAGCGGCAGGTCATTGACGCCGCAATCGAAGGCTTTGGACAGGGCGACGGCGACCTGGATGGCACTGTAAGCATCGTTGCACTGGCCGACATCGAGCAGACGGGGAATGCCGCCGATGTCACCAAGCTCGAGCTTGTTGAAGCGGAATTTGCCACAGGCCAGAGTCAGGATCACTGTGTCCTTCGGCGCCTTTTCGGCAAACTCGGTGTAGTAGTTGCGACCCGATTTGGCGCCGTCGCAGCCGCCGACCAGGAAGAAGTGCTTGATGGCGCCTGATTTAACGCCTGCAATGACCTTGTCAGCGACGCCGAGGATGGCATTGTGACCGAAGCCGGTGAGGATCTCCTGTCCCGGTTTTTCTTCGAAGCCTTCACAGCTCTTGGCTTTGCCAATGACAGCCGAAAAATCCCAGCCTTCAACATGCTTGACGCCGGGCCATTGCACCAGGCCCCAGGTGAAGAGGCGGTCAATATAGCTGTCGGCAGGCTTCTGGATACAATTGGTGTTGAAGATGATGGCACCGGGGAACTCGGCGAACTCCTTGTGCTGGTCCTGCCAGGCACCGCCATAATTGGCGACCAGGTGGGCATACTTCTTCAGACCGGGATAGCCGTGGGCCGGCAGCATCTCGCCGTGGGTGTAGATATTGATCCCCGTGCCTTCAGTCTGCTTGAGGAGCTCCTCGAGGAACTTCAGGTCATGACCTGAGACCAGGATGGCCTTGCCAGCCCTGGTCCCGAGCTGTACCGCGGTCGGGACCGGATGACCGTAGGCTTCAACATGGGCCTGGTTGAGCAGTTCCATGGTGACGTAGTTGATGCGGCCGGCTTCCAGGGCCAGGCCGACATTAGCCATCAGATCGAGGCTGTCGTCGAGCTGGGCAGCCAGGGCCTTGTGAGTGAAGGCATAGATCTCGTCGGATTCCTTGCCCAGGATGCGCGCATGGTCTGCATAGGCGGCGTAGCCTTTGATGCCGTAGGTGATGATCTCGCGCACCGAGTGAATGTCAGCATCGACCTTGAAGTCTTTGACACCGTGCAGTTCACCCAGCTTGATCTGCTCGTCCAGAGAGGCCGGCAGCGTCCAGTCCTGGGCGGCAGCAGGTACGCTGCCGGTATAAGCTCCTGCCAGTTGCCTGGCTTTGCCGCGCAGGCGGACACCTTCTGCTACGAATTTGGCAACGGCGGCAGGATCGAAATCAACGTTGGTGACTGTGGTGAAGAGGCCGTCGATCATGAAACGGTCGATTTCCTGATCCTTATGACCATTTGCGCGAGCCTTGTCAGCCCAGAAGGCAATGCCTTTGAGAGTGTAGACCAGCAGGTCCTGAAGGGCGGCAACATCAGGTTGTTTGCCGCAGACACCGATAGCCGTACAACCGGTACCTTTGGAAGCTTGTTCGCATTGGTAACAAAACATGGACATGGTTTTTTCTCCTTTAGGGTAAGTAGGGTGGCGGTATTAATCCAAGAGTAACAAAACCTCTCAACTTTAACAGGTTTGTGAAAAATGTCTGTCTCGTTGTGCTCTATGATTTGCTATACTTGATGCTCTGCAAGCAAGGTTGGTGCAACATACACGCTCCAGCCACTCGTTAACCTTGACAGAGGTCAAAAAAAATCAAATAAATCGAGACTGGAGTTTGAGGATGGGGACCGGCCAAGAGGCTCAGCGACCGGGCTCGCTTGCCAGGCTCTGGAGCTGTCATGAACTACTGGCTGATGAAATCGGAGCCTTCCAGCTTCTCTATTGATGACCTGAAGCGCAGGCCGAATCGAACGGAACCATGGGATGGTATCCGCAACTACCAGGTACGCAATCTTTTGCGTGATGAAATCAAGCCTGGTGACGGCGTACTCTTTTACCATAGCAACTGCCCGGAGCCGGCAATTGTTGGCTTGGCTAAAGTGGTTCGGGAAGGTTATCCCGACCATACGGCCCTCGATCCTCAAGAAAAACATTTTGATGCGAAAGCCACGGATGACAGACCACTTTGGTTCATGGTTGATGTTCAGTACCTGTGTCATCTGCCGCAGCCATTAAGTCGCGATGATTTGCGGCAGCATCCGTTGTTGGCCGGCATGGGGGTCTTGCGCAAGGGAAATCGTTTGTCGGTCCAGCCGGTCAAGGCTGAAGAGTGGCAAGCCATTCTCGCCTTAAGCGGGATCGTCGACCCTTTGTAAACGTGTGGTAATTATTCAGATCCCTTACTCTACGGCATGCGGTCTGCAGCCATTGCCTGCGTGCAACGTTGCCACTTAGCTTCCCGCAGGCAATGGCTGCAGACCGCAGACACTTACTGATGTATTGAATAGTTACAACTTGTGCAACTACTGTTAGATAGTGTCCATCCGGAAACTCCTGATGACACGACTGCAGTTTTCGATCTGGAAACGAGCAATTTTTCGCAATCGCTGGATAGGGCATGGTGGGAGTCGTTAAGATGAAAAAGTGGACAAAAATTTTCTCTGTAACAGCAGCGCTTCTGGTTACCTTGATCATAGCCTTGATTGTGCTGGCCAAGGTGTTGATTACTCCGGAACGGGTGAAAGCAACCCTGTTGCCCTACGCAGAGCAAAACCTGCATCGCAAAATTGACCTGGGGAATATAGATGTCAGCCTGTTCTCCGGGATTGAAATCAAGGGATTAACCATCTATGAGCAGGATGGCAGCGAGGTTTTTTTGTCGACCGACCTGGTACGGCTCAGGTATCAACTGCTGCCGCTGCTTGCCATGAACGTTGTCGTGGACGAAATCAGACTGGAAAGACCGAATGTCCGGATCGTGCGTTTTAACAATGGCCAGTTCAACTTCAGTGATCTCATGGCGGCGGGCGATAACGCATCCAGCCAACCGGCCTCAGCATCGGAGCAAAAATCCATGGCTACGCAAGGCAGTGCACCGATCAGCCTGCTGGTTTCAAACGTTCTCGTACAGAATGGGCAGGTCGTCTTTTTTGATCATGTCCTTAATGACAAAGCTCCTTATCGTTATGAAGTATCCTCTCTGCACATTACGGCAAAAGGTGTCTCGCTTTCAGGAAAAGTTCCATTGTCGATGCAGTGTCAAATCAATGGCAGTCAGCTGACCCTTGATGGTGATGTGAACCTGCAGCCACTGGGCGGAGAATTCAAAGTCGACTTGCAGGATCTGGATGTCGTCGCCTTCAGTCCTTATTTACAAAGTGTCTTGCCAGGCAAACTGGGAAGCCTGAAATTGAGCCTCAACTCGACTGTTTCAGGAACGTCTGATGAAATATTGCTCAAAGGGACCTTGTCGCTTAAGGAGCTTGACCTGGTTCTTGACGCAATGCCTGATGCTCCCCTGAAAAGTGCCCGACTGGAGTCAACTTATGACCTGCTCTTCTCCCGTGTTCAAGATCGCCTGCAAATCCGGCAGTTTGCTCTCGATTACAACGGGATCAAGGTCAATACCGACGGAGTCGTTGATGGCCTGACGGGCAATCTTGCCCTGGATCTGAATGTTGCGGCCCCCGAGCTGCAGATTCGTCAGGCAATAACGGCTCTTCCTGTGGCTCTGGTTGGTGATGTCGGCTCTCTTGATCCGGCTGGGTCTCTCTCGATCGAAGCAAAGTTGTCTGGCAGAGTGGATGATGCTGCAAAAATGTTAAAGTCAGCAACCATCGATCTGGAGAGCGCCCAGGCAACTGTCGCGGGACAACGCCCCGCATTTTCCGGGCGTCTGCTTGTCGCCGGTGAGCAGATATCTTCTGAGGGTTTACAGGTCAGGCTTGGTGACAACATGGCCGATATCAGCCTCAAGGCAAGTCATCTTTTTGCCAGACCGATCATTGTCAAAGCCGATATATCATCAGAGCGTTTCCTGCTGGAGCCGCTTCTGGCGGGAAGTGCAGGCGCTGCCGTCGCGTCTGAGCAAAGTACCGCTGAAACAAAAAAACCATCTGCAGCGCAAGTAGGCCCTTTCGACATCCCCCTGCATGCCACAGGCACAATAACTGTTGCTGAAGCGTTATGGAAAGGCCTGGTGATTAAAAACTTTCTGGCTCAATATGAACTCAAAGACAATGTTCTCAACTTGAACCGTATGGATGGCCAGGTGGCCGGTGGGTCGTTCAGTAACAGCGGCCGCGTCGATCTGGGCAAAAGCGGTCTGACCTATTCAGCTCAACTCGGGTTGAAAGCGATACAGGCGGAGCCGCTGCTGACAGCATTCGCACCTAAGGCCGCAGGAAGCCTCCTGGGTGCTGTGGATCTGACGTTTGCGCTGGCTGGTCGCGGAACAGAGTGGCAAGAGCTCAGCCGCAATCTTTCCGGAGATGGAAAGATGCTTGTTGTGGACGGACGTCTGGTCAGCCCTGGTTTGGTTGGCGGTTTGAGCGAAATACTGCAGCTCCCGGAGTTGAATGACATCCCGTTTGACAATTTTAATGGTCAGTTTAAGGTCGTAGAGGGCAAGGTCAAACTGGACAGCCAAATGCTCAGCAAGACGCTTAAAATCTTCCCGAAAGGAATGGTCGGCCTTGACGGTTCTCTGAACATGGGTCTTGACACGCGCCTGAGCCCGGAGTTGTCCGCAAAGTTGGATAAAAAAGGGGATATCTCAAGCTATCTGGCAGATCAAGACGGCTGGGCCCAATTGCCGTTGTTGCTCAAGGGAAGCTTTACCTCACCCAGCTTTGGCTTGGATCCCAAGGGCCTGCAGGAGCAGGCCTCAAAGGCGCTGTCCAGTGAACTCGGCAAGCAGATCAACAAACTCTTCAAACAGTCCGACCAGACGACACCACAAGGGACAGATCAGCAGCCTGCAGAAAAGCAATCCTCGCCAGCAGAGAGTCCGGCCAATATTCTGCAGGATTCCCTGCAAAAGCTGTTTGGGAATTGACTCGCCATTCGGCTTTGAATAAAAACAGTCATGATTAGGGAGGAAATCTATGAGTGGTATCAAGTACTTCAGTGGTTATGAAGTTATTATGGCAGCAAAAGATGTGGAAAGAAACGGCCATCGGTTTTATTCCACTATGGCCGATCGTGCGTCTGATCTTTTGTTGAAAGAACTTTTTGCCTGGCTTGCCCAGGATGAAGTTGAGCACCTGCGGCGTTTGAATCAGTTGGAAGCAAATTACCAGCAGGATGCTTTTTCTGATTGTGAAGAAGAATTTCTGTCCTATCTCAACCAGTTCTCCGCAACGAAATTATTTCCTGATGCGGCACGTCTTGAGGCGGTTCTGAAAACCGATAACGCTGACATTCAAGCCCTGGATATGGCCATCGAGGCAGAAGTGAAATTTGCAGAATATTTTCTCAAGGCCAGTGCATTGGCACAGACGGAGGATGGTAAAGAGGCCTTTGCATGGCTTGCAGGTGAGGAAGCCAGGCACGCGAAGATATTGCAGGAGCGTCGCGCGAAGTATTCCGGGAAGTGATCTTCTCTCCCCTGGATTCAGGCGTGTTATCTCCCGCTGTGTGTGACTGAGTCAGATGTGTCAGATGTGTGTTAAGGCTGTTGGAGAACATGGCGGGAGAGGCCTTTTGCCATGCTCTCCGTGAGGAATCAATTGCCCGGCGGGAAGAGTGTCAATGTTGCAAGCGTAACAAAGTGAAAGGCCTGCCACTTGGCGCGCAGGCCTTTGATTTACCTATCTGTCTACCCTCATCACGGGTTCTTCCGGCGGAATCAACCGCCGGTTGGTTGAAAAATATTCACAGTGATCAGGCTTATTTTCGATAGGCAGTCCTCCCTGTTATGGGTTAAGGTTACAAGCAACGTTGCTTGTCGTTATTATATCAATTATTCGGAACATTTCACCTGTTAAGTCATTAATTATTTCACATCGGCCTGCTTATTGTTGATCATGACACCCTGCTGAAATTGGTGATAATTAATTTATCTTGACCATTGACCTCAGGAAATTTCCGGTTTGTGAAGTTTTGCCAGGGTGTATGTTACCAGCCTGTATAGTTTAACAACAGTTCACATACTATCTCAGTACATTCATGGTCGAGATCAAAAGTCAGTCCACAGAGTGATTTGTGGCAGACGATGCGGTTCGCCAGTTCTTCGCCCCATGCTGGATCGTAAAAGCTCACCATGGCGGCAAGAAACTGCTCTTCTCCTTCACTCTCCTGCTCGAACGCGGCATCAACCACATCCTTCAGGGGCAGTAGTTCCTTTTTACTGCTTGCTGTCTCGGGAGTTTCAGGTCCAAAGAAATGCGGCCCCAGGAAATCAACGCCGCGTTTCCAGGCATTCAGAAAGCGTTCATGTTTTTCGTCCGACTGCTGCAGTACGTTGAGTATGTTGTCCCTGTGCATGGCATCCCCTGGCGTGTCAAAGTGCGTGGTCACTGGCTGATATTTATATGCATTCTATCAAAGAAATATCACATTACCGAACTGTAATGATTGTTGTGTAAAAGAACCGAAAGGGCGACCTGAATTAAGCGTGAGACACCTCGGCTGTCGCTCAGATATGCAGCATGTTTCCGTATGGGCACTCCTTAACAGTTGCCGTCCCTGAGTTTTTTCCCGCAACGCAAAATTACCGCGCTGTGATGAAAAAGTGCGTTTGCTGTTGAACCGGAGTAAAACAGGGCCTGCTAACACAGCCAGGCCCGGAGAATCATGTTTTTTTTAAGATGCGATGGTGATCTCGACATTAAGCTCTTCGGCAACGACGTTCAATCCCGCTTCGAAGATTTTGTTAGACGTGGATTCAGGGACCTGAAGGTGAATGTCCATCAGATAAAGGCTTGTGCCACTCTCGGGCGTCACTTTAACTGTTGATTTTAAATCGACGATATTAATTGAATTATCTGAGAGAAATCGACTGATTTTGAAAACGATGCCAGCCTGATCCATCCCTTCGACATGCAATGTACAGTTAGAGGGATTGGCCTGATTCACAAACCGCCGCTCTTTAAGAGGGCGAATGAAAGCGGAAATATTGTTCTGCTTTTCCAGTTTGCGGCACTCTTCAAGAAGGGTTGATTCGATATTTTCATTGCCCGATGAAAACAACAGGTTGATTGTAAATTCATCAGATAGCATTGACATGGTGGTGTCTTCAAGATTGCAGTTATTCTCATACAGGATTTGGGTCACATCGGCAACTATGCCAGGTCTGTCTTTGCCAAACGCGGTCATGATATATCGGCTCTGCATACTTACCTCCATTCCTTGATCTGCTTACCGTTTAAAAACGACTTTAACATTGTTTCTACCGTCAGTTTCTTTCATTGTTTCTATATCCTACAAGCATTTTTTTCCTACGATAATTACCAGAGTTACGTAAAAATTGGAAAATGTTTATTTCATAGACCCTCAGCGTCCATCCTTTGTGGTAATCTCTACACATGCAGTGACTGATGACTTCAGACGGGAGAATAATATGAACGATCAAAATGATAAAAAAGCTGAGCAGGAAGAAATCGGCCTTTATGAAAAGTTAGCTTCCCGAACCGCTGACCTCCTTGAAGAGGGGAAAAAAACCTTTGACGAGGCGCTCAAAAGGGCGAAAGAGGAACTCTCTGCCGCAGGTGATTTTTCGCGGGAGCGGGCGGACAAACTTGGTGAATATGTTCGTAGAGACTTGAAGACCAATGCCGGCAGGGTCACAGATGCGGTCAGAAAAGCTGTCGAGCCTATGCGCGTCGCTGCCGGTGTGCAAAGCGCTTTTTCACGCATGTTGACAAGTGCCTCAGAGACACTTGCAGAACTTGCAGAGAGGTCAGAAAAACTCCTTGAGTATAAAACCGGCGAAATCACCAGTCCCGGGACCTTGACCTGTAAAGACTGCGATGCGGAAATGCACATGTCCAAAACAACCCGTATTCCTCCTTGTCCGAAGTGTCATAAAACTATTTTCCGTAAATCGTATTGATGCGCAAGCTGCAAAAGAGGCTCTGTGCGAAACTGTCGCTTGGGCAAGGGCGGTGATTGCCATGACGACACCATACGGAGCTTTTTGGTTGCATCAATCAGTCATGGCCAGCTTTGTCTCTCCAGGCATGCAGAAGATGCCAAGCCATTTCTCCATATTCTGGCGCCTTTCTGGCAACTTTTAACTTCCCTTTGGCTTCTGCAAGTCCATGTTGTTCAGGTTGTCTGCCTGGCTGTGAGACTGTTACTTTTAGGGTGTGTAAGGAATGTATTGAATGAAAATTGAATGGTATCCGGGACATATGGCGAAAGCCAAACGGCAAATCGCCGAAGTGATGCCGAAGATTGATGTGGTTATCGAAGTTCTTGACGCACGGCTGCCGGTTTCCAGTGCCAACCCGATGCTGGAAAAACTGCGCGGCAACAAGCTCTGTATTAAAGTCCTGAATAAAAGCGATCTTGCCGATCCTGATGTAACCGACTCGTGGGTTGAGTATTTCGATCGTATGGAGGGGGTAAAGGCCATTCCTCTCGAGGCAAAGAAACGTTCAGCAGCAGGTCAAATCCCCAGACTCTGTCGTCGCATGGTGCCCCATCGCGGTGTGCCGGGGAAAACCTTGCGCGCCATGGTTGTCGGCATTCCAAACGTCGGCAAATCGACGCTGATCAACACGCTGGCCGGCAAGAAAATGGCGCGTGTCGGTGACAAACCGGCGATCACGACCTGTCCGCAACAGATCGATCTTCGCAACGGTATTCACCTTGCCGATACGCCTGGTTTGCTCTGGCCAGATATCCGCAACCAGCGGAGTGCATACCGATTAGCGGCCAGCGGTGCAATCGGCGAGGGTGGTATGGATTATCAGGGTGTTGCGCTCTTTGCTGCGGAATATTTGATGGACCGCTACTACGCAGCGCTGGCCACGCGTTATCAGCTCACAGAAAGGCCAGAGAACGCCTCTGCCCTGATTGAGCTGATTGGTCGCAAACGTGGTTGCCTGGTTGCCGGTGGCAGTGTTGATCAGTTGCGTGCGTCGGAACTGCTTTTGCGTGAATTGCGAGCTGGCCTGATCGGCCGGGTCAGTCTGGAGAGGCCGGGAGACGATGTGGAAGGGGACTGCGGGCGTGACAGCTGAAGAGCTTGAAAAACGGATCAATACCAGACAGGCAACAATAATCCTGGATATTCGCAGTGCACAACCGGAAGTTTTCGATCTGGAAACGAGCAATTTTTCGCAAGGTCAAGGAAATCAAG
>JBPPMB010000166.1:0-26364 GCA_051305855.1 Desulfuromonadales bacterium
TGCGGGTCGAACTGCTCCATGTTCCAGACCCCCGGCTTGTACCATTGGCCGGTCAGCATCATGATACCGCCGACCACCGCCGGAACGCCGGTGGTGTAGCTGATGGCCTGGGAGTTGACTTCTTCGTAGCACTTTTCATGATCGCAGATGTTGTAGATATAGACCTGCTTGCGCTGTCCGTCCTTGAGGCCACGGGCAATAACGCCGATACAGGTGCGCCCCTTGGTCAAGGGCCCGAGCGATGCCGGATCAGGCAGAACCGCCTTGAGAAACTGCAGCGGCACGATCTTCTGGCCGTTGTATTCGACGGCATCGATGCGCGTCATGCCGACATTCTGCAGTACTTCAAGATGCTTGAGATAGTTATCGGAGAAGGTCATCCAGAACTGGGCCTTCCTGATGGTCGGGATGTGTTTGACAATCGATTCCATCTCTTCGTGGTAGAGACGGAAAATGTTCATGGGTCCGATACCTTCGGGAAAGTCGAAGCTGCGCTTGGTCGATAACGCTGCGGTCTCGACCCACTGACCGTTCTCCCAGTGCCGGCAGGCAGCGGTCACCTCGCGGATATTGATCTCCGGGTTGAAGTTGGTGGCGAAGGGCTGGCCGTGGCTGCCGGCGTTGGCGTCGATGATATCGAGCTCGTGGATCTCGTCGAGGTAACTCTTCGCCGCCAAAGCGGTGTAAACGTTGGTCACCCCCGGATCGAAACCGCTGCCGAGCAGGGCCATGATCCCCTTCTGCTTGAAGCGCTCCCGGTAGGCCCACTGCCAGCTGTACTCGAAGTGTGCCGTGTCGAGCGGTTCGTAGTTGGCCGTATCGAGATAGTCGACTCCGGTCTCGAGGCAGGCGTCCATGATGGTCAGGTCCTGGTAAGGCAGCGCCACGTTGATCACCAACTCGGGCTGCTCCTGCTTGATCAGGGCGACGAGTTCCGGGACATTGTCGGCATCCACCCGGGCCGTCTTGATTGTGACATCGGTAATTTCCGCGGCGATGGCATCACACTTGGACTTGGTGCGCGAAGCCAGGGTGATTGCGGAAAAGATATCCTTGCGTTGAGCGCACTTGTGGACCACAACCCGACTGACCCCGCCGGCTCCAATGATCAGTACTTTACTCATGGCAAAGCTCCTTTGTAAACAGTCTGTCAGGACCCGCTATCCCGGGATTAAACAATTGTCGGGTTCTTTTCTCCCCAATCCGCTGCCGTTGTCAACGGAAAAACGGTTTTGTGCCTGCGGCACGGTTGAAGCGTTGAAGCTTTGAATCGTTGAAGCGTTGAAATGATTGAAACGATTCAACAGTTCAACGGGCGCAGCCCAATCTACGGGCGCAGCCCAATTCAACGATTCAACAGACTATCACCAGTTGCCCTGATTTCAAATCGTTTTCCCTTGAGAAGGCGCATTGAGGTATGGTCTAATTGTCTGCATAAACAGACCACTTAAACGATTATATTCTGATGGATCAGGACTATGCTAAAACACATTCGCGCTGTACTCACATGCACCTGTTGTTTGGCGTCCCTTACCCTGGCGGCCTGTACTATGAGTCATCAATCGATGGTCGGCAACCCGGAGGCCCCCTACCCGCCAACAGAAAAACCTGCTGTCGGCGATATCTATCATCTGCCCACCGGCGTCAAGGTCAACGCAGACCAGATGATTGCAGCCATAACGGATGCAAGAATCGTCTATGTTGGCGAGACCCACGACAATCCGGCCGCACATCGTCTGGAGCTGCAGGTACTCAAAGCCATGGCGGAACGTTATCCGGGGCTGGTAAGCCTTGGTCTGGAGATGTTCAACACCAGCCAGCAGGAGGTCCTCGATCAATGGTCCAGAGGAGAACTGAGCGAAAAGGAATTCTTGAGAGACTCCGGCTGGTACGACAACTGGCGCATGGACTATGCCTATTATCGTGACATCCTGGACTATGCCCGCGAGCACCAGGTCCGGCTCATCGGCCTGAACGCAACGCGCAAAATGGTCAAAGTGGTCGGCAGCAAGACGCTTGCTGAGTTGGATGACCAGACCCGTAGCCAACTGCCTGAATTTGACCTTGAGGACCCTTACCAGCGAGCCATGGCCGAAGCGATTTATGCCGGTCACGGCCAGAGCGATAAATCGGTCAATGGCTTTGTGCGCATCCAGACCCTCTGGGATGAGACAATGGCCGAGAATATCGCTCAAACCCTGGCAGGCAAAGGACCTGAGCACCGTATGGTGGTTATGGCTGGCGGCAACCATATCCGCTTCGGCTTCGGCATCCCCCGGCGCGTTTACCGGCGTCTGCCGGCATCCTACGTACTGGTCGGCAGCAGTGAGCTGGTCGTGCCGGTGGAGAAACAGGATAAATTGATGAACGTCGACATGCCGCGCTTCCCTATGCCTCCCTATGACTACCTGGTATACACGAAATACGAGAGCCTGCCCGGCGAACGAGCCAAACTGGGTGTGCGCATGAAAGAAGAGAATGGTAAAGTGGTCGTTGATGCGGTCGTACCGAATTCAACGGCAGACAAGGCCGGGGTGCTCGCCGGAGATATCATTATTGCCCTGGGCGAGGCTTTGATCGGTGACAGCTTTGATCTGGTTTATGATGTCAACCAACGCGTCAGCGGAGAACAGGCAACCTTGTTAGTCGAGAGAAACGGAGAGCGCATGCAGCTTGAAGTGACGTTCACTCCCCTGCCTAAGCCAGTCGGTCATGGCCTGGGCAGTAACCACAAAAAGTAACAGAGAAGCAGAATTCAGAGACAGCACTGTCAATCTATTGAAAAGAGCCGCCAGGTTGCCCGGGGCGGCTCTTTATCTTTATGACGTGTTCCTCCAGCGTTAAACGAGGCTCTTATCTTAAACTTTCCCGGCACTTCCCAACACGGTTTCATTTTTATGTTTGAGCAGCTTGATCAGTTCCTTGCGCGCCGCTCCAAGGTATTTGCGGGGATCGAACTCAGCAGGGTTTTTGGCCAGGTACTCGCGTATCTTGGCGGTAACGACCAGCCGACCGTCGGAGTCGATGTTGATTTTACAGACGGCGCTTTTGGCCGCCCGGCGCAACTGCTCCTCGGACACTCCGACGGCTCCCTCCATCTTGCCGCCGTACTGGTTGATCAGGGTCACGTAATCCTGCACCACGCTTGAAGCACCATGGAGGACGATGGGGAAGCCGGGGATGCGTTTCTCAACCTCGTCCAGGATATCGAAGCGCAGCGGCGGTGCCTCATCTCCTGCTTTCAACTTGAACTTGAATGCACCGTGACAGGTCCCGATGGAAATCGCCAGGGAGTCGACGCCGGTCTTCTTGACAAAATCCTCGACCTCTTCGGGCTTGGTGTAGGTGGACGTTTCGGCCTGAACCTCATCCTCGATACCGGCCAACACGCCGAGTTCGCCCTCTACGCTGACGTCAAACTGGCGAGCGTATTCAACGACCTTTTTGGTCAGGGCAACATTCTCTTCGTAGGGAAGATGCGAACCATCGATCATCACCGATGAGAAGCCATTGTCGACACAAGACTTGCAGGTTTCAAAAGAATCACCATGGTCGAGGTGGAGACAGATCGGCAGGTCTACACCGAGTTCCTTCGCCATCTTGACTGCGCCCATCGCCATGTACCGCAGCATGGTGGCATTGGCATATTCGCGTGCACCCTTGCTGACCTGGATAATAACCGGCGAGCGACTCTCGACGCAGGCAGTAACAATCGCCTGGAGTTGCTCGAGATTGTTAAAATTGTAAGCGGGAATGGCATAACCGCCCGCCATCGCTTTGGCGAACATGTCACGGGTATTAACCAACCCGAGTTCAGAATAATGTACCGTGTCGCTCATCAGAAGAAATCCTCCTTTGTGAATGGTTTAGTCACTCGAACCATAAGCATACCTTAATACCAATTCATTTTCGACAATTCCAGATCAAACGCCGAAAAAAACATGACACTGGTTGCATCTCATCCCCCCTTTCGACTAGGATAAAAAATCAATTTCGCCTTGACCTTCAATCTCAAGTTCAACGCCCGTTCGCTACGCTCACTCGAAAGCCTTTCTTTGCGTCTTTGCGTCGCGCTTTGAGTTTTGAGCTTAGCCCTTTGCCCTTAACTTTAACTTAATTTTTCAACTTCAACCCATTCAATCTTCAGTTCAATCAACACCGGAAGGGAACCGACATGAACCTGAAAAAGCAGGAAGAGTACTTTTCAGACTGGAAACAGCGCGAGGAGATCGCTGAGGCGATGCTGCCGATCATTGGTCGTCTCTACCGCAACCGCGGCATTGTCATCACGGTCTATGGGCGCAGTCTTGTACACGGCTCCATGGTGGATATCCTCAAGGCCCATCGTTTTGCCCGGCAGATCCTCGAGAATGAACTTTCAGTGCGTGACAGTTTTCCGGTCCTGCAGGCGATGGAGAACCTTGACCTGGCTCCGGCCCGCATCGATATCGGCAAACTGACCGTGCGCTATCAGGCGCAGGCGTCAGACCATGACCTGGACGATTTCGTACTCCACGAACTGGCAAAGATCAACACCGGGCAGACATCGCTACTCAGTGAACCTCGCGACGTCGTCCTCTACGGTTTCGGCCGCATCGGCAGACTGCTGGCGAGGATTCTGGTGGAAAAATCCGGCGGTGGAGACAAGCTGCGCTTACGCGCTGCGGTAGTCCGCAAGGGCGGTAAAGACGACCTGATGAAGCGAGCCAGCCTGCTGCGTCGCGACTCGGTTCACGGCCCCTTCAACGGTGCTATCACCATCGACGAGGAAGAGAATGCCATCATCGCCAACGGCAACATGATTCGCCTCATTTATACCGATGCCCCGGACCAGATCGACTACACCGTTTACGGCATTCAGAATGCCATCCTGATTGACAACACGGGTAAATGGCGCGACCGCACAGGGCTCGGTCGGCACCTGCAAGCCAAGGGAGTCAGCAAGGTGGTTTTAACGGCTCCTGGCAAGGGCGACATCCCAAACGTGGTGTTCGGTGTCAATAATGGGCTCCTGACAGCAGACGAGAATATATTTTCAGCGGCCAGCTGTACCACCAACGCCATCGTTCCTGTACTTAAAGCAGTCAACGACCGCTACGGCATCATTAACGGTCACGTCGAGACCTGCCACTCCTACACCAACGATCAGAACCTGATAGACAACTTCCACGACAAGCATCGCCGTGGTCGGGCAGCTCCGCTTAACATGGTCATCACCGAGACTGGTGCAGCCAGTGCGATTGCCAAGGCATTGCCCGAGTTGACCGGCAGGCTGACCGGCAACGCGATCCGGGTACCGACACCCAATGTCTCACTGGCAATTCTCAATCTGACCCTTGGCGAAAAAGTCGACCGCAAGGGTCTCAACAGCTACTTGCGCGATGTCTCCCTCGACTCGCCGCTGCAAAACCAGATTGACTACACCAATTCTCCTGAAGCGGTCTCTTGCGATTTTGTCGGTTCGAGCCATGCCGGAGTGGTTGACTCGGTTTCAACTATTGTTTCCGAAGACCGGGTTGTCCTCTATGTCTGGTACGACAATGAGTTTGGCTACAGCAGTCAGGTGGTAAGGCTGGTACAGAATTTGGCAGGGTTGGAATTGCCACTTTTGCCTTTTTGAATCCTGGGGTCATCTAAGAAAAATGGCGTCGCAAAAAGTCCGGCCTACTGCGTTACGGCGTTTTTCAGGACCTCGACATACCTGATGTATGCCTTCGCCCCTGAAAAACACCAGGCCTTGCAGGATGAAATTTTTGCTTAGCCATCCCATGAGTTTTTGCGAGTGCACCAAGAGATGGTGGGCCATTTCGCGCCTGAAGGTGATAAACAACAAAAAGCAGCAGGCGCCTGACCGGTAGAGAAGTCTTTTGCAAGGGTGCACGATGACTCCGGGCAATCGCATTCCTAAGAACAACCTTACATATTGATCTCATGGTTGATCATCTTGTCTATTTCAGATGTCCAGGGCAGTTTGCTACGACAAAACACGTTGGAGATTGGCAGAATCGCCCCGCCGGTGTCTATGGCCCCCAGCACAACCAGGCAAAGACTTGAAGACTGCTTATGTAAGCCGTAGAGGGGGGCTCCACAATGACGGCAAAAATGTTTGGTGCCGTGATCACCCATCCGGGCAGTCTGGATTTCCTCTTCCCCTTCTGTTATGTGCAGGTCATCTTTGGCAAAAACAGAATAGGTGCTAAAGGCGCTGCCATTCATTTTGCGGCAAATAGTACAGTGACAGTTGAAAGTCATTTGTGGTTCTCCGTCTAAGACGAAATGTACTTTTCCGCAGGCACAGCTTGCTTGATAGTTATTGGCCATGATCAACTCCTTTCAAAAATTGCACGTTTCTCAATTGTTATTATAGCGTAAATCCTGACTTATACGAAAATAGCCACCCGGAGAGACCCCAGGTGGCAATAATTTGTGGTTAATGTGCATCTTAAGTGCCGGTTTACTCACGAGGATTCTGAATATCTATCAATTCCACCCAGAAACTGCCCGCAACGATCATCCCATTGCACTTGACCAGTAGTGAAGTCGAAAGACCAGGCCCCTATCTGTTCCAAGTCAAAAGCCAGACGCATAAGGTTTTTCTTTCCTCCAAGAAATCGGATTTACCACAGAAACAACGATTGCAGTCTCAAACTCACTACTGCACAATTGCGCCAAGAAAGGCCAGGCAAGTGTTTATAGAAGCACAATCATGATTGAATTTATACCAGCCGCATCTCAAATATTTCTCACAATTACTCTCGCAATGATTGGTGGTCGATTTTTGTCAGAAAGGCTGGTTTCTTGCTAACCCTTTTTTTCTCGACGGGAGTATAGAATTGCGTAGAGAAGAACTGTATGGCGATATGAATAAAGCATCAAATTTCCCCTTGCCAGGTCGTTGCCGCAAAATTGACTTGAGTCAAATCCTTGGATGAATCGCCTCGGTTATTATTGAGAAAATTCTCATGCACGTGTCACCTGCCACAAATGATCGGGATAACGCACATCTTCATATGACTACAGGAGGAAACATGAACAAAGTATTCATCAGTTCCGTTGGCGTATGTGCTGCTCTGCTCATCATAGGTATTGTCAGTGTCCAGACCGCAACCGCGGCAGAGTTGGAAGAGGTCAAGAGCAACAATTATGACTGGGCAGCCTCTTACCCTCATCAATACGGTACCTGGAAAAAGACTTCGGAAAGTGACGAGATCACCGATCTTCTGAAAGAAAAGCCTCAGCTCGCGATTCTGTGGGCAGGATACGGATTCTCCAAGGACTACAATGCTCCAAGGGGTCACTTTTACGCCCTGCAGAGCAATCAGAACACACTGCGGACCGGCGCACCGGTTGATGCCAAGACGGGCCCCATGCCGACCGCTTGCTGGACGTGTAAATCCCCCGACGTTCCCCGCATGATTCAACAGGACGGCGAACTCGAATTCTTTACCGGAAAGTGGGCCAAGTACGGGCATGAAATTGCCAATTCAATCGGTTGTGCCGATTGTCACGACAGCAAGACAACCGAGCTGACCGTCGGGAGGCCCTCACTGCAAAGAGGACTCGAAAGTGCCGGTCTGGACATGAAGAAAGTCAGTGAAACCGAGATGCGCTCACTCGTCTGCGCCCAGTGCCACGTCGAATACTATTTCAAGAAAACTGACTGGACAGACGCCGCAGGGAACGCGCAAGTTGCAAACGTTGTCACCCTGCCCTGGGCCAACGGTATGACTGTCGAGGGGATGGAGAGCTATTACGACGCGATTGAGTTCAAGGACTGGACGCACAAGATCAGCAAGACGCCTATGCTGAAAGCCCAGCATCCCGGCTACGAAATTTACAAATCCGGCATACACGCGCAAAATGGCGTGACCTGCGCCGACTGCCACATGCCCGTCATCAAGATTGAGGGAGAGACGATTACCGATCACCAGATCAAAGGCACCCTCGATCAGATGATGAGCACCTGCCTCGACTGTCATGAGGAAACTCCGGAGCAGTTCAAGGAGATCGTCGGCCGCAAACTGGAGCGCAAAGAGCAATTGATGGAAATCGCCATGAACAACCTGGCAAATGCCCATCTTGAAGCGGGCGAAGCCTGGCGCCTCGGTGCAACCGAAGTGGAGATGGCTGAGATCTTATCGGATATCCGTCACGGCCAGTGGCGCTGGGATTATTCCATCGCCAGCCACGGTTCCTTCTATCATGCCCCTGAAGAGACACTGAGAATTCTGAGCGTTGCCAACGACGCCGCCCAGAGTGCCAGGATTAAACTCGCTAAAATTCTGGCCAGGCACGGAGGTATCGACTATGTCGCGCCCGACTTCTCCACCAAGGAGAAGGCCCAGGCATTGGCTGAGGTCCCATTTCAAGCGCTTGTGGATGAGAAACTGGTCTTCAAGAAGGGGCTTCTCAAGGAATGGGAACAGGACGCTATAAAACGCGGAATCCTGAATCCAGAGACGAGAAAAGGGATGAGCGACAACACGGCCTACAAGAAATAACCGACTCCACCCTTAACCGCAAAGTGCGGTTGTTTTGACAAAAACAGTCGCCCGGTCTGCACAGACCGGGCGACTGTTTCATTTTTATGCTCTACAGGTGGACTGCAGATCAGACACTTTTGAACAAGTAAGGTGGTCTCAAAATTCGTGTATCGTCCGACAGATTGCTAGCGAAGCCAATTTGCGACGATTCTATCGTACTCACCTGTTGCTTTGGCGAGATGTAACCATTGATCAATCCACGCTTTGAATGCAACATCGCCGCGTGGCAACAACCACGCCATCTCACCATACTGCAAAGGTTTGTCAGGATTGACCGCGCACAAGCCCGGACGTAATTTCTGTTGGACTATCGTTTCCAGCGACTCGGAGATCATTACATCCGCGTTTCCCTTGAGTATCTCATCAAAGATAGTCGTATTGTCATCGTAGATAACGATCTTGGCTTGCTTGAAATTTGCGCGAGCAAACCGCTCATTGCTGCCCCCTGGATTCTCAATCACCGTTACGTTTGGCTTATCGATGTCTTCCACGGTTTGAAATTTTGCAACATTCTCACACTTCGTAATTGGAGCCTTACCATTAACCATGTAAGGCGAAGTAAAGAAAGCGGTCTTCTGACGGTCGACAGTGACCGATATCCCGCCAACGCCGACATCACACTTTTCAATAAAGTCTGACATAAGCGTCTTCCAGGACGATTTGACAAATTCTGTTTCGACGCCCAGAGCTTTGGCTGCCGCCTGGATCAGATCGATGTCCAACCCCTCGAATCCACCATCTGGCCGCTGCAAGCTAAAGGGCTTGTAATCACCGGGTGTACAAACCCGCATTTTCCCCTGAGATTGAACTGAATCCAAGCGCGAGACGGACATATCCTGCGCAGAGGCAAAAGTGGCAGCTAAGAGGATTGAAATGAAGAGGGAAACTGAAAAAAGTAGCAGACGGTTTAACATACTGGCTCCTTTGTGTGAAAGGGTGGGGTCGTTACTGCGGCAAAATGATCCATTTGCTAAATCTCATTGGTAAAGATGGCAGTAGGCAACAGCGGCCAAGGGTTGTTCAACAGCATCCTGCAAGTTCCTTGATTATTTCCATCTCCCCTGGAGCACATCAAATAACACAATACCAATCAAATCCGGAATGGCAAACGAGATAAAGGCTCCTTCGTATTTATCATCTACATTGACTATAGAGTCGACACATGGAGCGAATTGCGAAATTCTTACTGACCTGGCATCCAAGAAAAAAAGCCCCACAGTCAGGGGGCTGACTGCAGGGCAATGGGTTTCTGCTTTTTCTTAGGAGGGAGGACATGAAGAATCATGTTCTGTGCTGATACCTTACTCTTATGGTCAGATATGTCAAGAGAAAAAATGCAGGAAAAAAGCACCCAGGGAGAAAACCATAGTGGCCAGCATTTTCTGGTTAATGAGCGTCTTACCTTGCTCTATCAATAACAAGCCCGTTTTCGTCTTGGCACTGGCGATCCATAGGAATTTTTTCAAAATACAAGAGACTGGGTACCTGACGCAAAATTAAGCAGAAATAATTTCTAAAGAACTAGACAGACATGTCTGGCTGTGATAGCTTCAAATCATGACAAAAAAACTCAATCACATAGCTCCTCGTGAGCGTATTTTGGAAACGGCGGGAGAACTCTTTTTTTACCAGGGGTATAGAGCCACGGGTATTAATGAAGTCATCGCCAAGTCAGGTGTTGCAAAGGCGACCTTCTACAATCATTTTCCAACGAAAGAAGATCTATGCCTTGCATACCTTCAAGAGCGCAATACCTCTGAATATGACAACATCATTATTTATGTCAACGAACAGGATACCCCGTTGGCCAGGTTCCTGGCCGTTATTGAAGCGATTGAACCCTGGCTCGCAGCCAACGCTTTGCGCGGGTGTTGCTTTCTGAACATGGTTGCCGAAATCCCCGATCCCGAGAACCGTTTACGTCGCCTGGGTGATCAGCACTACAATATGGTGCGCGCACTGATCCAGAATTTGGCACAGCAGCTCATCGCATCTGACGAGGGGCGTTATGCTGGCTTGAATGTAAAAGAATTGGCAAAAGACTATATGATCATCCTTGTTGGAGCCATAGCCATGAGCGAAGTCTACAACGATCTTTGGCCTGTTCGACAGGCAGTTGTCATGGTTAAACGCTTGATCGACTAGTCCAATATATTTTTTGGGCTTAATGAAGACAGACATGTCTGTTCTCATGAAAGGAGCATAGCAATGGAAGCAAAAGGACAAAGAATAGTAAATGATGTAATCATGTCCCAAATTACCGGCAATGTTTACACAGTCATGACGACACCGAAGCATATGATTAATAAGGTCTTGACAAAAATAAGGGCCTGGAGAGAGGTCTCCAGGCAGCGAAGAGAACTTAGGGAGCTTAGTGATAATCAATTAAAAGACATTGGTATCAGCCGAGCCGATGCGATACGAGAGGCACACCGTGCCTTTTGGGACAACAAAACCAGCTTTGATGTTTCTCTGCGGGAACGCACAAAATTAAGCCGTGGATTGATAACTCAAGAAGCAAACTCACATGCAGCGTTCAATCCAGAATTGTTTAAATGGTTTTGTGACGAGCAGAATTACACTGGTTGCTGACAATCATTAAGAGGACAGAAAGCATTCATTATTCGTGTGCGAAAAAGTGCCGTATTTAACGACATTGCGGGCAATCTGCCTGCGCGAGAAAGGAGTATAAAAATGGAATCAAAAGAACAAAAAACCGTCAATGGTGTAAATGTGACTCAACTCGTGGAAAACATCAACGCGATCCAGGAAACACCGGAACTCTCCGAGTTTAAGTTCCGCGTGACCAACCGATGGATTGAGGGAACCTATAACCAGGCAACAGTTAATAATTTTTATGGCGTAAATCAGGAGCATGGTGGACGTAACCCAATGGTCTACGATATTGATGAACCACCGGTTCTGCTCGGGGGTGATAAGGGGCCCAATCCTGTGGAGTATCTGCTCGTTGGCCTGTCCGGTTGTGTCACCACTGCCATGGTAGCGCATGCGGCAGCCCGAGGCATTGAGATCAAATCGCTTGAGACGTTTCTCGAAGGGGATTTAAACGTCCAGGGGTTTCTCGGGCTCTCTGATACAATCCCTGTCGGATACCAAGGGATTACCGTAACCTTCAAGATCGAGGCGGAGATGTCCGATGCAGAGAAAGAGAGCCTTATCGAACTTGCACAACAATACTCTCCTGTGCTCTCTTCACTTATCAATCCGGTACCAGTTCACCTGAAACTACACAAAGGTCCATGACCCTCCCCGTCTGCTCAGCCCAGCATATAATTGTAGATAGACAGGAAAAGCCCCCGGTCCGAAGATCAGGGGCTTTCGTATTCTATCGTTATTAACTCTCAAAGATTACATCTCGTGACACGACTCACAATCTTCGGCAACCCCGAAAGCTGTCGATCCATCGTGACAGGCACCGCATGATTCGCCCTTTTCCATATCCTCCATGGTCGCCTGATTCGCACCTCGCTCAGCTTTGAATACGTCGGGATGGCATTCATCGCATCCGAACATCTTGATATGGGCTTCATGAGGAAAAGTGATATTGCCGGCATCTGCATTGACATAGAGGATATCTCCGGCGTGGCAGGTGGTGCAGTCCCCTGCAACGCTGAACGCTTCCTTGCCGTTATGGCAGAAACCACAGGACTTGCCTTCTTCCATGTCGGCCATGGTGAACACCGGGTTCTTGTTGGTGACGATGTGAAAAACATCATTATGGCAAGTTGGGCAGTTCTTACCAATGGATTCCATATCCATGTGTGTATAATGGCTGAATTCGACCTTGCCTACCGAGTCCGCTTGCAGGTAGACTTTGTCTTTGATCCAACGGCCATAAAGAACGGATGGCAGGGCCACCAAAAGCAGAAGTGCAAGAATCACCAAGCGCTTGGTCATAAGCTTCCTCCATGAGTAAGTTTGTAAGACATTATACTGATTTTCCCAATCCAGCCAACTTTTTATTTTAGGTTTTAATTTAGGTTTCGTTACCATGAAGCAATCGGCCCATCTGATTGCAGACACCCCAGGCACGGAAGAGAGAGTATGGACCACCGCAGCACCGAACAGCTTTATGCTATTGTATCTCCTGGACTGGAAGGCGTTTGCTCAGCAGAGCTGTCGGCTCTGGATATAGCACCACAGGAGGTCACTGTGGGTGGCGTTGCCTTTGCGGGCCGCTTGCGAGAGCTTTACCTCGCCAACCTCTGGTTGAGAACGGCCAGTCGAATACTGGTCCGCTTTGCTGAGTTTCGGAGCCGGGATTTCCCGGACCTTTACCGCCGGGCGCATCGCCTTCCCTGGGGACGTTTCATCCAGCCGGAGGCTTCAGCTGCCTTTCGCGTCACCTGTCATGCGTCGCGCCTCAACCACACCTCTCGCATTGCGGAAACGCTCGAATCTGCACTCAACCAGGCTCTTGGGCGTACGACGAATCCAGTCGGTGACAATCCGCAACTGGTGATGGTCAGGATTGTCGATGACCAGGTGGTTATCTCAATCGACAGCTCCGGAGAACTTTTGCATCGTCGCGGATATCGCCAGTCAGTGACCGTTGCGCCGCTGCGTGAGACGCTGGCCGCCGGGGTGCTGATGCTGCTTGGCTGGAATGGCACAATGCCTCTTGCGGACCCGATGTGCGGTTCTGGCAGCTTTCTCCTGGAGGGGGCGCTGCTGGCCCGGCAACGGGCACCTGGTCTGAATCGCTCATTTGCCTTTATGAATTGGCCCGGGTATCGCGAGGGGCTGTGGAAGCTGCTTTGCGCCGAAGCACAGCGACAAGAGGTTGATGTAGCCCTGCCCATCAGCGGGGCCGACGAAAACCCCAGGGCGGTTGCTGCAGCAAGGGAGAATTGTCAGCGCAGCGGCGTCTCTGGCCAGGTCGTAATCGATCAGCATAACCTTTCTGAACAACCGGTTCATGATGGCCGGGGGTTGCTTGTCTGCAACCCGCCTTACGGCAAGCGCCTTGACCTGGGAGCAAACCCTGAACATTATTACGCTGAACTTGGTCGTCAATTGCCGCGGGCATTCCCCGACTGGCAACTGGCAATGCTCTGTTCCAACCCCGCACTGGTGAAAGCGACCGGCCTGCCTTTCAAGCAGGTCGCAAGCCTTGACAATGGCGGCTTGGCAGTCGGGCTCTTTGTCACAGGGTCTTAACGAGAGAAGATCTCGTCACAAATGTAGAGATTCTTGCTTGCACTGTATGGAAAAATCATTTATAGTCCGCACTCTTCTCCCCCAGGGAGATCAATTGTCAAAGAAAGCGAGGTGATTGCAGGTGGAGATCCATGTTGTCGACAATAATGTCGAAAAAGCCATCAGGGTTCTCAAGCGCAAGCTACAGCAGGAAGGTCTTTTCCGTGAAATGAAGCAACGCAAGTTCTATGAAAAGCCGAGTGTCAAGCGCAAACGTAAAGAGAAAGAAGCCCAGAGGCGCCTGCGCAAGAAAATGCGCTTGATGCGCAAAGACTAATCCTCGCGTTTTAGTCGTTTATGGAAAAGGCCGGGCCCTGTAAAGGGGTCCGGCCTTTTTTTTTCGGCTATGGAGCAGCTCTCCGGCTAAAGCATCTCCGGGAACACAATTTTCTCTGCCGGGCCTCTGGCCCCCAGCCCTCCTGCCGCCAAACGCTGAAGAAAATCCTCGCGGGCCATGTGACGGGCCCCCATACTGATCAGGTGCGGGTTGGGGACCTGGCAGTCGAGCAGAGCAAAGCCCTTTCTCTCCAGGTGACGAGCCAACTGTGCCAGGACGACCTTGGAGGCATTCGGCTGAGAATGGAACATCGATTCGCCAAAAAAGAATTTGCCGAGAGCGACACCGTAGAGGCCACCGACCAGTTTATTGCCGTTCCAGGCTTCCACGGAATGCGCGAAACCAAGCTCATAGAGCTTTTGATAGGCTGCCTGCATTTCCGCAATCAACCAGGTCTCCTCCCCCTGGCTGGTCCGGACATTGGCACAGGCCTCTACCACCTGCGCAAACGCACGATTGCAGGTCAGGCGAAACCGGCCCTGCCTGATGACTCTCTCCAGTCGCGTTGAAACGTACACGTTTCCAGGGATAAGGACACAGCGAGGATCAGGCGACCACCACATAATCGGCTCGTTTTCACCGTACCAGGGGAAAATTCCGATTTTGTAGGCCAGAACCAGCCGTTCCGGAGAGAGATCGCCACCGACTGCCAGAAGGCCTCCCGCTGCAGCCCAGCGCGGGTCGGGAAAAAACAGATCATCGGTGAGGCGGAATACAGGCATAAAGAACCGGGGGCTGGAAACGGGAGACTGGGGTTGGCGGGCTAGCTGGTTTTCGTCCGGAAACGGCAGTCGTGCCATCCACAGTTTCCGGATGGACACTAGCTATAATTGAAATCCAGCTTGCCCGACTTGCTGGTGATGCGGACCTTGCCGCCGGAGGAGAGTTGACCGAAAAGAATTTCGTCGGCCAGCAGATTGCCAATCTCGCTCTCGATCAGGCGACCCAGAGGCCGCGCTCCGAAGACCGGGTCATAACCGCGGCGTGCCAGGTCACGTCTTGCTCCATCAGTCAGGATCAAAGTCACCTTCCGCTCTGTCAGTGAGGTTTGCAACTGGCGGATAAATTTGTCGACCACGCGGATCATGACTGCTTCATCAAGAGGACGGAAGGAGATAATCGCGTCAAGGCGGTTGCGGAATTCCGGAGAGAAGGTCTTTTCAACGGCATGCCGAGTCTCACCAGGCAGGCGGTCACCAAAGCCAATCAGATGACTGCTCATCTCCCGGGCACCGACATTGCTGGTCATAATAAGTACCACGTTATGGAAATCCGCCTTGCGACCGTTGTTATCTGTCAAGGCACCGTGATCCATGACCTGCAGCAGAATATTGTAAATATCCTGGTGAGCTTTCTCGATCTCATCAAGGAGCAGTACAGCATGCGGATTGCGAATCACCGCATCAGTCAAAAGGCCGCCTTGTTCAAAACCGACATACCCGGGTGGTGACCCAATCAGGCGCGACACTGCGTGCTTTTCCATGTACTCGCTCATATCGAAGCGAAGAAACTCGACCCCCATCTGCGTGGCAAGCTGGCGGGCAACTTCGGTTTTTCCCACACCGGTCGGGCCGGTAAAAAGGAACGATCCGGTCGGCTTTTCCGGTTGACCAAGGCCGGCACGGGCACGACGAATGGCCTGGCAGAGTTGGACGATTGCTTGATCCTGGCCAAAAACCTGCCGTTTCACAGCACGATCGAGATCCTTCAGCTTGCGCCTGTCAGTCTGGCCGAGTTTGCGCGCCGGTATGCGAGCCATACCGGCGACAATCGTTTCAATATCAGTGACACCAATTGTCGGGCGTTTGCGCGGATAAAGTTGCAGCCGGGCACCGGCCTCGTCAATCACATCGATCGCTTTGTCAGGCAGACGGCGGAAGTTGACATGCCGTGCAGACAAGCTGGCTGCCGCCTCCAGGGCCGCAGTCGTATACTTCACACCGTGGTGCTCTTCGTAGACTCCCTTGAGTCCTTGTAATATTTGTACCGTTTCGCTGACACTCGGCTCCAGCACATCAATCTTCTGGAAACGCCTTGAAAGCGCACGATCCTTTTCAAAGAGGTTTTTGTATTCTTCGTAGGTTGTCGAACCGATACAGCGAATCTCTCCGGCGCCGAGCATCGGTTTGAGAATGTTGGCTGCATCGAGAGAGCCACCACTGGTAGCACCTGCGCCGACAATCGTGTGGATTTCGTCGATCACAAGTATGGCTCTGGGCCTTTTCGACAGTGCCTGCACGACTGCCTTGAGCCGCTCCTCAAAGTCACCGCGATACTTGGTGCCGGCCAGTAAAGCCCCCATATCGAGAGCAAAGAGTTCGGCGCCCTGCAGCAGTTCCGGCACGTCCCGCTCAAGGATACGCAGGGCCAGGCCTTCAGCAATGGCAGTTTTGCCGACACCGGGTTCGCCGACCAGCACCGGATTATTCTTGCGGCGGCGGCAAAGGATTTGAACCGTGCGCTCCAGCTCAGTCTTTCTGCCGATCAGAGGGTCGATCTTGCCATTGGCCGCACGCTCGAGAAGATTGATCGTAAAAGCTTCGAGAGGATTGACCTTCTTGGCCGGCTTGCTCTCCGGGGATTGCTTGGTTTGCTCGTCCGGCTCGCGCTGACCGGGTTGAACGTCCTGGAAAGGGACCTTGGTGATGCCATGAGAAACATAGTTCAGGACGTCGAGTCTGGACAGTCCTTCGGCCTGAAGAATCTGCGCAGCCAGGCAATCCTTCTGCTCAAGGATCGCAGAGAGGATATCGCCAATACCAATTTCAACACGACCGGACGACTGCATGTGCGTTACGGTTCGCTGCAAAACATTCTGCAGGCCGACTGTCTGCTCCGGCATATCCACATCGGTCTGCTCCAAGGCTTCCAGATGTTGATCGAAGTAAAGCTCCAGATCTTCACGCAGGCTCTGGATATCTCCGCCGCAGGCCCGCAGGATTTCCTGGCCCTGCTCGTCAAAAAGCATTGCGTACAAAACATGCTCGGTGGTCAGAAATTCATGACGCCGGCGTTGTGCTTCCCTGACTGCGAGAGAAAAGGTTATCTGAACATCCTGGTTAAACATGCGTCTCGATTACTCCAATATCAACATTCGCTTTCGTACACTCGCCAGCCCTTGCGTTCTCTGGCTGGCAGAGATCAAACCTGCTCCAGAGAACAGCGTAACGGGAAGCCCTCCTTGCGCGCCATGTCGTGGACCTTACTCACTTTGGTTTCAGCAATCTCGTAAGGATAGGCACCACAGACCCCGGAGCCCTTAAAGTGGATATGCAGCATGATCCGGTTCGCCTCGGTAGGTGACTTATGGAAAACCACGATCAGGGCTTCAACGACAAATTCCATGCTCGTATAGTCATCATTATGCATCAGGACCGTAAACATGGGGGGGCGCTTGACAATGGCACGACTTCTTACATCGGAACGGGTTTGATTGTTGGCGGTCGGCCTTGCCATATCTTCACCTTGGATAGAAACGATAGATACCAAGCTTATGGAGGCTCATCCTAGCACAAAACGCCACGAGATGTCATCGTTGTGCGTGGCCCTGTTTGACAGAGAGCTAAAAACACATAAAATTTAATGACTCATTTTATTGTCCGCTTTCTCTCCCGCCACCATCCGGACATTCATTGCTTGCAGGCAATTATAATTATAATTGGGAACCCGTGCTATGTCCAAGCCCGTCTCTGAAAAGCTGTCATTCCTCTTTCTGTGCGGATGGTGCTTTGCAGGAGCCCTGGCATTTATTGCCGTGGCTTTACTTGATCGCAGCATTCATGATCTGCCCATCAGTCTTTCCCAGCTCTGGCTGCCGATGGTGCTCGGGGGGGTGGCGGGCACTCTCTTCGGCCGGTCGAACATCCGCTTGCGCGGCATGAGTCGCCGTTTCGAGGAAAGCGGTGACCGTTTTCGTGAGTTTTATCAGAGGACCCCGGCCATGCTCCATTCGATGGACCATGAGGGACGCCTTCTTTGTGTCAGCCAGTCGTGGCTCGACACCCTTGGCTACGATCGCGAGGAAGTAATAGGCAAGGATTTCTTCTCTTTCATCGTCAGCGAGAACATTCCGGAGATCAAAGCAAAGCATTTCCTGAGACTTAGGGCTATAGGTGAATTCAGGGACAGCAGCTATCCATTGCGCCTGGCCAATGGTTGTGTCATTGACGTTTCGATTTCTGAAGTAGCTCTATGTGATTTTGACGGCCGCCTGACTGAGAGCCTGGCCGTTCTCAACGATCTGACCGGCCATCACGCTGCCGAGGAACGCATAGAACGCTTGGCCTACTTCGATACCCTGACCGGCCTGCCTAACCGAGCCTTGATGAACGACCGAATTCTGCAATCTATCGCTCTGGCCCGACGCGACGGCAGGCAGGTGGGCGTCTTCTTTTTCGACCTCGACCGTTTTAAACTGATCAACGATACTCAGGGCCATGCTGTTGGCGACATGGTGCTGCGATCCGTCGCGCAGCGCTTAAAAAAATTCATTCGTGAAGGCGACACTTTTGCCCGCCTGGGGGGCGACGAGTTTGTGATTGTACAGGCTGATCCGAACCACGAACCCAACTTTATCACAATGGGACAACGTATTCTCGAAACACTGGCACAGCCTTTTCATATCGGCAGCCGCGAGTTTTTCACCACTGCCAGTATCGGCGTAGCAATCTATCCTGCTGACGGCGATGACCCGCAGACGTTATTAAAAAGTGCCGACACAGCCATGTATGTTGCCAAAAGCCGCGGCCGCAACAATCTCCAGTACTTCTCCGACGACATGAATGCCGCCGCCCTGGCCAAAGCCAACCTTGAGAGCCGCCTGCGGCACGCACTGAATAGCGGCGAGTTACAACAGCATTACCAGCCACAAGTGAACCTGGTTACTGGCCGACTCACAGGAGTCGAAGCTTTACTGCGCTGGTATGATGGCGAAGGCAAGCTTGTCCCACCAGGCCAGATCATCAGCGTGGCTGAAGAGAGTGGGCTGGTTTTTCCGCTTGGCGAATGGGTTTTAAAGACTGCCTGTGCCCAAGCAAAGGCCTGGCAGGATGCCGGGTTACAGCCATTACGCATGTCCGTCAACCTCTCAGGGCATCATATCCGCCAGTCCAATTTCATAGATCGCGTTGAATCCGTTCTGAGCGAGACAAGGATCAATCCCAATACTTTGGAAATTGAACTTTCGGAAAGCTCGGTCATGGAGCACGTCAAGGACAGCATCATGGCGTTGACCGACCTCAAAATCCGCGGCATAAATCTTGCCGTCGACGACTTCGGAACCGGCTATTCCTCTTTGCCGCACCTTAAACACTTCCCGATTCACCGCATCAAGATAGCCAGAGAATTTATTCGCGACATTATTCACAACCCCGATTGTGCCGCCATCACCAAAGCAATTCTGAGCATGGCTGGCAGCTTGAGCCTGTCGGTTACCGCAGTCGGAGTGGAGGACTCGATGCAGCTGGATTTCCTGCGGGAGCACGGTTGCGTGGAGGCTCAAGGACACCTGTTTGGAGCTGCCATGAGTGCTGAAGAGATGACAATCTTTCTCAAAAACTCTGGTGGGGACATGCTTCCAGGGCTCAAGAAACAGAAAAGCAGGAATGAGATAAACCTCCTGGTCTCTAAAGAAATTCACTAGGAGGTTTATGGCAGGACAACTAAGATACACTCGCAAAAACTCAGAGGATAGCTAAGCAAAAATTTCGGCCTGCAAGGCCTGGTGCTTTTCAGGGGCGAAGGCATACATCAGGTATGTCGAGGTCCTGAAAAAACGCCGTAACGCCGTAGGGCGGACTTTTTGCGACGCCATCAACTAATGTATCGGGACACTCTCTCCAGAAGCATACAGAGAAACCATCTCCGGTTCAGCAAGAAGCGACAAAACCGCCGAACTCAACCTTCTCGGCCGATGGTCAAACCCCAAAAATTCCAACGCCCCGCCTAACTCACAGTATACAGTCTCGATCAGTTTCTTCTGGAACAGGTCCATCTCAACGCATGGCGCACCATTCAATGGGATCATGGCTATCGTATCACGGCAGAGTTCGGGATCAGTGGAAGTAATGGCGCGACACAAGAGGGGGCGAACAGTATGAATCAAACAGTTGCCGCACGTATCCAGAAAAACACAGGGCTTACGCAGGAAAAGGCGCTCTTCATCATCCAGCCAGCGAGTCAGCCTGATCAACTCCTGCAACCGGTCTCGCAGCACATCTAGCTCCTCTGCAGAGAAACGTCTTTGCAGGAACCAGGCGATCGCAACCGCTTCTGGCAACAGGACCGCGACGTTGAGTACGCAGCAGGTTCCACAACCAGGGCCGCAGGCAACACGTGAGGTCCCCGGAGGGTTGCCGAAGCGGGCAATATCCCGTTCCGCCGCAACGGTCAGAAGATGCATGCGGCCTGAGATCCCCACCAAGCTGCGGCCTGAAGACATTAAAGACCTGGAAAACTTGCGGACCTGACAGGCATAATCGCAAAAATCGAATTGGTTCTGCATGGTCGTCTCCTTATGAAAAGAGTACACACCTGCAAAGAAGTGCTGTTAATATACATTACCAAAGCAGCACTGTCACTGAAACACCGCAGCCCTTAATCCGGGACTGCTGGAAAAAAGGAAAACTTTACATGGAGCAGACAACTCATACCCCCTTGATTGGCTACCTTCTCTGGCTGTTCGGCTTCACCGGCTCGCACCGTTTCTATTACGGACGGCCAATTTCAGGGACTATCTACTTCTTTACGCTGGGACTGTTTTTTATCGGCTGGCTGATTGACCTGTTTCTGATCCCTGGCATGGACCGCCAGGCAGATCTGAGCTTTACTTCGGGCCCGATTGACTACAATGTCGCCTGGATACTGCTTACCTTTTTGGGCCTTTTCGGCATACACCGCATGTACATGGGCAAGTGGTTCACCGGCATCCTGTATCTGGTAACCGGTGGCTTACTCGGCATCGGCTATATCTATGACTACTGGACCCTAAACGATCAACTGTCTCAACTTAATCGTTGAGCTTTGGACATGGAGCAGTGAATGATAACTCACGTCGTACTTTTTAAATTCAAACCGGAAACGGCAGCAGCAGAGATTCAACTCCTTGCTGAAAGCCTTGGCGAACTGCCACAAATAATCGAAGAGATTCGCGAGTTTCGTTTCGGTGCAGATGTTATTCGTTCCGAACGCTCCTATGATCTCTGCCTGATCTCGAGTTTTGACGATCTTGCTGCACTGCAGCGCTACCAACTTCACCCGGAGCACCAGAAAGTCCTGGCGCTGGTCAAAGCCATCGTCTCGAATGTCGTTGCCGTTGATTTTGATGGTTGATGCGAAATCTTGTCAGGCATGGTTCAATCGCTGCAAAGGGCCATAATTACCGATTTTATCTTCAGGAGGGACCTCTACAACAGGAAAACCGCAACAGGGCAGACACGTCATCACTGTTCATTTCTGTTCGATGCAGGCTGTTAATCAACAAGTTTTTTGACTTGCAGCGGCAGTTTAATCTCTGGCATGATCAGTTTCCCCAATACGTTAAAGTCCCGACGATGGAGCTCACCATGACCCTGCTGATTCGTTTCGAGTGCCCGCAATGCAATCAGTCCCTGCCACTCAACCTGCAGGACTTCGCCCCAGGCCGGCGCCAGATCTGTAAAAACTGCCAGGAGCCTGTGCGTATGACAAAAGCTGGCCTGGAGCGATTTTCAAAGGATTTGCGCCGATACTGTCAGGACTGATTTTTTCCACAAGACCTGATACCACCGACGTATCATGCCACCTGCACCTTCCCCAATCTTTTGATGCACTCTAAAAACTCAGAGGATGGCTAAGCCATCAATCTTGAGCAGTGAACTATTCTGTCACAGCCCTCTTGCAGCCTCAGGCTCAGGCTGCTATCTTTGCCTGTCACTCACCAAGACCCTTGATATGGAGCTTCCATGCCTGTCCCCCCTGACCTGACCTGGCTCATTGCCACCCTGATCACCGGCTTTGTACTGGGGCTCTTCCCGGCCATCCTGCTGGTTAAAACTCGTGTTGATGCGGCACGCATGTCAGGTCGACAGGAGCTTTCCAGTGAGTTGGCAACACTCGATGAACGTCTGGCCAGTGGTAATGCGCGGTTGGAGCGTCATGAGACAGAACTACGGGGAAAAAACGAAAAACTGGACAGACTCATCCTGGAACGTATCGATCTGGAGCGGGACAAATCGCGGTTATCCACCGAGTTGAAAGAGGAGACCCGTCGTTCAGGGGAAAATCTCCAGATTCTGAATGATGCGAGGAAAGAGCTGCAGATCCAGTTTGAGAACCTGGCCAACCAGATCTTCGCAGAAAAAACCAAGACGTTCGCCGATCAAAGCAAGGCCAATCTCGACACGATTCTGACACCATTTAAAGAAAAGATTGTCGAGTTTGAAAAAAAAATTACCGAGGTTTACATCACAGAGGACAAAGAACGGCACTCGTTGATCAAAGAGGTCCAACGTCTTCAGGAACTGAATCAGAAGATCGGCGAAGATGCCGCCAACCTGACCAAGGCCCTCAAAGGCGACGCTAAAACCCAAGGCACTTGGGGAGAAATCATTCTTGAACGCATTCTCGAGGAGTCTGGCCTGCGTAAAGGCATCGAATATGATTCGCAGGGAGGGTTCAGGGATACCGATGGCAAATTACTCAAACCCGATGTTGTTGTGCATCTCCCCGAAGAGAAGGACATCATTATTGATTCAAAGGTGTCCCTGGTCGCTTACGAAAAATATGTGCGCACTGAAGATGGCGATGAACGGGACCGGGCCGTCAAGGATCACCTGATGTCGATCAATGCTCATTTGAAGAGCCTGGAATCAAAGAGATACGACGAATTGCCAGGCATCAAAAGCCTTGATTTCGTCCTGATGTTTATCCCGATCGAAAGTGCTTTCATGCTCGCGATCGACAAGGACAGTGAAATATTCCGCAAAGCCTTTGATCAGAATATTATGATCGTCAGTCCGTCCACCCTGTTGGTGACCCTGCGAACCATCCAGAGCATCTGGCGCTACGAATACCAGAACAAGAACGCCCTGGAAATCGCCGAGAAGGCCGGCAGCCTGTATGACAAGTTTGTCGGCTTTGTGGCCGACCTTGAAAAACTTGGCGATCAGATCGACAATACTCAGAAAGCCTATGACGGCGCCCACAACAAGCTGATCAGCGGTAAGGGCAATCTTGTTTCCAGAGCGCAGATGCTCATCGACCTCGGGGTTAAAAGCCGCAAACGACTACCGGCTTCGGTCATACAGGAAGCTGAGTTGGGGACACCTCTGGTCGAGCAGGGGAATCCGGATTCATAGGCAATAGGCAAACGAAAATCTGGCACCAGGGCATGCAGATTCAATGTTCAAAAACTGCAAGGTTCAGGAGCTGTGCCAAAAGCGTTCTTCTTGCGACCTGCCCGTCTGGTTAGTGTCTACAGGCATTTGGCGGTTACAGAAGCGGGACTGGCATCAAGAGTGGTCTTTTGATTGAGCTGGCTGCCGCACGCAATGGAAGAAATCCTGGTTGCGATGAACTTTTTGTTGGGTCGCCTGCAGCAGACCGTACAGCCTGGTCGCCCGCAAATCGCAATTGAGCATCTGCTCTGCCAAACGACAAAATTCGGGCCGGTCGCGGTAAAACCTTCTTAACGTGCCCTTTGCGCGGGCCGGATCGGCGATCACGGGCAAGGTCTTCTTCGAACGGACCCTGGCCAAAATCTGCCGGCCCCTTTCTGTAGAACCCAGGAGGCGCAGGAACATCGGACCCTGCTGCAGAAACCCGTGCATCTCCGCAACGGACACCTGCAACAGGACATAACTCAAAATTCGCTGAATACGCGTTAGAGTCCACTGGCGCGATTTGATCGAGTTGGCCAGTTCCGCATAAGTCGTCGATGTCATGGCTGCATCGACCAGTCTTTGTTCCAGGCCATCCACGACTTGATAAACAGCTCGCAGACTCTCCACCTCTTGCAGTAAAAAAATCTGCAGCGCATTGAATAATCGCCCGTAGTCAAGGCTCTTTCCCTCATCAAGCGCCACTGTCAGGACATTCAGACAGGCCCTCGGCAGGAAACGATCGAAGGCGTCACCCTCAGCAATCAAATGGCGGACTCCGGTAGCGCTGGCGATAGGCGTTGAGACATCCGTACTGTGATAACCACTGCCAAGGCGAGGAATCGTGTAAGGCCGCATAAGGCTGGAAGTGCTGTGCAGGGCCCGCAGGTATTCGATGCCGAGGACATTGTTCGGTGATGCCAGCGTTTCAGGCGGCAAGCGGGGAGATAATTTAGAGATGACCTCTGCCCGCGCAGCGGGATAATTGACTCCATTACGCAAGAGTTCACGCGTTCCCGCTGCAATCGCCTCCGAGCTTTCAACCAGGATCTTCGCAATCGCCTGCAGGGGTGAAAGCTCTCCAGCCTCGCTGCCGAAACAGAGCGCATCGACAAGCCCGAGCGCATTCAAGGTCTTCACCGCCCCCAAAGCGAAATGCGGTGCGCTGTTGCACGCGAAGGGGAAAGGAAGCTCCAGCACCAGGTCAACCCCTGCAGCCAACGCCATTTCGGTCCGCACCCATTTATCAACCAGTGCCGGCTCGCCGCGTTGCAGGAAATGGCCGCTCATGACTGCAACGCTGGCATCAGCTCCTGTGACCCGCAGGCTTTCCTGCAAATGGTGCAGGTGACCATTATGAAAAGGGTTGTATTCGGTGATCAGGCCAACAATACGCACATCAAACACCCGGGGCGTCACTCAAAAAGTTACAATTCATCCCGCTCCGGTCACCCGAATACCGTGTTCTCCTGCTCCATAACCCGGATAAAGGTGGTCCGTTTACTCAACTCCCGCAAGGCCGAGGCACCCACGTAGGTACAGGTTGAACGGAGGCCGCCAAGGATGTCTTTGACGGTTTCATCGAGTAGGCCGCGGTATGGCACCTCAACGGTCTTGCCTTCGGAGGCGCGGTAATTGGCCACCATGCCGGCATGCTTTTTCATGGCAGTCTCGGAACTCATACCGTAGTAAAGCTTGAAGTGCTGGCCGTTACGTTCCACCAGTTGACCGCCGCTTTCGTCGTGGCCAGCGAACATGCCGCCGAGCATGACAAAGTCGGCGCCGCCGCCGAAGGCCTTGGCCACATCACCGGCACAGAGACAGCCGCCGTCAGAGATGATCCGCCCGCCAAGACCATGGGCAGCATCGGCGCATTCGATCACAGCGGAGAGTTGGGGATAACCGACCCCGGTCTTGATGCGCGTGGTACAGACAGATCCGGGCCCGATGCCGACCTTGGCAATATCGGCACCGGACAGCAGCAGTTCCTCCACCATCTCGCCGGTAACAACGTTGCCGGCGATGATGGTTTTGTCCGGGAACGCCTGGCGGACCTTGACGACATGTTCAACGAACGATTCAGCGTAACCGTTGGCAACATCGATACAGATAAACTGCAGTTTCGGATGCTGAGCCAGGATCTGCGACAATCTGTTGAAATCCTCATCGGCCACTCCGGTGCTGACCATAATCCTCTCGAAGATATCATCATCTTTCTGGCGATCGATGAAAGCCTGCCAGTCGGCGAGACTGTAGTGCTTGTGAATGGCGCAGAGCATTCGGTGCCTGGCCAGCACCTCGGCGACTTCGAAGGTTCCGATGGTGTCCATATTCGCAGCAATTATCGGCACCCCGCTCCATTTCTTATTGCTATGCAGAAAGGTAAACGTTCGCTCGAGTTCAACCAGGGAGCGGCTTTTCAGAGTTGAGCGCTTGGGCCTGATCAGAACGTCCTTAAAGCCCAGTTTCAAATCGGTTTCGACGCGCATGGAAAAATCCTTTCGATTCAAGAAAAATGTAACGACTGGTGCCGGTTGTGACAGGGGACCGATGCCAAGGGATGACACCTCACCCGTTCTCTCCCCCGGCATAGCATCTGAGAGTTGTCGAAGACTTGTGACAGTATACTTTCATTTCCTGGTGACTGCCACAACTGGCAGGTCCTCGCCCCTTTCCAGGAGTACCTACAGTTGGACCGCTATCGGTTCCCCAATCCGGCTCTCATCGGGTGTGACGACGGTCCGATAGGCTAAGGCCTCGACCCCGGACTCGACCGCGTTTCTGAGCAGCCGGCCATAGTTTGCATCGCTTGCGTCGGCCCGGGTAAAAGCCTCAGCCTCACTTCGCTGCACCAGGAAAAAAATCACCGCCCGCCACCCCTCTCTTGCTGCAGCCATCAAATCAAGCA
>JBPPMB010000067.1:0-4948 GCA_051305855.1 Desulfuromonadales bacterium
TTGCGGATTCTAGAGATTCACGAGCAAAAACAAGCTGTTTTTGAAGCTCTGAAATCTCCATTTTCAGGTGCGATATGGAATCAGTGTTCATTTGTCTAACCTTGGGGTTCCTGTTTTTTAGCTGTACGGGCTCTAAAAAAATGCCACTGAGACGGTATTAGAACCATCAAGAAAATAAAACGGTATTATTCATGCTCTCAATGTCTCACAGAGATAACGATAAAGACAGTGAAATGGGGGGGGCGGGAGGTACGAAGACTTTCCCAATAAAAGACAGTTCAAAACAAGAAAGCCACCCGCAATTTTACGGATGGCCTGTCGTCATCTTTCGTCGTACCCCCTAGGTTCTCGGGTGTCTACATAAATTAGATAATTATAAAACTAACGTAGTCGTCCGGAATATCAAAAGAGATGTGTGTCTTATTTATATTCTTGCATTGCTTCAGAGTGCTCAGATTCGCAGAAACGCAAAATTCTTATTGCCCCTGATATTTAATAAAAAAAGCCCCACAGTCAGGGGGCTGACTGAGGGGCAAAGGGTTTCTGCTTTTTTTAGGAGGGAGAACATGAAGAAGTATGTTCTGTTTGGATACCTTACTCTTATGGTCAGGTATGTCAATAGAAAAATGCAAATAAAAAAAGTCACCAAGAAATCAATCCTGGTGGCCATCGTTTGTGGTTAATGAGCGTCTTAAATTGCTACATCAATAACACGCCCGTTTTCGTCTCGGCAGTGGTGAGTTTTGAGAATCATAGCCTAACTTCCTATGAAAGTTGGGCAAGCGTTCAATTAACAAAACTCATTCCAGCATTCATCTTGGCTCTGTCATCGTATAGCAATGATTTTATTACTGTTAATACCACACAGGCAATGTAAGCATACAGTTTTTAGAAGATTTTCCCAGAGGAAGGGTGAAGACAAAAAACCCGTCCTTGCGGGTAGTGCGGAGAGGGAGATGGTGCGGGAAAACTCCGACTATATCTCAGCCCCCCTCACCAATTGTGACGGGGGCCGGAAATCCGCAAGGCATGCACTGCTTACATGGATTTTGTGGACGACGCCAAAAAATGGCCTCGCAGACGGGTCTCTACTGCACCATCGGGGCCTGGCGAAATCGCTCTCGACCGGGGTGGCCCGTTCGCCCCGCTGGCGGCCCGGCAGGGCCGCTCACGAGGCGGTTTGCGTGGATATGAGGATTATTGGAGTGCGTCTGGGGGAGTGACTCCCGCCGCTGGCAAATAATACGCCGACAGCGACGCCGGCACGGCGGTCCCGACAATCTCACCCGGAGGGACAGCCCCCCCGCTGACCATCTCCCCCACCTCTGCGGCGTGCAGCGCCGGATTCTCACCCAGCGCGATCACGCCATCCGCCGGGTTGGAAGAGGGCATCGCGTCGGTCGGAATAACTGCCCCCGCCCAACTCAGCTCGACGATGTACAGTCCTGCAAACCTCAACCCGGGTATGCCTGGATCATTCTGCGCCTTCGGCAGCGGACGCCCAACCGCCTTCAGCTTCACCACCAGTGCCGTTAGCGCCGGGTTCACCTTCTTGGTGATTTGCCCGTCTTCTTCATAGGTCACCGAGATCAGGCTCGACGCCGGGTTGATCTCCGAACTGTAGACCCTCCCCTTTTGCGTCAAAGCCTTCGCCGGGATGTTGATCGTCAGAGTCCTGAAAATATCGGGTTCGCTATCTACAAACACCAGGTCCAGGTCGTTGACCGCCGGGTCATAATACGGCGCGTTCGTCTTGTTGTCGAAACCCGTCCTGAAGTCCACCTTCGCGGTAAACATCTCGATGATGGAATCGGTCAAGTACTGATACTCCGATCCCGCCTCCACCTTGACGATGTCCACTGGGCTGGCCTGAACCGCAACGGGAGCCAGCGGCACCGCACAGACTAACAAAATTATAAAAGTCCGTATCACCTTGCTCATCGGTTGCCTCCTTTTTTCAATGCCTCTTACGGAGCCGAACCGTTCGCCCTAAGGGACAAATCACTACGGCCTGGGACCGCAAGAATGCTGTTAATTCTTCGGCAGCTCGGCCGTCTCGAAGTGGATGGGAGGTAAGACCCGCCGCTTTCCGTCCCCGCCTCGCGGCAGGTTTAGCTTTGTCCGGAATCTAATTTATTCTAAATTACCAGCAATAGATGACTAGTCAAGTCATGTATAAAAAATACGCTTTGGAAATGTGCCAATTGCGCCTTGGTAAGGGCTGGTCCGGATTAAGTACAAGAGTTTCGATCAGTCTTATAAGTTGCGTCATTTAAAATGGTGGCCGGGATCTGTGCATTCCATTGGAAGATCTTAGTTACTCATATGTCCTGCAATTAATCCGTCCTGGCAGTGGTGATAAAGAAGAAAGGCTACCCAAAGAGTCAAGTCGACCGCTATCATGCCTGGTGCGTCGTTGCTTATCACTTTTTTCTTGTTCCAAACTCTGAATCCCTTGTAAGTTAGGTTATTGTTGACCAGTACGCTCATCAATTCAATCAAACAGTTTTTGCGAACAAACCATTCATTGTCAACGGACCAGGGAGAAACATGGAAATGCAGCTTGAACCTTTGTCGGCACCACGCCTCGAACAGGCCAAGTGGGCCTATACTACCCGCCGCATCAACCAGTGCCAACCTATGCAGCTCCTCAGCGGGGAGCTATGTCCGCAAGCCGGCGATCTGCTGTTGGCCCGTGTTGACAAGCTCGGCCAGCACCCGCGTCTTGAGCTGGTCAGCAGTCGCCGGGCCAGCCTTTTCCAGGGCGACGAGATCGTGGTAGTCTACGGCAACCGCTATGCCCCGGATCAGTTTGAAGGCATTGTTCCCGAGCATCTCGGGGCATGCCGCCTGGTCGCCGCCGGAGGCGTGGCCGCCCGCTTGTTGAATTGTCATGACCGGGTCAAATCGGCGACCCGCATCACCCCCCTGGGACTGCTTGCCGACCAGGACGGCCACCGCATCAACCTGAGCCGCTCGCGTTTGCCGAAAGCCGACCTGGTTGACGCTTCCCCCCTGGTCCTGGTCGTGGCCGGCACGTCGATGAACTCGGGCAAGACAACCACCTGTGCCAACCTGGTCAGGGGACTCGTCCGCCAGAAGATCAAAGTGGCCGCCGCCAAGTTTACCGGCACCGGTGCCGGTGCTGACTACCGCGCCCTGATTGACGCTGGAGCCAACCCGGTCTTCGACTTTATCGACGCCGGCTATGTTTCAACCTATCGTGCCAACCGTGACGTATTGCTGGATATCGTCATGACCCTCGGCGCGGAGATGTCGGTAAGCCGCCCGGACGTCATTATCATAGAGGTTGCCGACGGCTTGCTGCAGCGAGAAACGGCGCTTCTGTTCAGCACCCCGACGTTTACTGATTGGATCGACGGTGTCATTTTCGCGGCCAATGACGCCCTCGGCGCTCTGGCCGGAGTCTCCTGGCTGAACGCACGCCAGCTGCCGGTGTTTGCCATTACCGGGGTGCTGACCTCATCGCCACTGGCGCAGCGCGAAGCTGAGGACATCTGCGGGCTACCGGTTTACCACACAGGGTCCCTGGCACGCCCAAGCGTTTCCAGCTACGTCTACAACTGCCTCAGCTTCAGACGCCAAAATCGCAGGGCTGCTGCCAGCAAGGAGCCAGGATGAGCAAACTTCCAGCCATCTTTTCCTCAGCCAGGCGCGGGCTCTTCCTGCGGCTGGTTGCCAACGGCACCTTACAGGCGGCGACCATCATCGGCTCGATGCTGCTGGTCAGGCACGCTTTCGATGTCCTGCTCAACCCGGAATTCGATGACGCGGAAGTACACATGTTCGACCTGTCGCAAGTCTGGGAGATCGTCCTGTTTGCCTTCGGCCTGATGAGCCTGACCGGCCTGGCGGCCTGGCTGCGCTACCTGGAACTGATCGATGCCGAGCGGCTTGGGCAGGCCTTCATCCACGAAGTACGCCTGAGCGTTTTCGACCGCATGAAGCATTTTTCACCACGGGCGCTCAGCAACCGCAGCACCGGTTCATCGATGCTGCGCTTTGTCAGCGACCTTTCATCGATCCGCCGCTGGGTAAGCCTGGGACTGGCCAGGATTGTCGTCTCACTGATCGTCACGGTGATTTCCATAAGCGTCCTCGCCTGGATCGACTCTTACCTGGCTCTTTGCGCTATTGTCATCCTGACGCTCGGCCTGGTCTGGAACATGAGGATGGGGACTTACATGCGCCATGTCATCGGCGAGGCTCGTCAGCGCCGCAGTTACCTGGCTGCAAACATCAACGAGAAGATCCGCTCACACGTAGTAATACAGGCATTCAACCAGCAAAACAGCGAAAAACGACGTTTTAGAAAGCAGAGCAAAAGCCTGAGTGAGGCCATGATTCAAAGGGCCAGGGCAGCGGCGGGGATGAGAATCGTCAACGACGGAGCGACCGCACTGTCGTTGGCGGCGATCCTGTCCTTTGGCGCTTTTGAGGTTTTTCGCAACCAGACCAGCGCCGGCAACGTGGTCGCCGCCATGGCGGTGGTCGGCTTCCTGTCAACAGCGATACGGGATCTGGGCAGGGTTCACGAATATTTCCAGGACTACCGCGTCTCGACCCAGAAAATCCTCGAATTCATGGAGACCAGGTTGTTGCGCGGCCGCTCCTCGAAACGTCCCGCGCTTCATGTCACCAAGGGGCATATCGAACTACAGGAGATCAGCGTCCGTGGTGTCTTCAAGAACCTGTCGGCGACCATATCCGGTGGCGCCCGGCTGGCGATCCTAGGCGACAACGGCTCCGGCAAGTCGACCTTGCTGCAAGTCATCGCCAGGCTGGTCGATCCCGACCGCGGTAAGGTTCTGATCGATGGGCAGGACATCCGCGCGTGCAACATGGCTTCTGTTCGGGAGGCCATCGGCATCGTCAGCCCGGACCTGCCGCTGTTCAGAGGTTCAGTTCGCTACAACCTGTGCTACCG
>JBPPMB010000227.1:0-9086 GCA_051305855.1 Desulfuromonadales bacterium
GAATATATTTAGGCCTACTTTTAGCACTCTCTTGCCTTGAGTGCTAACTTGATTATCCAGGCACGGATCTCAGGACAAACAAGAGAACATATACCCCAGATCTTTTTAATGAAGGAGAGTACAGTTATGAACATCAGACCGTTGCATGACCGGATCATCGTAGAACGTCTCGAGGAGGAGACCAAGACAGCCTCCGGTATCATCATCCCCGATTCTGCCAAGGAAAAGCCTCAACAGGGCAACGTCATTGCGGTTGGTAAGGGCAAAGTTACCGAAGACGGCAAAGTTCTGCCTCTGGATGTCAAAGTTGGCGACAAGGTGCTGTTTGGCAAGTATTCAGGCACAGAAGTCAAGCTGGACGGCAAAGAATTCTTGATGATGCGTGAGGACGATGTCCTCGGCGTCGTCGAATAAGATACATTACCTAACACCGATTACGGAGGATAAATAGTCATGGCTGGTAAAGAGATCAGATTCGGGCAGGAAGCCCGTGCATCAATTCTGGAAGGGGTCAACGCCCTTGCCAACGCAGTAAAAGTCACCCTCGGCCCCAAGGGTCGCAACGTTGTTATCGCTAAGAGTTATGGTGCTCCGCTGATCACCAAAGACGGCGTTACTGTTGCCAAAGAAATCGAACTCGATGGTAATTTCGAGAACATGGGCGCGCAGCTGGTCAAGGAAGTTGCTTCCAAGACCTCTGATGTCGCAGGTGACGGAACCACCACCGCCACAGTTCTGGCCCAGGCCATCTACCGTGAAGGCGTCAAGCTGGTGTCCGCTGGTCACAACCCGATGGAGATCAAGCGTGGCATCGACAAGGCTGTGGAAGCCGCAGTTGCTTCGCTGAAAGCCCTCTCCAAGCCGGTTAAAGATCACAAAGAGATTGCCCAGGTCGGCACCATCTCCGCCAACTCTGATGAGACCATCGGCAACATCATCGCCGAAGCCATGGAGAAGGTCGGCAAGGAAGGCGTTATCACCGTCGAGGAAGCCAAGTCGATGGAAACCTCTCTCGAGACTGTTGAGGGAATGCAATTTGATCGCGGTTACCTCTCTCCTTACTTTGTAACTGATCCCGAGCGCATGGAAACGGTCCTGGAAGATGCCCTGATCCTGGTTCACGAAAAGAAGATCAGCAACATGCGCGACCTGCTGCCGATTCTCGAACCGGTCGCCAAGCAGGGGCGTCCTCTGCTCATCATCTCTGAAGACGTCGATGGCGAAGCCCTGGCCACCCTGGTGGTCAACAAACTGCGCGGCACCCTCAACATCGCCGCCGTCAAGGCTCCCGGCTTTGGTGATCGTCGCAAGGCGATGCTCGAAGATATCGCCATTCTCACCGGTGCCCGTGTGATTTCCGAGGAAGTCGGTCTCAAACTGGAAACCGCAACCCTCGAAGTGCTCGGCACTGCCAAGCGCATCGTTATCGACAAAGACACCACCACAATCATCGACGGCGCAGGTTCCGAGGCAGATATCGCTGGTCGCGTCAAGATGATTCGTGCCCAGATCGAAGAGACCAGCAGTGACTACGACAAGGAAAAACTCCAGGAACGTCTCGCCAAGCTGGTCGGCGGCGTTGCTGTGGTCAAGGTCGGCGCTGCCACCGAAACAGAGATGAAAGAGAAGAAGGCCCGCGTCGAAGACGCCCTGCACGCAACCCGTGCTGCGGTCGAGGAGGGTATAGTCCCTGGAGGAGGTGTGGCTCTGATCCGTGCGATCGAAGCGGTTGCCAAGATCAAGGTCACCGGTGAGCAGGAATTCGGCGTGAATATTGTCAAGCGTGCACTTGAAGAGCCGCTGCGCCAGATCGCTGCCAATGCCGGCCAGGAAGGTTCGATCGTGGTCAACGAAGTCAAGAAGCACAAAGGGGCTTACGGCTTCAATGCAGCAACTGACGAGTACTGCGACCTGGTCAAGGCCGGCATCATCGACCCGACCAAAGTCGTGCGTTATGCCCTGCAGAACGCTGCTTCGGTCTCCGGTCTGATGCTGACCACCGAGGCTTGCGTCGCCGACAAACCGGCCAAGAATGAAGGCGGCCATGGTGGCATGCCTGATATGGGCGGCATGGGCGGCATGGGTGGCATGGGTGGCATGGGCGGCATGATGTAACGCCAAGCCGTTCGCGACAGTAAAAAGCTCCCCGGGAAACCGGGGAGCTTTTGCTTTTGGTGAGACCTGACACGCAAGGTGCCAGACAACGGGTTTTCAATAAAATGACCCTGCTTGTTCAGACGATCATTCCCAGTGACTGGCTTCTCGGCATGGGGACGACAATAAAGCGTTGCTCACCGTCCGGAGCCTCTGCCAGAACCTCGACTTCGGCCTGATCCTTGCCCTTGCCATAAGAGGCGACAATCGCTGCTGCGAGCCGCAGGTCATCTTCAACAGGATGCCCGGAAACCAGACCAAGCGATCCCGCAACGCCGAGGGCGCGTAACACGATGTAAGCGCCATGGGCAGCTTCCCGAATAGACTCGTTATCCTTTTGATGTCTGCCGAGGGTCAGCTTGGCATGCTCTGACAGACGGAACTGGCGGCCGATCTTGAGCAGCTCAACATCGGCGACCGTACAGTCCGCCTGATGGTTGAAAAGGTCACGCAGGCGGTCTGAGAAATGGATTTCGGTCAGCAGGCAACCACCACCAGATGAGGGGAAATCGGTTAACCCCCATTCCCTGGCGAGTGCTTCCTGAGGCTTGCGTGAGCGGCCCTGGATATCAAGCAGTTGAGTCCGATCGACCAGGCCCTGATCTTCCATGGGGGTAATGGGCAGAAGCCGGGCACTCATCGGCCGGAGAATCCGGTCAGGATGGCCTGAATAGTTGGCCACTTTACGCAGCGCATCGGCATTTTGACTCATCGGTCGTTGCCCAAGAACTTCCCCGGAAAAAAGAAAGTCGAAGTCGCGTTCGGTCATAAACTCGCCTGCCAGACGAAACATCATGGCATGGCAGTCAATGCAGGGGTTCAAGTTCTTGCCATAGCCGTAATGCGGGTTTTTGACCATATCCAGATGAATCTTGCTGATATCTTCAATCATCAGGGGGATGTCCAGCTGGCTGGCCATGCGTTCGGCCTTGCTGCTGCCAAAAAATGGCGTAACAAAGGCGATTGCAGTGACTTCGATGCCCTGGCGTTTCAGGCACAATGCCGCCAGGCTGCTGTCAAGGCCTCCAGAGAGGAGTCCCAGTGCTTTGCTCATAAGTGTCTCCGTGTCTCTTGCAGGTTCACTCAATCAAGGTTGATACAGCTCATGTTACACTGAACATCACGTCCGAATCCAGTTTGCTTCAGGAGGCATTCAACTTGACAATGAAAAGGGCCATCTGCCAGAATAAGCAGCAGTTTGCCGATGATTAAGACCCGCGACCCGAAACCTCAGGTGAGAGCATGGCCAAGATCGATGCGCTGTTCAATATGATGAAACAACAGAGTGCAAGCGATCTGCACATCTCCACCGGTGCGCCACCTCTGTTCCGTGTGCATGGTGAGATGGAAAGGCTCAACTATCCACCTCTCAGTGATCAACAGGCGCGTGCACTGCTGTTTGAGATTCTGACCAAGGAACAGCGCGAAGCATTCGAAGAGACCGGTGATATCGATTTTGCCTATGCCTTGCCGGACGTGGCACGTTTCCGTGGTAATCTGCTGGAGACCCACCGGGGTATTGCCGGAGTTTTCCGTATTATCCCGACGAAGATTCTGACAGCTGATCAACTTGGATTGCCAGAAGGTATACGCAAACTGACCAAACTGAAAAAAGGTCTGGTGCTGGTGACCGGGCCGACCGGCAGCGGCAAGTCGACCACCCTGGCGGCGATGATCGACCTGATCAACAAGACACGTCGTGAGCATATCCTGACCCTTGAGGATCCTCTTGAGTTTATTCATGAAAATCAGCAGTCGCTCCTCAATCAGAGACAGATCGGCCAACATTCGCAGTCGTTTGCCAATGCCTTGCGCGCCGCTCTGCGCGAGGATCCCGATGTCATCCTGGTCGGAGAGATGCGCGACCTTGAAACCATATCGCTAGCGATGACTGCCGCCGAAACCGGGCACCTGGTCTTCGGTACTCTGCACACCAACTCGGCGCCGAAAACCATCGACCGTATCATCGATGCCTTCCCCAAGGACGCTCAGGAGCAGATCCGCACCATGCTCGGAGAGAGTCTCAAGGGGGTGATTTGCCAGCAGCTGCTGCGCACAGCCGATGGCAAGGGCCGTGTCGCTGCCCTGGAAATCCTGATCTGTAACGCAGCCGTTGCCAACCTGATCCGTGAAGGCAAGACTTTCCAGGTACCGTCAGTCATGCAGACAGCGAAAGGCGATGGGATGCAGATGATGGATCAGCACATCCTGGAATTGCTCAAAACCAAACAGATAAATGGTGAGGAAGCTTATCGCTGCTGCCTTGACAAGAAGGCTTTCGAACAGTACCTCCCGGCACAGAAACGCTGAGTAAAAACACCTCGCTGTATTGTCCGGTTCCTTTTGCCAGTGTTATTATGAACACTGCAACAACAGACTGGCCGAAGGACACTCATGCAAGACCAGTTCGGACGAACAATTGAATATTTGCGCCTCTCAGTAACCGATCGCTGTAATCTGCGTTGCCGTTACTGCATGCCCGAAGAAGGAGTCGCGGAACTCTCACACGGAGAAGTCCTTCGCTACGAGGAACTGTTGCGGGTTGTCGATGCTGCCTGCCGATTGGGGATTCGCAAGGTTCGTGTGACTGGTGGCGAACCATTGGTGCGTCGTGGCATTGTCAATTTCATCGGTCAACTGGCGGCGCTGCCGGAAAAACCGGAAATTACATTAACGACCAACGGTCTGCTCCTCGCAGAGCATGCCGGGGCTCTCAAGGCCGCCGGTTTGTCGCGCGTCAATATCAGTCTGGATACCCTCCGTCCCGAACGCTTCAAGGAACTGACCCGCCGTGGAGGCCTGGAGAAGGTCCTGGCCGGCATAGCGGCGGCTGAAAATGTGGGCATGCTGCCGATAAAACTCAATGTTATCCCCTTTTCGGATTTCAACGATGATGAGATTATTGATTTTGCCCGGCTGACCCTGCAGCACTCATGGGATGTCCGCTTCATCGAATTCATGCCGATCAGCTCTGATCTTGACTATGCTTCACGGGATGGGGTGTCAATGGGGGAGGTCGAGGCACGTCTGCGGACACTCGGAGATCTGGAATCCCTCTCTCATCAGGAAACTTCAGGTCCGGCGAACATGTTTCGCCTGTCCGGTGCCAAGGGTCGGATCGGGCTGATTCCATCGGTCTCCGGACACTTCTGTGGCGATTGCAACCGTCTGCGGCTGATGGCTGACGGCCGGGTGCGCGGTTGCCTCTTTGACAACAAGGAAACCGACCTCAGGCCGATTCTGCGTGATGGCAGCGATGACCGTGCCCTGGAACAACTGCTGCAGACGGCAGCCTGCGCCAAGCCGGAAAAGCATCAGATCAATGGCAAGGACTTTACTACACCCAACCGGCGCATGCACGGCATCGGCGGTTAGGAAAACGGAGGCTGGAGGCTGGAGGCTGGAGCTGGGAAAAATCTGATGAATCAACAGCTGCCCGCCGGGTATCCGGCGGGCAGCTGACAGTTCGCTCTTCACGCTATTCTTTAACTCTCTGGTGTTACTGTTTGATATGGCAGCGTGCGCAGTCACCCTGGGCAGCAAAAGCGCGCTTGCCATCGTGGCATACACCACAGAGTTTGCCGGCATAAATCTCATCCATGGTGATCTCGACTGTACCCTGCTTCATCTTTGGGAACATTTCCGGGTTATGGCAATCCTTGCACTTGTTACCTGCCTCCTTATGCAGTGTTCCGTCGAATTTCACGGAGCCCATGGTGCTCTTGTTGAACTCCAGGGTTTTCCCTGCGGGAACGGCCAGTGCAACTCCTGAGCCCAGAAACAGGGTTGCCACAATCAGACAGATCACTTTGTGCATGGGGTAGTCCTCCTTGAAATCAGTTTGAAGTTGCCGGTTGATCATTCATAAGCGGGTTTATTTTAACCGCTCGTCACAAGTGCGCAATGAGAGTTTTCTGCTTTATCTTGCCGGTCCTGGACCGGGCAGGGCCTCGGCCAACAACTCGAGGATGTGAACCGAGCGTTGGCCACCATCGGCGTGATTGATACTGTCCTGCAGCTGCATGATGCAGCCCGGGCAGTCGGTCGCCACCAGATCAGCACCGCTGGCCGTGATATTTGCCGCTTTCCTGGCGCCAATTTTTTTGCTGGTTTCATAGTGGTAAACCGAATAAGTCCCCCCCAGCCCGCAACAGGTTCCGGCCTCGGGCATCTCCACAAACTCCACCTGCGGTAATGCCTTGAGAATCTGGCGTGGTTCCCTGGTGATCCCCTGAGTGCGCAGATGGCAGGGATCGTGGTAGGTGACCTTGATGCGGGTTTTGGCTTTCGGCAGGGCCGCCAGTTTTTCCGGCAGGCCATGTCTGGCAAGAAAGACGAAAATGTCCATGGTCTTTGCCGACAATTCGCTGAACTCTTCGCCCATTTCCGCATAAATCTTGCCAAGGCCGGCATTGCACGAGGCGCAGGCCGTGATGATATGGTCCACCGGGTGACGGCTGAGTGCCGCCAGGTTCTGCTCTGCCAGCTTTTCTACGGTCTGCGTGGCACCGGCACTAATTGCGGGCAGTCCACAGCAGGCCTGGTCCTTGGGGATGATGATCGTCACGCCGAGGAATTTCAAGGCTTTCAGAAAGGCTTCGCCGATTGCCGGATACATGTAGTTAATTCCGCAGCCGGTGAAAAACAGCACTGTTGGCTGTTGCGGATCACCGAGGATGATTTCCGGCACCCTCTCGCGAAACGGCTTGGCAGTGATGGGCGGCATGGTACGGCCCTGTTCTAGATAAGGGGCCGGGAAACGCAGGTGCAGGCCACTATTCTCCGGAAGCTTCTTAAAGAGCAGGGACGACAAGGTGCCTCCCGTTTTGGCCAGCAGATTCATCAGCTTCGGTCGGCCCAGAACGGCAGCGACACCCTTGCCGAATGTCGAGAGGCCCTTCTGCTCAGCAATCCGGCGCCTGGCAGCAGCCACAATGTCCTCTGTGGGGACCTTGTTGGGGCACTGAGCACAGCAGCTGCCGCAGAGCAGGCACTGGCTCATGTCCTCCAGAACCTTGGCCTCCAGGCCGATATCACCTTCCAGCATCGAGTGCGCCAGGGCTACCTTGCCACGGGCGACTCGACCTTCGCGTTTTTCGACACCGAACACCGGACAGTGGGCACGGCAGGCTCCGCACTTGACGCACTGTTCAATCTCTTCGCGGTAATCTTCGAGGTTCTTTAACTTCGCCATATCAAAACCGGTTGCTGGGGGCTTGAGGCTTAAGGCTGGTCGTTGATATAAGCTCCAGTCTCCAGTCCCTGCTTAATCCAGGAAAATCTTGCCTGGATTGAGAATGTTGTTGGGGTCGAGTGCCCGCTTGATCGCTTTCATGTACTCGGCGGCAATCGGTGTGATCTCCAGGGGGATGAAACGCGCTTTTGCAATACCGACGCCGTGCTCGCCGCTCATGGTGCCGCCTAGTTCCAGTGCGCCTTTGAACACCTCTTCTATAGCCTTCTCGGCTTTGTCCAGTGCACCGGGAACCTTCTTGTCGATCATGATATTGACGTGGATATTGCCGTCACCAGCATGGCCGAAATTGACGATCGGAATGTCGTACTTCTCGGCAATGGCGTCTACTTTGCGGATCATCTCCGGCACCTTGCTGCGCGGCACGCAGATATCCTCGTTGAACTTGTCCGGGTTGACCTTGCGCAGGGACGCCGAGACCGAACGGCGGATCTGCCAGAGCGCTTCACTCTCTTCAGGCGTGCTGGCAATCCGGGTTTCGACCACGCCAAGGGGCTTAATGATCTCGGCAATTCGTGTTACCTGCTTGTCGAGAAGCTCGCGGTCGCCGTCAACTTCGATAATCAAAACAGCCTGGGCCCCGGAGGGGACCTCAAGAGTGGTAGCCTGTCGAACACACTCGAGAGTCCGGCCATCCATGAACTCGAGGGTGGTCGGGATGATCTTGTCGCGGATGATGGCCGAGACCGCTTGTGCAGCCCCATCGATCGAACTGAACATCACCAGCATGGTCTTTTTAGCTTCAGGCAGAGGCAGCAGCTTGATAATGATGCGGGTGATGATGCCCAGCGTCCCTTCGGAGCCGCAGAGCAGCTTGGTCAGATCGTAGCCTACAACGCCCTTCATGGTCGGTCCGCCGGTGGTGATGATGTCGCCCTTCGGAGTGACGACCTCGAGGCCGATAATGAAATCTTTGGTGACGCCGTACTTGACGCAGCGTGGGCCGCCTGCGCACTCGGCAACATTACCGCCCAGGGTCGAAAATTTCAGGGAGGCCGGATCGGGAGGATAGAAGAGGCCGACTTTTTCCACCGCTTGCTGGAATTGTTCGGTAACCACGCCCGGTTCCACGGTAGCGATCAGGTTCTCCTCGTCAATAAACAGAATCTTGTCGAGACGTTCCGTGCAAAGGACGATGCCGCCTTTGGTCGGTAGAGAACCGCCGGTGAAACCGCTGCCGGCACCACGGGGGAAGACCGGAATCCGCTCACGGTTGGCCAGCTTTACTATGCTGCTGATCTCTTGCGTCGACCCGGGATGTACGACCACTTCGGGAAGAAAACTCTGCTGTGTAGCGTCGTAGGAGTAACAGATCCGATCGGCTTTGGTGGTTGAAACATTCTCGCGGCCGACGATGGTTTGCAGCTCATTTATGATTTGTTCAGAAAGCATGTCCTTGGCCTTTGAATGATGAGCTAAACAACGTGTAGCTATTCAGCACGTCAGCGAGTGCCCGTGGGCTGCAGCTATTGCCAGCGTCCAACGTTGTCACTTAACTTCCCGCAGGCAACAGCCGCAGCCCACAGGCTGTGTCGTTGAGTATTGGAGCTGAATAGTTACAACAACTTTTAAGAAAAGCGTAACGCAAAGTCGCAGAGAATAAATTTTCAGGCTTGGTGTTTTCTTTGCGCACTTTCTCGTGATTTTTGCGTCTGCGTTAATATCATTTGGTATTTAT
>JBPPMB010000069.1:0-5041 GCA_051305855.1 Desulfuromonadales bacterium
CCGGATGCTGACGCAGCATGCGGCAGACCTCCCAGCCGTCAAGATCCGGCAGCATGATGTCGAGCAGGATCAGGTCGGGTTTCTCCTTGCCGATGATGCGGCAGGCTGACAGACCGTCCTCAGCGATCAGAGTATTATAGCCGGCTTTGCGCAGTGAGTGGGCCAGTGGCTCGAGGATCTCCAGCTCGTCTTCGACGATCAGAACCTTAGCCGCCTTCTCCTCACAAGAAAGTGAAGGCATGGATACGGCCTCCTGTATATCTTCCCGGCAACCGTTATACCACTGAAGTTCAGTCATTTCTGATCTGCTCGACGAGCTTGCGGGCGGCCCGGCAGGTGTTGTGATAGTTGATCATACCTATAACCACCAGGCCGACATATAGCAGAACAGGTAACAGGTAAAACATAAATTCCTCCCATATCTACTGATATCTTGTCGTCATTGTGGATGCGTATTGTTGCCATTTGATTAAGTTCGCTTTGTGATTCTGTTAATTCTGTGTGGTTTGCTGCGAGGATTCCGCGGACTTATTGCACCGGCCCCAGGCTTTTGCCAGGCAAAAGGACAAGCCGTAGCCGGTGAGCAGAAAAAGGGGAGCCATGCTGACCCATCCGATCAGCGCTGCGAGCTGCGCCGGTAGCAGCCAGCCTCCCAAAGCGGTCCAGTTGTGTTGAAGGTTGTGCATGGAGAGCGGTTGTTTTTTCGCCCTCCGGACCAGTCAGAAAGTGGCTGCAGTCTGAAGGCGGACCGCTCTTCCGGTCAGCTTGTCAGCGCGGAGGTCGCGTTGGAACTCGTCACGGGCATAGCCATCCAGCCGTTAGTACGGGTTGCCTGGCGTGATGCGTGCTGGCGGGAAACAAGAGTGCTTTTTCCATAAACTCCCGGTCCGGTCGGACCCCTCATGAGATAAGGGGAGCATCTACCGTGTCTGTTCCGGAAGAGTTATGGCTGTGTGAGAAGTCTGTTAAACCGTGAGGGGTGCGGCGGGGGAGGTCTTATGCCGGAGCACCAACGTGCGGGCCAATGCTTTCTCTATCATGTCCCCCTTGGCCTGGCCTCCGAAGATTTCGACAGAGAGGTCACCCTCGCCGGCCAGGTCAATGGTAAGGCATTGTTTGCTGAAGCGGCATACGAGATTGTCGACCACCTGGCTGCGGCGCCGGTCCAGGCCGTCAGCGAGGCGCAGGATGCCGCCGAGTTTCATCACCAGGTCCTGGTCCTGGGGGCTGAGCCGGCGAAAGTTGTCGTGATGCGGTTTCGGCAGGGACTTGCGGTGGTAGCGGGCAATGTTGGCAATGATCTCGATTTCCCTTGGGGTGAAGTCGAACAGGTTGGCATGCCTGATCAGGTGATAGGAATGCTTATGGTGTTTGCTGTAGCTGATGAAGTAGCCGACATCGTGCAGCAGTGCTGCTGCCTCGAGCAACTGGCCGGCCCTGGGCCCCATGGCACAGGTTGGATCAAGGGCCTCGAAGAGCTGTACAGCGAGTTTGCGGACCTGCTCGCTGTGGACTTCATCGCTATGGCAGGAGCGGGCGAACTCGCGTAGCGACGAGCGCCATTCCCGCAGTTCGTCGCCGATGGTCCAGAGACCATGTTTCATCAGGCTGCGGATGATCAGCCCCTCGCGGAGGCCGCGTTCGTTGATCTTCAGCAGGTTGGAACCCAGGGCGCGCATCAGCGCATCAACCGCCGCCACGCCGGCGACGATGATGTCGGCCCGTTCCGGACTCAACCCGGCGATGTCACGACGCTCCCGGTATGTTTTGCGTTCGAGCGTTGCCAGCAGGTGTACGACCTCGGAGTGCAGCACATCGTAGCCGTGGATGCTGTCATACTGTTCGTTGCGGCGGGCCATGACCATGCTGCCGATGTTGGTGATGGTGCCGCCGGAGCCGATCAGGCATTGCAGTGCAAACTCATGGCCGGCCAGCTCATGGCGCAGGGTCTTGCGCAGGTGCTTGCGCAATGCGGCCATTTCGTTGCTGCTGATCGGGTCGCTGCCCAGAAAATTCTCGGTGAGAAACACCGCGCCCAGCTCCAGAGAAAAGACTTCCTCGATATGGGCGCCGGTCGCTGTGACGATCTCAATGCTGCCGCCGCCGATATCGACCAGGCCGAAGCGGGTGTTGGCCATGTCGAAATGATGCCGGGCGCTCAGGGCGGCCAGTTCGGCCTCTTCCTCGCCATCGATAACCCGGATATCGATCCCGGTCTCCTTTTTCATGGCGGCGACGAAGGCCTCGCCGTTGCCGGCCTTGCGCACCGCACTGGTGGCGACCGCTTCAGTGAAAGAGACCCCGAGCCCATCGGTAATCTTGCGCATGCGCAGCAGGGCTTCACGGGCTCGCTGCCAGGCAGCCGCCGAGATCACACCTGACTTTGCCAACCCTTCTCCGAGCCGTACGGTCGATTTCTCGTCGTCGAGGACGCGGAAGCCGGCCTTCTCATCCGTTTCAACGATGATGCAGCGAATCGAGTTGGTGCCGATGTCGATGGCGGCGAGACGTTGCCGGGTTATGATCGCTACTGGTTCGCGGTCACAAGGCATGATTTGCTGGTTACTGTTCTTGGTTCGCATGTCACATTTATTGTAACGCAAAACTGCGGTCAGCAGACTAACCAAAGAAAAAAATCATCGAGGCAATGTATATCTTAGATCCAGATGCTTAACGAGCCTTCTTTTCAGCGGCATCTTCGATCTTCTTACGGGCCTTTCTCAGTCCGGACACCACCTCTTCGAAGCCCAGCCCGGAGACCTGCGAGATCTTCTTGTCAGCCTTGACCAGGCTTTTGCTGAGTCGCCGCAGCTGGTCGCTGAGTGCGGCTTCAACTTTCTCGAGTGAGGCAAGGGTTCTCGAAATTTCCTTGCGCAGTTCCCTGAGCTGCTCTTTAGGCACATGCTCGTCGCGGAAGCGTTCGCGGATATTCAGGACCAGCTGCTCAACCTCGACCTTCAGGCGGCTGGCATCTTCGGTCAGTTCGGCCAGAGATTCCTCTTCGTGCTGCGCCCCGGCCAGCATTTTGCCTGCCTGCTCATGGATTTTGGCGATCGCTTCTTTGGGAAGGCCCGTAACTTCCATCAGTTTTTCACTCTTTGCATCGACCAGCTTCTCAAAAGTGTCGAAACCCTTTGCAATGAGCCGGTCGGCGCATGCCTCATCGATACCATCTATTTCCTTCAGTTTTTTATGGAATTCCATCGGGTACTCCCTTGTACAATGATTGATGGCTTCGCCTTAACAATCCCATGATTCTTTGCGAATGCATCATGATTGCTATACTCGCAAAAAGTTAGGATTGTATTAGCGGTTGCATTTTTTTACGTCGGAGTAAATTTTATAATTCGCTGGTTGCTGCTGCACATGGCGTAAAGACCGGCCGGGCTAAGAAAGCCGAGCTGGTGCGCATGATTCAGTGTGCTGAGGGGAACCGCCCCTGTTTTCAGGTCGGCCAGGCCGCAACTTGCGGGCAGGATGGCTGCCTGTGGCGCGACGACTGCAACTGACAGGTTCCGGCCCACATGGGACACTGATCAAACGCCGTTCGTCGTTTGCCGGCAGACCTTTTGGCATTGTCATGTGCTTCTGTGCTTAGATTGTCCGCCAGTGCGATTCTCGCTGTGGTTCGCATTGACAGACATCTATAAAGGGTTAAAATCCACTGGATGATTACCGACAGTCAACCGGTTCTGCGTATCAATCATACGCAACGCCAGGAGTTGCGGCAGGCAGGTTTTGCCGCTTTATGCGCTAGCTTATAAACAGGCATAGCTGAAATGAGCTAGCTTCCCGAGGAAGGAGTCTGACATGGCTAGATCGCTTCTCGAAGTCAAGGGTATTGGGCCGGCAACGGTTTCCCTGCTGGCAGAACTGGGCATCAAGTCCGTCGAAGACCTGGCCGGGGCCAAGCCGGCAGCCGTCGCTGCGGTCCAGGGGTTCAGCGAGACTCGGGCCAACCGGGTGATTGCGGCGGCCAAGGTGCTTCTGAGTGGTGTCCCGGCGGGCACAAAAGCCGCACCGAAGAAGAGCCGGGCAGTGACGGCGCCAGCGTCCCAGCCTAAGGCTGAGAAGCACAAGGCCAGGGAGGAGAAAGCCCCGGAAGCCTTGAAGTCGAAGAAAGATAAGAAAGATAAGAAAGATAAGAAAGATAAGAAGGATAAGAAGGATAAGAAGGATAAGAAGGATAAAAAGGATAAGAAGCAAAAGGATAAAAAGGGCAAAAAGGACAAAAAGGACAAAAAAGAAAAGGACAAGACGAAGCAGTCCGGCAAAAAAAAGTGACCTCTTTGTGACGATCAGAACATCGAGAGCTGCTCCAGTTGGAGTGGCTCTTTTCGTCTGTAGGGCATGCCACGTGCTGGCATCAGTGGGGTTCCCTGTCGAGGCTGACCTGAACGGCATTCCGGTCCTGCTCAAGCATTACATGAATCTCGGCGGCAAACTCCTGGCCTTCAACCGCGATCCGGAATTCAGCGATGTGATCGACGGGTTGATCCTGGTCGATCTCGACCAAGCCAAGGATTAAACCTTGAAACGTTACATGGGGCCTTCGGGCGCTGAGGCCTACCTCGCGCATACAGTCAAAACCAACCTGGACGCCGTTGCCTGATCCGCTCTCCACATCGTCAAAGGGCAATTTTATCCAGGTGCCCGCCGCTAAATAATTGTGGCGAAGCTGGAAAATTTGCCATGACTCTATAAAGTTAAAAGGTAACTATTCAGCAAATAGGTGAGTGCCCGTGGTCTGCAGCCATTGCCTGCGACCAACGCTGTCACTTAACTTGCCGCAAACAACGGCTGCAGACCTCTGGCTGTGCCGTTGAGTACGGGTGCTGAATAGTTGCGTTAAAAGAAAGATCTGGCGAGCCGGGAGGTTGTCATGTTCGAGACCGCGGAATTGGGTCATTCCATTGACGAGCAGCGTTATGCTGCCGAAGTGCCTGAGCTGCGAGAAAAGCTGCTCGATGTGCAGTACGACCTGGTGGAGTCGCGACGGTTCGAAGTGGTGATCATCATTGCCGGCATGGACGGCGCCGGC
>JBPPMB010000254.1:0-25255 GCA_051305855.1 Desulfuromonadales bacterium
AAACCGGTGATCAATCCCATACCGGGCCAGTACAGGTGCTCGGGAAGCATCAATCGAATCACGTTGCCCAACACGGACTCTGCCGACACCGCCAGCCAGTAGATGAGGTACAGTGTGAGCAATACCGGCAGAATAGTTACCAACCCAGTAAGAATGTTTCGGCTTATAAATCTCACTATCTGGACGTCCTTCGCTTTAGGGATTATTGAACGCTGCTTACTTTCCCTGTTCAGCAAGAGAAATAGCGAACAATTATCGTAAATAACTATAGGTGTCTTTTTCTACCCATCAATCAGACACTCAAAACCTTCGGTCAGCAGATCGGGTGTTTTTCTAATTTATCACGACTGCCAGGAATGATTAAAGGCATGCACCAGTTCTGGCAAAAGTTTTGAAATAAGAACCCGTCTTGAGGGTATTTACATGTAAGCGTCCCCGAATCAGTCCTTAACCTCAATGCCGGGAAGTTTCAGGAGGTAGATAGTCACGCCGCAGGAAATGAGTAAGAGCAGCCACCGAACCCAGTCTAATTCAACCAGAAAAAATGCCGAGAGCGAAATGCTGGCCCAGACCAAGGTGATTGCTTTGACTTTGCTGGCACCTGTCATTCCTTGTCCATTGATGTAAGGACGAATGATTGGCCCGAAATGCGAGTGTTCTAGCAGCCAATTGTAGAACCGTTCAGAACTGCGGGCGAAGCAGGCTAGAGCTAGCAGAAGAAAAGGGACGGTTGGTAGTACGGGCAGGAAAATGCCGAAGACTCCCAAGGCCGTGGAAAGAAAGCCTGAGAGAAGTAGCGTCCAGCGAAGTGCCGGATTGACTGGCTTGAGCTTTGTTTGAGAAGAAGGCATCACATTATTTTGAAGCATACCCTAGCCTGCGACTTAATTCCAGCAGGTGATACTTACAGGCAGGTGTCCCGGTCAAAAGTTTTCTTAAATATCACGACTGCCAGTACGGATTAACGTCGATCCTTAATTCGATCCTTAATTCTTAAATTGCAGGACTGATAGTTTTGATTAATTGGCATAGTCTTCTTCTTGTTGTAAACGAAGATACTGCTAATATTGATCAGCAAGAGTTAGTTTTGTTGACAGAGTAAACTTTCCAGAGTGGAGATTAAAATGCTAATAAACGAAGTGATGCTCGACGAAAAAATTCTCATCATTACACCTGAAGGAGCATTAAAATCGGCAGACTTTGAGAGACTTACCGAAGAAGTTGATCCATATATAGAAGCAATGGGCCCGCTTAATGGCTTGATGATATATACTGAATCTTTCTCTGGTTGGGAAAATTTCGCGGCTTTACTCTCCCATATGAAATTTGTTAAAGAGCATCATCATAACATTAAAAAAGTTGCAGCCGTGACAGATAGCGGCTTTTTGTCGATCTTGCCAAGAGTAGCTAATTATTTTGTTCAGGCTGAAGTTAAGCACTTTTCCTACAAGGAAAAGAATTTTGCCCTTGATTGGCTTAAATCGAGTAACAACTAACAAGTCATTTTCGTCAAATTGATATGAGTATGAGTATGGCCCTGAAAGATTAATCCCCCAAACCTAATCAGGGGGGTCTTGAGAGAGACGTGAACAGCCCAACGACCGACTCCCCTGGTTGCATCATTCCTAAAGCAGGCATTCAGGACACCAGTCATTTAGGTTGATTTTGGTCGGCCAAAGTTCCTGACACAACATTCGGGATCGTCCAGTTTCTGACGATTGAAAGTAATTGCTGTAAATTTAAGGGGTTATATTGCTTGATGAATTAGAACCAGGAGGGTATTGAAGATGATGGCAAACCACCGGCATGAATGCGGATGGCTCTTCTCGATGGAGAAGTGACATGGAAAAACCTGCAAAGAACACGATTTGCCTTTGGTACGATGGCGACGCCGAGGACGCGGCGCGTTTTTACGCCAAGACCTTTCCCGATTCGTCCGTAGGGGACGTGTACCGCGCCCCGGGAGACTTCCCTTCCGGGAAGAAAGGGGATGTGTTAACGGTTTGGTTTACCGTCATGGGCATTCCCTGCCTCGGACTCAACGGTGGCCCCGCGTTCAAGCACAACGAGGCATTTTCATTTCAGGTCGCAACCGCTGACCAGGCCGAAACAGATCGTTACTGGAACGCAATCGTCGACAACGGCGGCCAGGAGAGTGCGTGCGGCTGGTGCAAGGACAAATGGGGGGTGTCCTGGCAGATTACGCCGATCGCCTTGACGAAAGCGATCACCGATACCGATCCTGCTGCCGCCAAGCGCGCGTTCGATGCGATGATGCAGATGAATAAGATCGACATCACTGCGATTGAGGCGGCGTGCCGCGGTTGATGCTGCACCTGGAAGCGTGCGCCTCGCCAATCCGCTTAATATTGGTCCGTTATGCCTCGGAGCCAAGTCACATGAAACCTCGATGGACACCTCTGGGAAATTGTCTGGAATCCACAATGGTCGGAATGAGAAGCGGGCATAATTTATGCGAGACTACGGGATGCAAGAGCGTTGCGACGCTCCGAAAGACAGTCGTAAGGTGCACGGCTAACACCATAATTCACCGGCAGCTGGCTAGTGCTTGTTAGGCCGCAATTTTGCCGTCCAATTATTAGTGCGCGTGACCAATACAACCCTCCCGACAGGAATGTTTCCATGAGAAAACTCATCGTATCTGCGTTTGCGTCACTTGACGGCATCATGCAAGCACCCGGTGGACCGGAAGAAGACTCGACGGGTGGTTTTACCCTTGGCGGTTGGATGGTCGGCTACGGGGACGTAAGCATGGACATCTCGACATCAGGTTTCGACGGCAAGGATCGCGAGGTGGTGCTCGGGCGCAGGACCTATGAGATATTCGAAGCGTACTGGCCTTATCAGCCGGATGAACATCCGATTGCGAAGACGCTCAATACAGCGAAAAAGTACGTTGTTTCGCGCACGTTGACAATGGTCCACTGGAACAACTCGACCCTGCTCCACGGTGATGTCGTCTCGGCGATCATAGCTCTCAAGGCCCAACCTGGCGACGACCTGCAGGTGATTGGCAGCGGCAATCTGATTCAAACACTCCAAGCCGCCTCACTGATAGACGAGTACAACGTGTGGACTTTTCCAGTGGTGCTTGGGCGGGGCAAGCGCCTCTTCAGCGAGACCGCCAAGCCATCGGCGCTGCGGCTCGTTCGCTCTCAGGTTTCGACCACTGGCGTTGTGATGAGTACCTATGTACCAGGTGGAGATATCCAGCCCGGTTCGTTCCCGAGTGCCGAGCCGAGCGAGAAGGAGTTGGTTCGACGCAAAAAAATGGCAAATGGGATGTGGTGATGTGAGGATGATAGTGCGCGCTAACAATTCATTCAAGTCGACGCCACTTCTTGTGGCCCAACAGTTTTGATAACAATGTCTGCACTTGCTTTCAGGGTCTTGGTTGCAAAATCATGCCGCAAGTCGTGAAACTTGAAGTCTTCGAGTGCAGCTTTTTTTCTCAGGTTTCCCCAACTAGCTTTGATGTTGTCGAGTACATTTTCCTGAAACCGAAAAAGGATCTGATCGAGCGGATCAAAGCGGTCGAGATTTAGAGTCGCAAGTAGTCCTCGGTACAATTTAAATTTATCGTATCCCTGCAGAATTTCACATCGACAACAAGGATACGGCGGTAGTATTGTAACAACTTGGTAACTATCCGTATACACACCAAAGAACTAAGCTGTCACTTATACAAAATTCTCAGGCACTCCAGAAAAGAGAATGGCCGCCAGTGATCCTGTGACCGACCATTCATAAAATCGGTCAAGCGGTGGCATTAGGGGGTAAATTGGGGGTAACAACAAACTGGCCATTGCCATGACGAGGAGCTGACGACCCATGCTTTCCGGACGGGCCCTATCTGAAATCTCCCTGCTGGTTGCCATCCTGGTTGGCTGCTTCTCTCCGTCACAGCTGTTCGCTTTCGACACACAAACACCGACCTTTGTCCAGGCGTTGGTCGGTGCCGCTCAATTCTCCTCAGACGACCTGACTTTTGCAGAGACATCAACAACCGGCAGCACCCCAGCCAGCGATAAAGACCTCTCCAACATGCCGTATATCGGCATGGCTTTTCAGTACCCTTTTCGCGGTGAAAACACACAAATCGGCCTTGACGGCAGCTTCCTGTTCGGTTGGCGGTCAAAAGACACGAAGATCGTCGGCGGCAACAACCAGATTGCGATCAGCATTGACAGTTCCCTATGGCTGGGTGACTTCAGCGCCGGCCTTTTCGTCAAGCATACGTTCAATGATCGCTGGAGGACTTATGTTGCGGCAGGTCCGGCCATCATGTTCGGCGAATACTCCGAGGATACAGAAGATGTGGACCCTCAAACCGGAACGGCTGAGGACTTCGACACGACCGATTCAGCGTTCGGCGTCGGCGTTTATGGCCGCGGCGGGTTCGATTACAGGTTCGACGGCAATGCCTACGTCGGGGTCTGTGTGCGCGGACTCAAGACGAACATGGAATTCGACGGTGCTCCGGAGGCCTCTTCCGGCTTGAGCGGCATCCAGGGGTTCCTCACCTTTTCGAGACATTTTTAATGCAGAAGATTTCTCCTCATACTGACAGCAGAGGTTAAGATTTCCTGCTTGCAGTACAATGACTTCTATGAATGTCTCTTCAACAGTGCCTGCATCATGCAGCGGAATGAGTGTTGTCGCGTATCTGGCGGCTCGCTTCACGTATTTACCAGAAACAGCCTGGCGCCAGCTGGTCGAGGAAGGGCGAATCTTTTGTCAGGGTGTCAGGTGCGAACTGGCATCGACCGTTGCCAGAGGCGATCGCATCCGTTGTGATCTGCCTGATTTCGAAGCGCCCGCCGTCAATCTCGACTATTCCATTGTCTACGAAGATGAGTGGCTGCTGGCTGTCAACAAGCCTGCGGGTCTGCGGGTTCACAGTCGCGGCAAGTTCGTCAATGCCAACCTGATCTACCATCTTCGCCACGTCCACCGGCCTGCTTACCCGGGGATCGACCTGGTCAACCGCCTGGACACCGATACCTCGGGGCTGGTGCTGCTGTGCCGCGACAAGGCGGTGCTCAGCCAGTTGATGCATCAGTTTGCCCGCGGACTGGTGACCAAACACTACCTGGCGGTGGTCCAAGGTCGACCCTCTCCCGCCAAAGGCACCATCGATCTGCCAATCGGTCCGGTTAAAGGTGCCCTTGTACCCCGCTTTGCTATCGACAACGCCGAGGGGAAAGCAGCCGTCACCCGCTATGCAACCATCCGCGAACTCACCGATCAACTTTCCGTCCTTGAGTTAACGCCGGAAACCGGCCGAACCCATCAGTTGCGTGTCCATCTGGCAGCCATTGGCCACCCCGTAGCCGGCGATGCCCTCTATAGCATGACAGACGACGACTATCTCGACTGGCTGCATAACCCACCAGCGCAGAAGAACCCGCAACGTCATCTCCTGCACAGCCACCGCTTGCAGTTTTTCCATCCCGCCCTGAAGACCATCTGCACCGCAACCGCACCCTTGGCCTCTGATATTGCGCAGTTCATCGACGAGGTGACCGCAGCGAATAAATCAAACTGAAAAAGCCGGTTCGGCCGCGATCAAAATCTATGAAAATCGATATAAAGCAAAAAACAATCAGCCACTGACAAGTTTTGAAAACATCTGATAAGCCTTGAGAAAAACGGTATTTTTCGATTCAAGCCCTTAACCATGATGCACTCGCAAAAACAGCACTGGCCTTTGACCTGTCAGAGCTTATCCGATTGTATCCGAGGCTGACAGAGCCTTTGCCTCTAAGGTTTCTCCATGTGAACGGGTGAAGAAAACCGCGTGGTTGGAGGTGAACAGCGGCGGAGTGCGATTGACGATGGCGCGGATTGCCGCTGAGCCGAGCAGGCGCTGCTCGAGAAAGCGGCGCGCGGCGGCGCGGTTCCAATCGCTGTTGGAGTGAAATTTCCGGTAAAGGCCCAGCGGGCTGTCGGCTTCGAGCGGTTCCGTCGTGGCAATGCCGCACCACCGGGGATTGTCGAGCAGCCCCGAAGCACGCGGCAGGTTCATGATGGCAAGGTTGAGAAAACCGATTTCCCCAGCGTGCCGTTCGAGAAAGGCCAGGGTCTGTTCGGCATCAGCCTCGGTCTCACCGGGAGTAGCGAGCATGATATAGACAAAGCTGGCGATGCCGGCTGCAGCCAGATTGGCCAGAATGCGGGCGACTGATGCCAGGCGCACCCCCTTTCCGAGCCGGTCGAGCACGCTCTGCGAACCACTCTCCAGCCCCAGCTGCAGCATGCGGCAACCGCTTTGTGCCAGGCGGGCAACGAAGGCGGGCTCCTCCAGGACCGGTTCGAAGCGGACAAAGCCAAACCAGTTGAGATCCGTCAAAACATCGGCATGATCGGCCAGAGCCTTGAGCATATTCACCGGAATGGCGTTGTCGGTCAGCTGGATATGGCGAACGCCGTAGCTGTCGGCCAACTGGCGCATCAGCTGCGGCAGCTCGGCGGGATGGCTGGCAGTGTAGGGATGGACCGGCGCAGCCGCCTCGGGGCAGAAGAGGCAGCGCTGCCAGTAGCAACCGCGCGAAGAGCTCAGGGGCAGCACCGGATGCGGCGAGAAGTAGTCGGAGATGCAGGCGAAACCGAAGTCGGGAACAAAGCTGATGGCTGTGGCGTCGGTCAGAGTGTAGCGGTCGTCCAGCTCACCTCTGGCCAGAGCGGTCAGCGCCGTTTCACCGGGGCCGAAGATCAGTCGATCGAAGGGTGGCAAGCGCAGGTCGAGACGCCGCAGCGGCTCTTGCCACGACGTGATCAAGCCGCCACCGGCGACCAGCAGAGCCCCGGGCAGGGCACGGCGCAGCATCCCAGCCAGCTCAAAGGCCGGCAGGGCCTGGTGCAGGAAATTGATTGAGATGGCGATGATGCGCGGCTGTACCGCAAGAACCTGTGGCAGCAGTTCCTCGCGGAAAAAGGCTGCGAACAGGGTGGTCACTGCTCCACCGGCGAGCTGCTCAAGGTCCTCCGGGTTGAAAGGGGAAAGGCCGGCATGCTGGTAGTCGCCGAGGGTCAGGCGCTGGTCTCCGCTCCGACTGTTCCACAGTGCCAACAGCCGGTTGAGATAGCGCACGGCCGTGTTGTAGCGCGCGAAGCTTTGTGTTGCCGCAGGCGAGCGCAGCAGCGCCAGCGAGGCCAAACGGTGACGCAGGGCGCGGCGCAGACTGGTCTCGACAACGGCTCCGGCCCGGCTTGCCAGCCGTTCACCATCGAGCAGGTAGAGATAAGCAGCCAGGTTGGCGTCAATCGCTGCAGTGGTCACCCCCCGGGCGCGCAGGTGCGCCAGCAGGATCGCCAGGGCAAGCGGTGGCTCAGCGGGCTTCAGCGCCGGCGGTTGAATCAGCAGGACATCTGTGATCAGGCCATTCATGGTCCGGCAAAATAGCACACCTTCCCAGTCTCGCAAAGCAGAGAGCGCAACGTTCCTGCAAGGATGCGCGAGCCCGGTAGAGGGTCATGGGAATGCCTTGTTGCGGGGTGCAGTGTACGCCGCACCCCGCTAATCACTGAGACTCAGCTCACAATCTGCTCAAACTCATCGATCCAGGCTTGCTGCAACGATAGATGCCGCAGAAATTCAGCAGCATGAAGAAACCGCTCGGTAGAAACCGGCACATTCACCTGCTCCTCACCCCGCTGCACAGTTAAAGCGAAGCCGCTCTTGCCGTTGCGCTCCCAACGCTCGACGGTCAGGCGTGTCTTCACTTCGCCATCACTGCCTTCGAAGCGATGATTGAGGCTTTCCTGGCCGCCGTCACGAAAAACTCTCTGCATCTTTTCGTGCAGGGCAAAAGCCTCGGCGGGTTCGGCGATAAAGCGGATCGAGCTGCTGCCAGCTGCCAGACGAAAGAAACGCAGGGCAATGCGTCCTTCCGTCGCCCGCCCCTCGCTGCGGCGTTCGTGCGGAGTGATCGAAACTCCGGTCTGCTTGGCATAGATAGTGGTCTGTGGAATTTTGTTCATGATTCCCTCCTGTGGGTGAAATAGCCGCAAATGCGGCGAAATAACATCTGCAAGTGTTGCATTATAACAAAAATGAGCTATTTTTCTTCCCTGAATAAAAAAATACTGCAAATTCGATATTGAAAATTGACTTTAACGCAGAGAATATTAGCTCCAAAGCTTTATGTTTTCACCTGAAAAGGGCTTTGCATCTTTCTGCGTCTTCGCGTCTTGGCGTTAAATCATCTTTTCTGTCCTTGTGGGCACATAACTTAAATGTGTTTGGAACGTTGCAAAGCGTCCGACAAACAATTACTATGGCCGGCATAAAACAAACAGTTGTTTTCTCTTCAGGTTGCGGACAGCACCAAGGGTAAAGTTCAAATGCTTCCACAAAAATTGCACAAGGCCTACTGCAACTTCTACGATGCTGTCCGCAACGGAGAGCAGCTCGATACTCGCACCACGGCGATGATCGGGCTGGCTGCAGCCATGGCCCGGGAGTGTCAGCCATGAGTCGAGCACTACCTTGGCGTGGCCAGGGCACAAAACATCTCGGACCAGGAAATCGGCGCCATCCAGGGGATCGTCATGGCCGTCGCAGCCGGCAAGATCAACGTCATGATGCGCGAACTCACCGCTCCTTCTCAAGACTGACTTACCCCAACCAGCAGCTTGCAGCGAACCTGGAGAAGACCCATGTCTGATCGCCGCGCATTCTTGCGTACTCTGCCCGCCATTGATCGGCTGTTAGATTCCCCTCTGCTGACCAGGCTGGAACAGACGCAACCATACATCCTGATTCGTGAAGCTGCCCAGACTGTCGTAGACGACCTGCGTCGCCAGATTCTGGACGATCAGGCGCCTTTGCCTGATCTCAATATAGAGGCAGTTGTCGGCCTGGTGGCGAAACGGGCAGTGCACATGGCCAGGCCGTCGTTACGCAGAGTCATTAACGTCACCGGTACCCTGCTGCACACCAACCTTGGCCGGGCGCCCCTCTGCAGCGACGCGTTACAGGCGATTACAGAGATCGCACAAGGCTATTCCAATCTCGAATATGATCTTGAACAAGGTCAGCGCGGCAAGCGTTTCACCCATGTCGAGGAACTGATTTGCAGACTGACCGGCGGCGAAGCGGCCACCGTGGTCAACAATAATGCCGGAGCCGTCATGCTCGCCCTCGCCGCTCTGGCCGGTGGCCGCAGTGCCGTGGTTTCACGCGGGGAGCTGATCGAGATTGGCGGCTCATTCCGCATTCCGGAGATAATGGCCGCCAGCGGAGTCAAACTGGTCGAGGTCGGTGCCACCAACAAGACCCACCTCAAGGACTACGCCATCGCCATCAACCCTGAGACCGCCCTCATCCTCAAGGTTCACACCAGCAACTACCGCATCCTCGGATTCACCGAAGCGGTCAGTGGCGAAGCATTGGCCAGCCTGGCACACCAGCATGACATTCCGGTTCTCGAGGATCTCGGCAGTGGCCTGCTGATCGATCTGACCCCTTACGGCCTGCCCCGCGAGCCCACCGTGCGGGAAGCATTGAAAACCGGCATCGACCTGGTCACCTTCAGCGGTGACAAACTGCTCGGCGGGCCCCAGGCCGGGATCATTGTCGGCAACCGCGAGGTTATCGACAAGCTGCGCAGACATCCGATGGCCCGCGCCCTGCGTATCGACAAGTTGACACTGGCGGCTCTCGAAGCAACGCTCAGGCTCTATCTTGAACCGCAGCAGGCGCTGGCGCAGATTCCTGTTCTGGAGATGCTCTCTTTGCCGGGCCTTGAGTTGCAGCAACGTTGCGACGCTTTGCTGCCAAAGTTAAGGGAATCGATCGGCGATGCTGCCGACTGCGCCATGATCGAAACCACCGCAACCGTTGGCGGCGGCGCCCTGCCACTGGCTGAGCTCCCCGGGTGGGCGATTGCCATGGTGCCGAAGGAGCTGTCGGTCAACGAACTGGCCACCCGCCTGCGCCATTGTGAGCCGCCAGTCATAGGCCGCATCCAGGACAATCGCTTCCTGGTTGACCCGCGAACCCTCAACAGTGATGACGAAGCTCTGCTGCTGCAAGCCATGCGGCAGGTTCTGAATCAGGACTAGATTATGAGTAATGCCACCCGCTACCACATTATCGGCACCGCCGGACACGTTGACCACGGCAAAACCGTCCTGATCAACAAGCTCACCGGCATCAATACCGACCGCCTCAAGGAAGAACAGGAGCGCGGCATTTCCATCGAGCTCGGTTTCGCCCCCTTCAAACTGGCCGACGGCAGTATGGTCGGTGTGGTCGATGTGCCGGGGCACGAGAAGTTCATCCACAACATGCTCGCCGGGATTGGCGGCATTGACCTGGTCCTGCTGGTGGTCGATGTCAACGAAGGGGTTATGCCGCAGACCCGCGAACATTTGCAGATTCTGCAGCTGCTGCAGATTCCACGCGGCATCCTGGTGTTGACCAAGTGCGACCTGGCCGAAGAAGACTGGATTGATATCGTCGAGGAAGAAGTGCGTGATACTCTCGCCGGAACCTTCCTCGCTGGCGCACCCTGTTGCCGGGTTTCGGCGATTCAGGGTGACGGCATCGAAGCCCTTCAGCAGACCATCCAGAAGATCCTCGCAGAACTGCCGCCGCGCGACGAAGACGGTCCCACCCGCCTGCCGATTGACCGGCATTTTACCATGAGCGGCTTCGGCACGGTGGTCACCGGCACCCTCCTCTCAGGTCGCATCAAGATTGGTGAGAGCATCGAAGTCATGCCTCCGGGGGAGACGGTCAGAGTCAGAGAGATTCAGGTGCATGGGGAGATAGCGGAAGTCGCCCGTGCCGGACAGCGGGTCGCGCTCAACCTGGCCGGTCTGGAACGCAGCGATCTCACCCGCGGCGCAGTGGTTGCCACTCCCGGCTTCTTCACCATGACCGAACGCTTTGACGCACGCCTCAACCTGTTACCGGAAGCGCCGCGAGCGCTCAAATTCCGCGACCCGGTCCACCTGCACATGGGTACGGCCAAGGTCACTGCACGGGTGGTATTGCTCGACCGCGACGAAATGCTGCCTGGAGAGAGCGTACTGGCCCAGTTTCACCTCGACAGCCCGCTGGTTGCACATCGCCAGGACCGCTTCATCGTGCGTTCCTACTCGCCGATGACCACCATCGGCGGCGGCCAGATCATCGATCCGGCCCCGGTCAAGCACAAGCGTTTCCGCGCTGAGGTTATGCACGCTCTCAAGGAACTCGAATCGGGCGAAGGCTCGTTCATCGTGCAGAAACTCGCTGAACTCGGCTGTGTCAAGTTGAAGGAACTGGAGCAGACCTCAGGGTTGAGCCGTGATCGCATCACGGCGCTGCTGGAAAATCTGGCCGAGGCTGATCAGGTCTGTCGGGTCGGCGACCAATGGGTCACAGTTGAGACCGCGCGCGCCTGGCAACGCGTTCTGCTGGAAACGGTTGCAAATTACCATCGCGACAATGCCCTGCAACCCGGCATTTTCCACGCAACCCTCAAGGCGACCCTGCCAGCCAAGGTTGCAGCCAAAGCCTTTGAACACCTTCTCGGTGGCCTGATTACAGACGGGCAACTGGTGCAGCGGGGAGAATGGGTCGCCCGCACCGATTTCACCCCGACGCCAACCGCAGAGCAGTCACAGCTGCTGCAAAAGCTGGAGAAGGTTTACCTCGATGCCGGAGTCGAGGCAAAAGGGCGGGTCGATATGCTCGCTCTGGCCAAAGTGCCCGATGCACAGGTTGAATCATTGCTCGCTTTCCTCTTTGCCAATGGCACCCTGGTCCGACTCAACGACGACTCTTTGCTGCACAGAAAGGCCTTCCTGAAGGCAGTCGCGGCTCTCAAGGTACACTTTGCCGGCAAAGAGACCCTCACCCTTGCCGAATTTCGAGACCTGATCGGCAGTGCCCGCAAACTGACCCAGGCAATTCTGGAACTCTTTGACAGCCTCAAGTACACTATGCGCAAGGGCGATGAAAGAGTTGCCTGGCAATTACCGAAAGAGAAGCACGAGACGTGAGGCAAGAGACGCGAACAAGCCTGTTGCGCTTCTCCCTTCGCAGCTCCATGGAGTGTATCGATATGAAGTTGACCCACCTCTCCAAAACCAGCGGTTGAGCCGCCAAGATGGCCCCCGGGCCATTGGCGCAGGTGCTGCGCCAGCTGCCGACAGTTGAGGATGAGAATTTCCTGACCGCAACGATCCCCTTCGCCGATGCCGGGGTTTATCGAATTTCTGCGCATTGCGCCCTGGTACAGTCTGTTGATTTCTTCACCCCGATCGTCAACGATCCGCGTACTTTTGGTCGCATTGCCGCAGCCAACGCCCTCTCCGACATTTATGCCATGGGAGGCAAACCGCTTACGGCCATGAACCTGGTCGGCTTTCCTGCCTGCCTGGGACACGATGTTCTGGTGGAAATCCTCACGGGCGGGGCGGAGAAGGTTCATGAAGCCGGCGCAGTCGTTGTCGGCGGGCACACGGTAGAGGATGATGAGCCGAAATACGGCCTGGCCGTCACCGGACTGGTCGACCCGGGTAAGCTGATCACCACTGCAGGGGCAAGATCCGGGGATATCCTGATTCTGACCAAGCCGCTCGGTGTCGGCATCCTGGCGACAGCGCTGAAGGGGGAAGTGATCACTGAGGAGCAGATGAGCGAAGCCATCCTCGGCATGGAAACTTTGAACCTGGCAGCATCGCAGGCCATGCTCAGGATTGGCGTGAATGCCTGTACTGACATCACCGGCTTCGGCCTGCTCGGTCATGCCCTGGAACTGGCTGAAGCCAGCCGGGTCGGTCTTGAGATAGACGCCGCAGCCCTGCACATCTATCCGCAAGTTATGGAGCTGGCCGCCATCGGCCTGGTACCGGCCGGCAGCTACCGCAACCGCGAACACTACCTGCCGCTCGTGGTTAATCGTCAACAAGTGCCCCCCGAAATCGTCGACATCCTTGCCGACCCCCAGACTTCAGGCGGTTTGCTGATTGCGGTCGCGGCGGAGAAGGCGGCCCGGCTTACCAAGCAACTTGAAACAGCCGGGTGCGATGCCTTCAAGATTGGCCGGGTTGTTGCCGACCATCCGGGGCAGATGTTCGTCAACTGATTATTCATTATGCAGAAGGATTTTGCTGCTGCTGAACTGATGCCAAGCAGGTGTTGAACAGTTTGGCACAACCTATACTACTGTGTATTAGTAAAGAATTATTTTCATAGCTCATCATTATTATGGTTAATAATCTACAGCGTGTGTTGAATTTTCTACTAATAAAGACGTGTTTTGTCTTGATGTGTTTTCACAAAAAAACACAAAACCTTTAATATTCAGCAGGTTGTTAATTTCCAGAAAACTTGGCACATGCCATGCTTAAATAATAAAACAATATGACAAGAAGGAGTGCTCTCAATGTTCTTCTTGTCGGAATGAGATTTTACAGAGACTCCTGATCATCAGGAGAGTACGCAAGGTACATTGCGAAAGGAGATTCATCATGCTAAGAAAAGAGTTCCTCATTGGCCTGTTGGCGGCTGCTTTGAGCTTCGGTCTGGCCGGAACGGCTTTTGCGGCCGATGCTGACATGGTCGGGGCAAACGACGTTTCTACCGAGGCCGGGAGATGGCAGCACAATTTCGATAACTCGAACTCAATGACCAGCCAGATGGCAGACAGAAAGAACTACAATCAGGACGCGCTGTCAGCAATTGGCACAGAAGCAGGTAACTGGCAATTCAGATTTGATTCACCAGATACAAAAGCCGCTAAAGCAGCGAGAAATTACGATTACGACCCTGATTCATTGTCAGCAATTGGCACAGAAGCAGGAAGCTTTGACAGTGCTTTAGAAGACCAGATGAGGTTGAGATGCAGCGACTGCTGATCACGGCGAGACCTTATCACAAAACAAGAGCTTGAGGACGCATCAAGCGGTCCCTCTTATCCGAATCGACTCTCCTTTGCCAAGGGGAGTCGATTTATTTTAACCCTCCAAAAAGACCTTGTAACAAATCCAACTTGATAACCGCCATCCCGGGGTGTTGTGCTGAAAACGACGATGCTCACGCTGCCAGATGCTTTACCGGCCGATACGCCCGGCGCTGCCGATGAACTTCTGCAGCACCTGCCGCCAGGAGATCACCGGTGGCGCCAGCCAGCCCTGCACCAGTTCCCTGACGTCTTCCGTCACCTTGGGGCGGACATCGGGCAAGTAAAAAAACCGCAAACAGGGAAATGACATATGGTACAATAACGATCGCCAATCAAAGGCGGAGCACGCACTTGTGCTTCCGGCCGCCCGTCGACGAGATGACACCGCACTGCCTATCAGCGTTCATACAGTGGTATCCGGAAACCCCGGATGATAAAAATTGATAAGGATTATCTATGCCAATCCGTGTTGCCTGCAATCACAAAACCCGTTACAAATTCGATCGGCCGGTTTCTGTTTTTCCTCATGTCATACGGCTGCGGCCGGCGCTGCACAGCCGCACCCCGATTCATGCCTATTCTTTACAAGTCACTCCCGAGTCACACTTTTTGAACTGGCAACAGGACGCTTTCGGCAACTACATGGCACGCCTGGTTTTCCCGGAAAAAACCACTGAACTGAGTATTGAAGTCGAAGTCATTGCCGACATGACGGCATACAACCCGTTCGATTTTTTCATTGAAGAATATGCCGAGACCTGTCCGTTCTCTTACAACCCCCTGGAACGTTCTGAATTAGCTCCTTATTTCGCGAAAATTGTGCCTGGACCGCATTTGCAGGGGTTGCTCGATGCGATCGACAAAAGTGAAAAGAAAACCGTCGATTTCCTGGTTGAAGTCAACCAGCACGTCCAGAGAGCCGTGAATTATTCCGTACGCATGGAGCCGGGCGTCCAGAATTGCGAGACAACCCTGCAGCGGGCTCTCGGCTCCTGCCGTGACTCTGCCTGGCTGCTGGTCCAGGTTTTAAGGCAGATGAACCTTGCTGCACGCTTTGTCAGCGGATATCTCATCCAGCTATCTGCCGATGAAAAATCATTGGACGGGCCCTCCGGCCCGGAGACGGATTTCACCGATCTTCATGCCTGGACAGAGGTCTATATCCCGGGTGCTGGCTGGATCGGTCTGGATCCCACCTCAGGACTGCTCGCCGGCGAAGGACACATTCCGCTTGCATGTACCCCCCATCCACTCAGTGCGGCACCGGTGACCGGGGCGACCGAAGCCTGCGAAGTCACCTTTGAACACAGCAATACCGTGCAGCGGATTCATGAAGATCCACGCGTCACAAAACCCTACAGCGATGAACAATGGTTGCTGGTCGATGCCCTCGGTCAGAAAGTTGACGAAGAGCTGGTTGCCGGAGATGTCCGCCTGACGATGGGCGGTGAGCCGACCTTTGTATCGATCGACGACATGGAAGGCGACGAATGGAATATCAACGCTGACGGGGAGAATAAACGCGAGCTGGCTTACAACCTGACTCTGCGTCTGCGTGATGCCTTCACCAAGGGCGGCCTGTTGCACTTCGGCCAGGGGAAATGGTACCCGGGAGAGCCGCTGCCACGCTGGGCTTACGGATGTTTCTGGCGCAAGGATGGCACTCCCGTCTGGCGCAACCCGGAATTGCTGGCCGACATCCGCAGGGATTATCACTTTACCGAAGTCGAGGCCCTGCTCTTCTCTGAACGATTGACGGAACTGCTGGGGATCAGAAAAGACTACCTGGTCGCCGGCTATGAAGACGTTTTCTACTGGATCTGGAAAGAAGGCACCATCCCGGCCAACCTGGATCCGCTCAAAACCGACCTTAAGGATTCAGCCGAACGCCGTGCATTGGCTCAGGCCCTGGAAAAAGGCCTGGGAACTCCCGTAGGCTACGCGCTGCCATTAAAGTGGGATGAGAACAAGAGCGCCTGGAAAAGCAGCCCCTGGGACTTCAGGCGCGAACAGATGTTTCTGATTCCGGGCGATTCTGCCATGGGCATGCGCCTCCCGCTTGACTCACTCCCCTGGATTGCACCTGACAAACGCGAACCGTTCTTTGAACAGGATCAGTTCGCGAAGCGTTCGCCCCTTGAAGACTATCATGAGCAAGCCGCCGGAAACTCAGCTCCCGCAGGGGAAGACCTTGCCGAGGATGAGCAGAAGACAGCCCGCGAGGTAGAAGTCACGCACACCGCCCTCTGCGTCGAAGCGCGTGATGGTCGCCTGCACTTGTTCATGCCGCCGTTGAGTACCCTGGAGCAGTACCTCCATCTGATTGCAACAATAGAAGCGACTGCCGAAGAATTTACAATGCCGGTGGTTATTGAAGGCTACGAACCGCCGCGCGACTTCCGGATTGAACGTCTGGCGGTTACGCCTGACCCCGGTGTCATTGAAGTCAACATTCACCCCGCCGGGAGCTGGCAGGAGTTGGTTGACAATACGACCAGGCTCTATGCAGAAGCACGACAGTGCCGTCTCGGCACGGAAAAGTTCATGCTTGACGGTCGCCATACCGGGACCGGCGGTGGCAATCACATGACCCTGGGTGGGCCCACCCCTGCCGACAGTCCCATGTTGCGGCGGCCGGACCTGCTGCGCAGCCTGATTACCTATTGGCAGCACCATCCCGGACTCTCCTACCTTTTTTCAGGCATGTTTATTGGTCCGACCAGCCAGGCCCCGCGCATCGATGAAGCGAGGAATGACTCACTATACGAACTGGAGATCGCGTTTCAACAGATGCCGGACGGGGATGTCCCCTCTCCCTGGCTGGTCGATCGCTTATTGCGGAACCTGTTGATTGATGTCACCGGCAACACGCATCGGGCCGAATTTTGTATCGACAAACTGTATTCACCGGACAGCGCTGCGGGCCGACTCGGACTGGTTGAACTGCGGGCCTTTGAAATGCCCCCCCATGCACGCATGAGCCTGGTGCAGAACCTTCTGTTACGCACCCTGCTCGCCTGGTTCTGGAAGCAACCCTACAAACACGACCTGGTGCGATGGGGGACAGAACTGCACGACCGTTTCCTGCTGCCATACTATGTACGGCAGGACATGAGAGAGGTTATCGCTGACTTGCAAACAGCGGGCTATCCGTTCCAGCTCGAATGGTTCGACCCGTTCTTCGAGTTTCGTTTCCCCCGCTATGGCACGGTGCAGATTGACAATATTGAGCTGGAGCTGCGCTTTGCAATCGAGCCCTGGCATGTCCTGGGTGAAGAAGTGACCAGCCAGGGAACAGCAAGATTTGTCGATTCATCGGTTGAACGATTGCAGTTGCACGTCACCGGACTGACGGATGGCCGCCATGTGATTGCCTGCAATGGCCGGCGCCTGCCATTACGCAGCACCGGCCGCAAAGACGAATTTGTGGCCGGCGTCCGCTACCGGGCCTGGCAGCCCCCTTCGGCGCTGCATCCGACCATCAAACCGCATTCACCGCTGGTTTTTGACGTCATCGACAGCTGGACGGGACGATCGATCGGTGGCTGTGCCTATTATGTTGCCCACCCTGGCGGACGCAACTATGACGATTTCCCGGTTAATGCGATTACTGCAGAGTCGCGTCGGGGCTCGTTATTCACGGTAACGGAACACACACCCGGACCGATTCAGCCGCCCACGGAATTTGCCGGTCTTGGCACGTTCTTCCCTGCTGGAACACCGCCCGGCCTGATGGCCCCCCCGTTGGAGGAACCGAATGAGGAATTCCCCTACACCCTCGATTTGCGTTGCAAACGGCCCTGATAACGTTATCTGTCCTGACAGCTAATCGAGTGTGACCGAGATCATCGATTTTGACCAGAGTGAGACAACAGGCGTGACAACAGACACAGATTTGAGGAAAAACACGGTGGCCCAGTCCTACGCGATGGCGTTGGGCCAGTACAGTGGACTCATCGTTGCCGAGGGCGAGATCCCGCCGCAGGTCAACCGGCTTTTGCAAAACATCGAAAAGATCGGCAGCAAAAAGCTGGAGAATCGTCGCCGGGAAGCACAGCGGCTCCTGCGCGACAATGAGGCAACGCACAATGTCTTCGACCCGATAGATGCACAGCGCACCTGGCAGTTTGACCCTGTTCCCCTGATAATCAGCGCTGAAGAATGGGCACAGCTCGAGCCCGGCTTGATGCAGAGGGCACAATTGCTCAATCTGGTTCTTGAGGATATCTACGGGTCAAGAAAACTTCTCGGGAAAGGCCTGTTGCCACCCGAGCTGATTTTTACGCACAAAGGGTTCCTCTGGCCCTGCGTCGGGCTTCTACCTGCCGGTGTGCGGCATTTGAATATTTACTCAGCGAACCTGACAAGAGGCAAGGACGGTCGTTTCTGGGTTCTTGGCGACCACACGCAACCGCCATTCGGGTCAGGATACGCCCTGGAAAACCGCATAGTCATGACGCGCAGTTTTCCCCAGCTGTTTCAGGATTTTCAGGTACACCGTCTGGCGATGTACTTCCGCGCATTGCGCAACAGCCTGGCTTCGCTGGCTCGCCATAATAAAAATGAGCCGCGGATCGTGATCCTCACGCCAGGCCCTGAACATGGCGCTTTTTTTGAACACGCCTATCTGGCGTCTTACCTGAGTTATCCTCTCGTTCAAGGTGGTGACCTGATCGTTCGCGACGGTTGCGTCTGGCTCAAATCTGTTGGCGGCCTGCGCCAGGTTGACGTCATCCTGCGGCGGGTGGAGGACGACCTTTGTGACCCTCTCGAGCTGCGCGGAGATTCATTGTATGGCGTCCCCGGCCTCCTCGAAGCGGTGCGGCTCGGCAACGTGGCAACGGCCAACTCCATCGGCAGCAGTGTACTGGAAAACCCGGCTCTGATGGCGTTTTTGCCCGGGCTTTGCCGTGAGCTGCTCGGGGAAGAGCTTTTGCTCCCCTCGGTTGCAACCTGGTGGTGTGGACAACCCCGCGAGCGTCAATTCGTGCTGCAGAATATTGACAAGCTGATCATCAAACCGATCTATCCCATGCCTGGCCTGCCCGAGATACTCCCGGGGCAGTTGAACAGCGCACAGCTCGATAAATGGCGGGAGAGAATTCTGGCCAGCCCGCACCTGTATGTTGGCCAGGAACTGGCTTCTTTATCGACCGTACCGGCTTTTGTTACAGACAGGATCGAACCGCGCCTCAGCATTCTGAGTACCTACCTGACCACGCAAGAGCAGAGCTATGCCGTCATGCCGGGCGGTCTTACCAGGATCAACGTGAACACCAGTGGCCTGCTCATTCCGAACCAGGACAGAGGTTGCAGTAAAGACACCTGGGTTCTGACCCGGGAGCCGGACAAACAGGTCAACTTCTGGCGGCAGGCACCGCCTGATCAGCTCATTCAGCCTTTGCTCGGTTCACTGCCAAGCCGTGCAGCTGAGAATCTCTTCTGGGCAGGTCGTTATGCCGAACGCACTGAGGCAACCTCCTGTTTGCTGCGTTCGATCCTGATCAATCTTCGTGATCCGGATGACCAACGAAGCCTGGACCCGCTGTTGCGCACACTGACCCACGTCACGTCGACCTACCCTGGCTTTGTCGGCGTGGGTTCAGCAGAGAAGCTTGCGGACCCCCGCGCTGAAATCCTGTCGCTCGCCAATGACGTTGACAGACCGGGAAGCCTGCGCGCCTCTCTCCGCGCCCTGGGCCGTTCAACCTATGTTGTCAGGGATCTGTTGCCTGAAGATGCGTGGCGGGTCGTCGATAATCTGCAAAGGAAGTGGAATCCGAAGGTAGCGGTCAGCCAGATAGGCGGCGGCCGGCTGCATGACAGCATCAACAAATTGATCCAGCAGCTGTCAGCGTTCAGCGGCCTGACTCATGAGAACATGTCGCGCGAGACCGCCTGGCTGCTGCTGAACATCGGCCGGAGGCTTGAGCGAGCCCTGAACCTGATCGAGCTGTTACGGGCGACCCTGGTCCCCTGCTACGAACCATCCATGGAAGCCCACATGATGGAGACCGTGCTGGCAACCAGCAACAGCCTCATTGTTTTCAGGCGCCGTTATCGCTCCTTCATGCAACTGCCGACCATCCTCGAGTTGCTGCTGATGGACGAAAACTACCCCAGAGCGCTGGCCTATCAACTGCACCAGCTGCAGAGCCATATCGGGGCCCTGCCGCGGGAGCAACCGAACGAACGGCCCCACAAGGATGAAAGGCTGATTGCCGATGCCGTTGCAGAACTCGGCAGAACGAACCACAAGCAACTGACCCAGTTTTCGAGCAGCGACAGAACCTACCCGCTTCTCGAAAAATTGTTAGTTGCACAGAGCGAACGCCTCGATCAACTCTCAGAGGCCTTGATGCAGCTTTATTTCAGCCCGGTCCTCGTCCCGCAGCAATTGGGTCCTGTTGTACAGGGGAGAAAAGCGTCATGAATTACTGCGTGACCCACACTACCCGTTACACTTACAGCAAGCCGGTGGGCGTTTGCTGGAACAAAGCCTGTTTGTTGCCGCGAGAAACGTTACAGCAGAGATGCCTCTCGAGTACGCTGCAGATAACACCTGTGCCCTCTGATGTCCGTGAAAGGAAGGACTTTTTTGGCAACCGGATTTATCATTTTTCCATCCAGTCACCCCACGAGGAATTACTGGTGACAGCAATCAGCGAGGTCTCGGTTTTGCCATCGGCTAATCTTTTCAGCGCAGGGAATCAATCTAGCTGGGAAAATGTGCAAAACCGTCTGAGCACGTCAAGCAACCAGGAAGTGCTTGATGCCACGCCTTTTGTGCATGACTCGCCACTGGTTAAGGGTTTTCCGCTTCTGGCTGATTATGCCAGGCCGTCATTCCCTACCGGTCGCCCCCTGGCAGACGCCGTCTCAGACCTGATGCAGAGGATCCATCGCGACTTCACCTACGACCCCGGGGTGACAACGATCGCCACCCCCCTTTCAGAGGTCATGGCAACCCGTCGCGGAGTCTGCCAGGACTTTGCGCATCTGGGGATCGGCTGCCTCAGGGCCCTGGGGCTGGCTGCACGCTACGTGAGCGGTTATATCGAAACCATACCGCCACCGGGGCAAGAGCGAATGGTCGGTGCCGACGCTTCGCATGCCTGGTTTTCAGTTTATTCGCCAACGGCCGGCTGGCTTGACTTCGACCCTACGAATAATCAGATGCCGATGGAGCAGCATATCACCGTCGCCTGGGGGCGTGACTTTTCCGATGTCTCCCCCTTGCGCGGGGTCGCTTTAGGCGGAGGAAAACACAAGGTGAGTGTCTCCGTGGACGTGGCGCGAAGCCCTGTTAAAACAATTTTATTGCAGTCGCAAAAAACCTAGCCGCTTCTATGACTTGCGTTCCTGGCCGAGACTGTTTCGACAGCATAACCTTCCAGAGAAGGAGCACCAGATGAGATTTGATGGTTACGATACCGAGGGTTTTTATGATGAGCTGTTTGATGCCCAGGGCAATCCACATCCTGGTGCCGACCTGCTCATCCAACGGATTAACGGGTTGCCGGAAGCTGAACTGCACAGGCGGCAAAAGGCGGCAGAACGAGCTCTGCTGAACCTCGGAATCACCTTCAATGTTTATGGCAACGAAGCCCAGTCGGAAAAGATTTTCCCTTTTGATATTGTACCGAGGATTGTTCAGTCGCAGGAGTGGGAAGTTCTCGAACGCGGCCTTAAACAACGGATCCAGGCTCTGAACTGTTTTATCGATGATGTTTATAACGAGCAAAAAATCATCAAAGACAAAATTGTGCCAGCCGACCTGGTTCTTTCTGCCGAGGGTTTCCGCAAGCCCTGCGTGGGGCTGAAGCCTCCCGGCGGCATCTGGTGCCACATCACCGGAACAGACCTGGTTCGGGACGGGTCAGGCGATTTTTACGTCCTTGAGGACAACCTGCGTTGTCCTTCGGGTGTTTCCTATGTTCTGGAAAACCGTTTGATCATGAAGCGTACATTTCCCATGGTTTTCGATGCCTGCAGCGTCCAGCCGGTGACCGATTATCCCAGCCGTCTGCTTGATATGCTGCAGGGACTTGCCCCCCATGATGTCCGTGCCCCGGTTGTCGTCGTCTGGACACCGGGGATTTACAACTCGGCTTATTTCGAGCACAGCTTTCTAGCCCAGCAGATGGGAGTTCCGCTGGTGGAGGGTGGTGATCTGACCGTGCATCTCGGTGAAGTGATGATGCGCACCACCAATGGGCTGGAACGGGTGGACGTCATCTACCGGAGAATCGATGATGACTTCATGGACCCCAAAGCTTTCCGCCAGGATTCCATGCTGGGTGTGCCGGGGTTGATGACAGTCTACCGCAAAGGTCGCGTCGCCCTGGCAAATGCGCCCGGAACCGGAGTTGCTGATGATAAAGCGGTCTATGCCTACGTTCCGGAGATTATCCGCTATTATCTCGGTGAAGACTCCATCATCAAAAATGTTCCGACTTATGCCTGCTGGCGCGATGACGACCGCCAGTATGTCCTTGAGAATCTTGAGAAACTGGTGGTCAAGGCGGTTAATGAATCGGGCGGTTACGGCATGCTGGTAGGGCCTCATTCTACGGCGGCTGAACGCGAAGAATTTGCCGGCCGGATCAAGGCCAAGCCACGCACGTACATTGCCCAGCCAACCCTGGCTTTATCACGGGTTCCGGTTCTGATGGATAATCATTTCGAGGGTCGCCATGTCGATTTGCGTCCTTACATTCTGTATGGCAAGGAAAACATTTATGTTCTTCCCGGTGGATTAACCAGGGTCGCCCTGAAAAAAGGCTCACTGGTGGTCAATTCCTCGCAAGGAGGAGGCAGCAAGGACACCTGGGTCCTTAATGCTGAGGGCGGCACGTCGCCTGAGTCCAGTATGCTGAACGGGGAGGAATTATAATGCTGAGTCGCGTTGCAAACTCTATTTACTGGCTGAATCGCTACATAGAACGCGCTGAGAATGTCGCCCGCTTTATTGATGCCAATTATCACATGGCTCTCGATATCCCCGGCATGGATAGCGACCAGTGGCAGCCGCTGATCAATACGACCGGGGACCATGAACTCTTCAAAAAGCTTTATGGCGAGGCCACGCGTGAAAATGCGATCGAATTCCTGGCCTTCGATCGCAACAATCCCAATTCAATCTTCTCGTGTGTCAGGTCTGCACGCGAAAACGGGCGTTCCGTTCGAGAGTACATCAGCTCTGAAATGTGGGAGCAGCTCAACACGTTTTACCTGATGATCAATGATGCGGCAAAAGAGAAGTCGATGGATCTGCCTCACCAGTTCTTTGTCAATATCATGAATGCCAGCCATGGGTTTATCGGAGTGACCGAATCCACGATGAACCATGGCGAAGGATGGCATTTCGGTCGACTGGGACGCATGTTGGAACGGGCAGACAAGACGTCTCGACTCCTCGACGTCAAATACTTCATTCTGCTTCCCTCTGTTGATTATGTCGGCAGCGCTTACGACAATATCCTGTGGGGGGCCCTGCTGCGGTCTGCCAGTGCATTCGAGATGTACCGCAAACGGCACGGCCGCATTGATCCGAAGAGGATCGTTGATTTCCTGCTCCTTGATGCAAACTTTCCCAGGGCCGTTCACTACTGCCTGACGACGGCAACGATTTCATTATGCAACATCACCGGAAGCCCGCGAGGAACCTTTGCCAACAAAGCAGAGCAAAGTCTCGGGCGGCTGCTCACCGAATTTCAATATGCCTCTCTGGATGAAATTTTTGATCATGGCCTGCATCAGTATCTTGACAACACCCAGACCCGGATCAATACCGTTGGCTCTGCAATTCAGGATGTTTTCTTCAGCCCTAAACTTGCTGAGACAGCGGCCACCGCAAGAATTCTGGAGTAATCCAGGCATATATTCTACAGGCCGGTTCTGACCGCATTCGCATCAGCTGTACGCTTCGCCAGAGACAGGCTTCTGGATATTACGCTTGCGATGCGCAAACAGGCTTCCAATGTAGTTTTCGTCGGGAAACGGCCCTTTTTCGCAATCTCTGCGTCAATCTGCGCTGTAATTGTGCGGCGTACAGTAACCAGCCTGCCACTGGCCTCAAGTTCACGTCTTGCTGTCGTCGACAACCGCTGACTGGTTGTTCTCCGCCTCCCGGGAGGCTGAATGGCAGGCGGACTTGATAAAAAACCAGCATATGATTAAAATGAAGCTCTGATGCGGACATGATGCTGACTATCAGCTTTGTGCGAGAAGCAATCAAGGAGACCCTTTCATGTATACAAAAAATATACTTTTCATGTATTCAAAAAATATTTTGATCGCCGATGACCTGCCTGCAACCCTGAACAGGGCCGAAGATATGCTCAGCCGCGAGCAGGTCAATCTTATCAATGCCCGGTGTGGACCAGAAGCGGTAAAGCTCATAAGAGAAGAGAAACCGGACCTGGTATTTATGGCCCTTGATATGGTAGGTGGGAACGGTGATGACGCCTGCAGAGAGATCAAGAGTGATTCCAGTTTAAGATCAACGCCCATCATTATGTTGATCAGCAGTGACGACCCGGGCGATCTGGAACGTTGCCGAAAAGCAGGATGCGATGATGTTATTCACAAACCATTTACCAGGGAAATTTTACGAAACACGAGTAGAAAGTTTATTAAATTCCCGGGCTGGTCGGGGAAAAGGACCGAAATCGAGGCCCTGGTGAAATACGGCGTCAGCCCTGAGAAACACTTTGAGGGGACTCTGTCTGACATTTCTGTCGGTGGAATTTTTTTGGAAGCAGCAGACGCTATGCCCATTGGTTCGGAACTCCATCTTGAATTCAGACTTGGCCAGGATATGTCACCCATTCAATGTAAAGGTCGTGTGAACAGGATCAACAGGAATACCGATCTAAACGAGCATTACGCCTTGCCGAGTATGGGCATCGAATTTATTGACATTAAAAAACTGGATATTTTGTCAATCCAGTCATTTGTATCAAAAGGCTCTTGATCAGCAGAGTCAGGGGCTCTTTCTGCAAGTGGTACGGCCCATGACAGCCTTCGGGGCACATGTTCAGGCTGTATCTGCCGTGCGCTGGTTACGCAGAAGCCCTTGCAAGCCCATTCACGATGCAAAAACAATAGTTAACGGGCCTTTGCAGAAAAGCGGGTTGCGACTGCCCGCGGAACAATGATGACAGGAGACGGCAACCCCGGGGAGTCACCCGGGGAAGCCGTCTCAAAGACAGAGCAATTGCTCAGTTGGACGACTTGAGAAGCTCGTCGACCGGAACATAGGCCATCCCGAAAGCTTCAGCGACCCCCTGGTAGGTGACCTGCCCGTTGACAATATTGATGCCGGC
>JBPPMB010000073.1:0-9509 GCA_051305855.1 Desulfuromonadales bacterium
GAAGAGAAGAACAGCGGCAGGTGACGGATCGTGCGACTGCCGCCGGTGACTGGTCTCTGCAGCAGGGAGGCGGCACGGATCAGGCTGTGAAACAGCTTGCGGTTTTGCATCACCTTGCGGAAGACGATCGATTTACCAATCCCGATCCCTTCCTCGTGGCCAATCGTCTCACGCAGGCTGAGAATAATGTTTTCCAGATCAATGTTGGACGGGCAGACCGTAACGCAGGCGCGGCAGCCGATGCAGGCACGAACAATTTCCGCGGCATGTTCCAGGCCGTGAAAGAATGCAGTCAGGATAATGCCGATGGCACCGATGTAGACATGCCCGAAGACATGCCCGCCGACGGTCTGGTAGACCGGGCAGACGTTGGCGCAGGCGCCGCACTTGATACAGCGCAGTGCATCACGGCACTGTGGCGACTCGGCCAGCGCGCTGCGGCCGTTGTCGAGCAGCACCAGGTGCAGTTCCTTCTCTCCGTCACCACAGGGAACCGCGCCGCGGATCCAGGTAACGTAAGAAGTCAGCAACTGGCCGGTAGCGTTTTTCGGTAAAGTACGGATAATCGTCGCAGCATCCTCGAGGGTCGGCACGATCTTCTCCACCCCAAGCAGAGCGACATGTATCTTCGGCAGTGTCGAGACCAGCCTGGCATTGCCCTCGTTGGTAACCAGGGCGATGCCACCGGTTTCGGCAACCGCGATATTGGCACCGGTGATTCCCATGTCAGCATCAAGGTAACCCTGACGCAACTGCTCACGTGCGACCTGCACCAGATGAGCGATTTCCGCCGGTTCTTCTACGCCGGTCACCTTGCTGAACAGTTCAGCGACCTCTTCCTTGAACATGTGGATCGCAGGCATCACCATGTGGCTCGGTCTCTGCCCTGCGAGCTGAATAATCCATTCGCCAAGATCGGTCTCGAGCGCCTCGACGCCGGAGAACTCGAGAGCGCGGTTGAGATGGGTCTCTTCACTCGCCATGCTCTTGCTCTTGGCCGCCAGTTTCACGCCCCTGGACTTGGCCAGGTCGGCGATATAGCGGTTGGCATCGGCTGCGGTTTTGGCCAGAAAGACCTTGGTCCCGGCCGCTTCGGCATTGGCGATGAACTGCTCAAGATACTGCTGACGATGCGCTGCCACTTCATCCTTGCAAGCCGCGATCTCCTGTCGTAGCGCCTCGAAATCGTATTGACTGAAAGCTTTCTCGCGAGCGATCAGGAAGGCGTCGCCGAACTTGTGCAGGGCATCCTGCAATTTCGGTGTCGCCAGCGCTTGATCAATGCGGACCTTATATGCCTTGGCACGAACTTTACTCATAATTTCATCCCTTTACGATCCGATGTGTCCTGCTACATTTCCAACGGGTCACTGGAGAGGCCGGTGAAGAGCAGGATATGCAGTTGCTTAGGGCCATGAACACCGATTGTCAGCACCCGCTCGATATCCGCGGTGCGGCTCGGCCCGGTAATATAGGCAAGGTAGTTGCGTGGGCTGCTCTGGTGGAAGGTACGCAGGTAAGGGATCGCGGCCAGATCATCTTCGAGAATCTTGGCCGGATCGAGCAGCACCACGTGGTGCTCCGGCAGGGTGGTTGCCAGACGGATGTCTTCGGCGGTACTTTCCAGCACGACAGTGCCGGTAGCGGCAAAAGCAAAATTGGCCCCGGTCACACCGACGACGGCCGTGGCGGCTCCCCGGCGCAGATCGTCTTGCACCAGCGCGACTCCGGCTGACTTGAGAGCGGCGGTCAACTTGAGCCTTTCAGCCGAGACAAAGTGCGGCACTATGACCGGACCGCTCGCTAGCTGCTTGACGTAGTCCACCACGGCGTCAACGCCTGTGACAGAGGCAACCTCGGCGCCGACGGCGCGGGCAGCCTCGCTAAAAACTGTGACCAGCCTCTCTTCTTGCATGAGACGCACTCCTCATAATTGGTCTGACCATTAATTGGTTTATCGTATGGGCCGTTCCCGTCCAAGTCAAGAAAAAAAACAAACGCCGTTTTCAGAACTTCGGCAACAAGCCAATTCCTTCAAGGCAAAACGGCCTTATTCTCGACCCAAAGGAATCTGGTATCGGGTCATCTTCTTATAAAGCACGGTACGATGAATACCGAGCAGCTTGGCGGCCTTGGCCTTGTTGTTGCCAGTCAACTCCAAGGCCTTACGCAAGGCCTCGCGTTCCACCTCGGCGACGACCGCAGCAAGGTCCCACTGGCCACTTTTAAAGATGGTAAGGGACGGCCGACTCAGATAGAAAGGGAGATCGCATGCATCAATAGCGTGGCCTTCAATGGTAAAAGCGGTCCGCTCCAGGACATTGATCAGTTCACGGATGTTGCCTGGCCAATGATAACCATCCAGCACCTTCTCTGCCGCTGGAGTCAGTAGATAACGGGAACCCGGATAGTTTTCGGCAATCTTGCCCAGCAGGTGCCTGGCCAAAGGGATGATGTCTCCCTGACGTTCACGCAATGGAGGGACTTCGAGAGAAACCACGTTCAAGCGATAGAAGAGATCTTCCCTGAACAGTTTCTGCTTGACCATTGTCTCCAGATCTCGGTTGGTGGCGGCGATAATCCGAAAATCACTTTTGAGCATTTGGTTTCCTCCCACCCGCTCGAAAAGCTTGTCTTCCAGAACGTGTAGCAGCTTGGGCTGCAGCTCAAGAGGCATCTCGCCGATCTCATCCAGAAACAGGGTACCGCCGTCGGCCAATTCCAGCTTGCCAGGCTTCCCCCCGGCCTTGGCCCCGGTGAAAGCGCCCTCGGTGTAACCGAACAGTTCTGCTTCGAACAATTCTTTGGGGATCGCCGCGCAATTGATGTGAATGGAGGGTTTCTTATGCCGCGAACTGCGCTGATGGATCGCCTGGGCAAACAACTCTTTACCGGTTCCCGACTCCCCGGTAAGCAGAATAGGCAGGTCAGTTAGCGCCGCTTTGCGTGCAGCCTCTTTCAGAGCTACGATCGGCAGGCTCTCACCGCGGATACTATCGAAATTGTAACGACTGGATCGCAGCGAAATCAGTTCTTTTTCGTACAGCTTCAGCTTTGACTCCAACAGACTCAGGTTGTTGGCCAACCGGCCCACATCACTGACCTGCTTGAACATGATCTGGCCAAAGGCGGCCACGACCTTGCCATCGTCAAAGATGGGGATTCGCTGAACGACCATATCCCGCCCCCGGGCGGTAAAGATCTGATTGAGTTCAGCCTTGCCGGTTCTGGCAACAATATGCATGCGACTGCCTTCGAGAACTTCCGTGACATGTTTTCCAATCACCTGTTCGGCTTCGAGGCCAAGAAAGCGAGCGTAAGGACGATTGAAATAGAGGATGTTGCCGTTCTTATCAGTGACCACGGCACCATTTTCAATATGATCGAAGATCAGATTGGCAAGCTTCAGTCGGCGGTTCGTTTCTTCCCATCGCCCTTCGGTCGGCACGATCGCCTCTTGAATTCCAGGCTGCGATTCCGGCTCGAGTACATTCATGCGTGACCCCTTTGCAGTGTCTTTGTTTTGCTACATGTAGCTAAATATGGTCAATTTGGCTCTTCTCGTCCCTGCAGCAGTTCAGGCCATCGCTTCATCGGTTACTAACCTGCTGATCCACAGGCACTTTAGTCAGTCGCCTTGTACGCGCCTCATGCTTCTGCCACGCAATTTAGATTCAAGGCAAACCTAGCGCGCCGCCAATGTGTAGTCAAGTGAATACACATGTTCCTTCAGCAAACCTGTTGCCGCTCTTTGCCGAGGTATCAAGCATTTTTCCGTCAACGGCTTAACACGCTGATTTATAGCATCTTTTCGTCGCGACGGCAAAAAGCGAGACGCTATTATGTATCTGGCCCAAAACTTGCTCGATGCGTTAAGCTCATAACATCGTTTTGTTTGACATCAAAAGCAAGGCAACTGGTGAGACATATCGACTCGGCATGAATCAAACGGGGCATTTCGAGTCATTTGACATTACCTGTCTTCGCGATACGTTTAAGCTGTCTGTCAGGGTTTTTCTGCCTTGCCTAAAACATCAAGAGAACCGCAAGACCGGCCTTAAATCAAAGCATTATGATTCAAGGAGAATCCGCAGACCTAGATCAGGAGAAACAGAATGCACGATGTCTTTATTGTTGAAGCACGACGCACACCTTTTGGCTCTTTTGGTGGTGCCTTAAGTGAAATAACGGCCCCAGAACTGGCAAGCCAGGTCATGGGCGACCTGCTGCGCCGCTCACAGATCCCGGCTGAATCTATCGACGAAGTGATCGTCGGCCAGGTTCTCCAGAGCGGCTGCGGCCAGGCACCGGCACGCCAGGCGATGCGCAAAGCCGGCCTGCCGGACAGTGTACATGCCATGACGATCAACAAGGTCTGCGGCAGCGGCCTCAAGGCAATCATGCTCGCTGCGGACAGCATCCGTCTCGGCGACGCCAGTTGCGTGATTGCCGGGGGCATGGAAAATATGTCGCTTGCCCCCTATGCTCTCCCCACGTTGCGCACCGGCCAGCGCATGGGGCACGCCCAGGCCCTTGACCTGATGATTTACGATGCCCTGCAAGATCCCTACAGCGGTCGCCACATGGGCGACATCACAGAAACCTGGGTCGAGCGCCACGGACTTACCCGTGAGGACCAGGACCACTATGCCGCCCGCTCCTACCGCCTGGCCCAGGCCGCCGTTGCCGCAGGCACTTTCTGCGACGAGTTGACGCCGGTGACCAGGAGCAGCCGCAAAGGCGACATCACTATCGAAGAGGATGAGGAACCAGGACGCGGCAGCATCGACAAGTTGCCAAGCTTGCGCCCCGCGTTTAGAAAAGAAGGGACGATCACAGCCGGCAACGCCTCGACCATTAATGACGGTGCTGCATTTGTCCTGGTCTGCTCCAGTGAAGCCATGGAGAGCCATAACCTGAAACCTCTCGCCCGCATGGTCGCATCGGCAACTTACAGCATCGCCCCGGATGACTTTGCCGAGGCACCGATCGGGGCCATTCAACACGCGATTGCGCGAGCCGGCCTGACTCTGGCGGACATAGATCTGTTCGAGATTAACGAAGCCTTTGCAGCGGTACCGCTGGTCACCATCCGCGAGTTGGGAATCGACCTGGACAAGGTTAACGTCAATGGCGGCGCAGTTGCGATCGGCCACCCGGTCGGCGCCAGCGGCGCACGCATTGCCGCAACCTTGATCCGCGAGCTGCGGACCCGTGAGCTGCGCTACGGCGTTGCCAGCATTTGCATCGGCGGCGGTGAAGCCGTTGCTGTGGTTTTTGAACGCTGTTAAATCCAAACCTTTAAAGGAGAACCCATGAAACCGGTATTCACTGATGCCCGCAAAGCTTTAGAAGGAGTCGTCGCAGACAACATAACCGTGGCCGCCGGCGGCTTCGGTCTCTGCGGCATCCCTGAAAAACTGATTCTGGCCCTGCGCGAATCTGGCGCAAAGCAACTCACCGTGGTCAGTAACAACGCCGGCGTGGACGATTTCGGTCTCGGCCTGCTGCTGCAAACCCGTCAGATCCGCAAGATGATCTCCTCTTACGTGGGGGAAAATGCCCTGTTTGAAAAACAATTTCTTGATGGTGAGCTGGAACTCGAACTGACTCCACAGGGAACCCTCGCTGAGAAACTGCGTGCCGGCGGAGCCGGCATTCCCGCTTTCTTCACCCGTACCGGTTTCGGCACTCTGTTAAGCGAAGGCAAAGAGACCAAGGACTTTAATGGTGTCTCCTACGTTCTGGAAGAGAGCATTCAGACCGACCTGTCGATCGTCAAGGCCTGGAAAGCTGACAAGGCCGGTAACCTGGTGATGCACAAGACTGCCAACAACTTCAACGTCGCCTGTGCCAAATCAGGCCGCATCACCGTGGCCGAAGTCGAGGAGATCGTCGAGATCGGCGAGCTCGATCCGCACCAAATCCACGTTCCAGGCGTCTATGTCGACCGCCTGGTCCTCGGCAGCAACTACGAGAAACCGATTGAGCAGCGCACCATCTCCGGCGCCGGCATCTCGGCCAAAGGCTTCAACCCGCAACGCGAATGGATGGCCAGACGCGTCTCCCAGGAGTTAACGGACGGCGACTATATCAACCTGGGGATCGGCATGCCGACCCTGGTTGCGAATTTCATCCCCGAGGGCATTCAGGTCACCCTGCAATCAGAGAACGGCCTGCTCGGCATCGGCCCCTTCCCCACGGAAGACCGACTCGATCCCGACTTGATCAATGCCGGCAAACAGACCATCACTGCCCTGCCGGGAGCCAGTTACTTTGACTCTTCGGAATCCTTCGCCATGATCCGCGGCGGGCACATCGATCTGTCGGTGCTCGGCGGCATGCAGGTCAGCAGAACCGGCGATCTGGCCAACTGGATGATTCCCGGCAAAATGATTAAAGGCCCGGGTGGTGCTATGGACCTGGTCTCTGGTGTCAAGAAAGTGGTGATCATGATGGAGCACTGTGCCAAGGACGGTACGCCCAAGATTCTCGAAGAGTGTGACCTGCCGGTCACCGGTCGGCAGGTGGTCGACCTGCTGGTGACGGACAAGGCAGTCTTCACTGTCGATGCCGAAGCAGGCCTGATCCTGACCGAAGTTTCCCCCTTTTCGAGTCTCGACGACGTTCGCGCAACCACCGGCTGCGACTTCCAGGTCGCTGATAACCTGAAAACCAACTGAACAATGTCATTCACAAGGAGAACGCGCATGGCACAGAGAGTTGCTGTTGTTACCGGTGCCGCCAGTGGCATAGGCCTGGCCGTTGCTGAAGCACTGGCCGGTGAAAACTACCAGGTGGTCATGGCCGACGTCAACGCCGAAGCCGGACAGTACCAGGCTGACCGGCTCGGCGCGCATTTCGCCCATGCCGACCTCACCGAACGCTCGGCATGCAAGGCCTTGATCGACACCGCAGTCATCAAGTTCGGTTCGCTTGATGTCTTGATCAACAATGCCGGCATCCAGCATGTCAGCCCGGTGGAAGACTTCCCCGAAGACAAGTGGGACTTCATGATCCGCCTGATGCTGACCGCCCCTTTCCTCCTCACCAAGTATGCCTGGCCGCACATGAAGGCGGCCGGATGGGGGCGGGTGATCAACATCAGTTCCGTGCACGGCCTGCGCGCCAGCGAATTCAAGTCGGCCTACATCAGCGCCAAGCACGGTATCATGGGTCTGACCAAGACCACCGCCCTGGAGGGCGGTCCGCACGGCATCACGGTCAACGCCATCTGTCCGGCCTATGTACGCACGCCGCTGGTCGACAACCAGATTGATGCTCAGGCAACTACTCACGGCATTCCCAAGGAAGAGGTCATCGGCAGCATCATGCTCAAGAAAGCTGCGATTAAAAGGATGATTGAACCGAGCGAGATTGGCGCAGCTGTGCTTTACCTCTGTTCGGATGCCGCCGGCTGCATGACCGGCACTGATTTTACCATCGACTGCGGGTGGACAGCCTGCTGAGCGGGAAAGCTTATTACTCAACCTGTAGCAAAAAGATTTATTCAATACAACGCTGTTTGTTTTTTTTCTTGACCTGGCAGAAAAGATTGGCTACCGTTTAGAAAATGGTCATACCAATTATTGGTCATAAAATTAAACTTGCTGATGGTCATTCGACCACGATAACCCCCCAACCCAAGCTAAGGAGGCTCCACAATGAGAAAGATGAAACAGTTAGTTGGCCTGCTGGTAATTCTCAGTCTGGCATGTATCCCGTCGGCTTTCGCTGCTGAAAAACGCGAGAAGTTCGGTGCTGACAAACGCCATGAAGAAGTTAAAAAAGAACTGCGCACAATCAAGACTTCAAAAGAGGAATTCAAGTGGAAGATGGTCATGCCCTGGTCCAAGGGCCTGCTGTTCTACGATATGGCTCAGCATTTCGCCGACTCCGTCGCCCTTGCTTCTGGTGGCCGCCTGGAAATCAAGCTGTTTTCAGCCGGCGAACTGGTCGGCGCCATGGAGAGCTTCGATGCCGTCAGCAAGGGTTCGGCTGAAGTCGGCCATGACTGGCCCGGCTACTGGAAAGGCAAGAACGAGAACTTTGTCTCCTTTGCCTCGGTCCCCTTCGGTCTCGACACAGAGGGTTACAACATCTGGCTTTATGAGCGTGGTGGTCTCGAGCAGATGCAGGAGCTCTACGGCCAGTTCAACCTTTTCGCTCTTCCGGGCGGCAACGGCGGCCAGGAAATGGGCTTCTTTTCAAACAAAAAAGCCGAGAAGATGGCCGACTTCAAAGGAATGCGCGTCCGCACCCCGGGCTGGTACATGGATATTATGAATTCACTCGGCGCCTCAGTTACCCCGCTCCCCGGCGGTGAAGTCTACCTCGCTCTCGAGCGTGGCGTTATTGACGCCGCTGAATTCTCTTCCCCGGCCATCAACTACCCGATGGGCTTCGACGAAATCACCAAGTACGTCATTGAGCCCGGCGTTCATCAGCCTTCGGTGCAGTGCGCCCTCTTCTTCAACAAGGATGCCTATAACAAACTGCCGGCCGACCTGAAATGGATCATCGACATCGCCGCCAAAGAGACCCAGCTCTGGTCGACAGCCTGGCAGGAGCAGCTGAACATCGAGGCGATCGACAAATTCGAAGAGAAAGTCGAGTTCGTCAAGATGGACGATGAGTCAATCACCGCTTTCGCCAAACGCACCAAGGAATACCTGGAGGAAGTCAAAGCCAAGTACCCTGAAGTCAAAAAGACCCTCGACTCCCAGGAACAGTTCAAGAAGGATTTCGCCAAATGGCGTGAAATCCGCAGTGGCCTGACCCCCTGGCCGATCGATGATTTCATCGCGGGCAAGCGGACCCAGTAACAATTTAAAACCGGGCGGGGGTCGCTACGGCCCCCGCCTTATTTTGTTCAGCAATCAACAGAGCAACAGCTTTTAACGAGGTTTTTCCATGGCATTCATCGACCGGGCGATCGACGCCCTCAACGAAAAGGTTGGCTTTTACACTGCCTACCTGGTACTCCCTCTGATCGGTGTGGTTTCCTACGAAGTGCTGATGCGTTATGCCTTCAACGCACCAACCTCCTGGGCCTTTGAAATGACCACATTTATTTACGGGATTCATTTCATGTTGGCCCTCGCCTTTGCCCATAAGCACGACGGGCACGTGGCCATTGACGTTTTTGAAGCCCGGCTGGCGAAAAAACCCCGGACCATTTTACGCATCATTTCCAACCTGATTCTGTTCATTCCGACGGTCGGCATGCTGGCAGTCTGGTCGGTGATTTATGCCGCGACATCCTGGCAAGGCTGGGAGAATGCATCGAGCTCCTGGGCACCGGCGATCTATCCTTACAAGACGATCATGGCCATTGGCTTTATCCTGTTATTTCTGCAGGGGCTGGCGAAGTTGATACAAGACTTCCGCGCTCTGCGCAGCGACGATTAATCGTACCCCTCGGAGAATATATTCATTATGAGCGCAGAAGTTCTCACTATCCTGATGTTCGGCACGCTGGTGGTGTCGATCACCCTGGGTCATCCTTT
>JBPPMB010000005.1:0-9571 GCA_051305855.1 Desulfuromonadales bacterium
ACTGGCGCTTCCCGCTCCGGCAACACCTTGTGCCGGTGAGAGTTGCCGCAACCAGCCCCTCTGCAAGGCATGGGCCTACAATTACGGCCGGCAGGTAGAGTGAAGTCTTCGCCGACTGTGGAAAGGAGTAAAACCATGGGATTCGTTATAGCAGTATTAGTGGTGGTAATCTTGGTGATAGTCGTAACGCGGCTGATTTAATGTACTTTCTTATCCGTCACGCTGAGGAGTTAAAGGACGGGGGTCTAAGCTGGTCCTTTAACTCCCGACGGCTTCGGCAAGTCAGGGCATTCTCGTAAATTATTACGCCGCCATTGTGCGTATCACTCCCGCCACTCAGGACAAGATCATGGACGTCAGCCTGTCAAAGCCAGTTTGAGCCCAATATGGAGTTATCGCGTGCTGATTGAGATCCATAATCTTGCAAAAGTATATAGTGAAAAAAGAGGAGTTCTCCCTTTAAGCCTTGCGGTCGAAAAAGGGGAACTGATTGCGGTTATCGGGCACAACGGAGCAGGCAAATCGACACTTCTGAAGATGTTGGCGAGTTGGCATCAGCCCGACAGCGGACAGGCCCTGGTCGATGGAATCAATCTGGAAAACAGATTGGCAGTTGTGCGCAAGATCGGATTTGTCCCGGAAACTCCCAATCTTTTCGAACTCTTTTCCGTCGAATATAATCTTCAACTCTTTGCCCGGCTTTTCCGGGTCCCTTTTTTGCGGATAGAAGAGATTCTCAAGGAATTCGATTTGCTCCCTTTTCGTAAAAACAAGATCCAGGTTTTATCCAAAGGGTTACGACAAAGGGTCAACATCGGCCGCGCTCTGCTCGCCGATCCCCCGCTGCTTCTTTTTGATGAACCAACGTCGGGCCTGGACTTTGATATGACCCACGCAGTTTATCGAATGATAAAAGATTTTCATGCGTTAGGGAAAACCATCATTTTTACCTCCCACCGCCCCGAAGAGATAAAAGCCCTGGCCACGCGCATCATCTTGCTGCATCAAGGAGAGCTGGTTTTTGACGGTCCGCCCGCGGAATATTTTCAATCAGACGTTCATGAAAAGCTCTACTCATGATGATCAAAAATATCATCACCTTAACCTTGAATGATTTAGCCATCGCCTATAAGAATAAGACGATCCTTCTGATCATTTTTATCCCTTTTTTTGTATTCTTCTCTTTGAAGTTGGTCGATAAGGCCGCAACAGATGTAAAAACCATCAACATCGGCGTTATCCAGAGTCAGACATACGCGCCGGTGATCCTGCAAAGCATGACCGCCGCTGATAAAGTATTCTCTGTCTCTTTCGTTGCGGATGAAGATGAAGGAAGACGAGGGTTAAAAGAGAAAACAATTGACGGCCTCCTGGTCGCGGCAGAAAAAGGCGGGGAGAGCGTCGTCCTTGTCGTTTTAGAAAAAGGATCGTTACGCACCCTCACGATCGTCGAGACCTTTTCTGCATTACAACAAGCCGTCGAAGGGAAGAACGTCAACTGGATTGCTGAGGTTAAGCCACTCCAGGAAGGAGGGATTCAAGTGCAGACGCTGCCCACCTGGATTCTCATGCTGGTTTTGCTGGTCGGCTTCATTATCCTGCCGGCTCAAGTTGCCGAGGAAAAAGAAAAAAAATTACTCCTGGCGCTGTTGCAAACGCCGATGCGCGAGAGTGAATGGTTGTTGGCAAAGGTGCTGTCGGGGATGATTTTAATTCTCACTGCGGTTCTTTCCCTCCACATGCTCGGCGCCTTCGCACCGGGAAACATTTTGAGTTATCTGGCCTTTATCCTTGCCGGCAGTTTCTGCTTCAGCTCTTACGGAATATTTTTAGGTTTCTTATGTCGTAATCAGGCGAGTGCCAGAACCTTGGGAGTTTTGTTCTATCTGCCTCATCTATTGCCTTCGGCGTTATCGGACTTTTCTGAAAAGCTGACAGCCATGGCGCCTTTTTTGCCGTCCTACCAGTTTTACCAGCCCATAAAAGCCATCCTGTTAAATGACAGTCGTTTAACCGATTTTCCCCTGCGATGGCTCTATCTTTTGTTAGTCGGACTCCTGACCTTTTTCCTCTCGTACCGGTTGATGAAAAAACGCTGGCTCATGTAAGAAGCGGTACATCAAAATCTGCCATTTAGAGGCTTTTGGGTGATCGCCTGCCACCTGAATTGATGACAGGCGACGTTTGCCTTGAGAATGTAGAACACAGTCTACTTATCGTTAAACCGGGTCCGGTTCCGCCGACCAGTCATCGATAACCTTCTTTGTTGCGCAGCGATTGGATTAATATCCAACTGCGATACAGCCACTGCCTGGATCTATCTTGACGGCCACTCCGCGAGCGACCCCGGCGATTTCTGCGCTAATCGCCGAGCAGTTCGCCGATGGACTTCAAGTCTTCCACGTGATCGCAGACCGCCTTAATTATCATAATGATGGGCACCCCCAGTAATAATCCCCACAAGCCCCACAACCAGCCCCAAAACAGCACGCTGACGAAAATCACCACCGGGCTCATCCGGCTTGCCCGACCGGTAAGCCATGGCGTCAGCAAGTAGCCTTCGATACTGGTGATGACCAGAGAAGTGCCTGAGACCAGCAGCACCATATCGACAGTTCCGAATTGGAGAAAAGCGACGAGCGCCGTGCCGCCGGCAACGATGAATGGACCGATGTAAGGTATCGTTTTAAAGGCGCCCGCGGCGATTCCCCAGACAGCCGCATTCTCCAGTCCGATCCAGAGAAACGCAAGCCAGGTCGCTACGCCCACCAGGATGCTGGTGAATATCTGCACCAGCAGGTAGCGCTGAATCTGTTCGGCAATTCGATCCAGCACCAGAAGGGTGATCTTTTTCTTGCTGAAAGTGGGGCCTGCGATCTTGACCAGCTTGCGCCGGAACGTATCGCCTGATGCCAGCATGAAATACGCAAGAAACAGGACCATCAGCATCTGACCAGTAAACACGACCGCTCCCTTGGTTCCCATCCAAAGATAGTCTTTTACATTCAGTTGGGGTTTTTCGATCTGCACCCGCGTCACCCCACGTGGGGCATCAGGTGCAGGAGCGCCTGTCTCGCGCGCCACCTGCTCAAGCTGGGTGGCGGTTTTTTGCATGTTCTCCATGGTGCGTTCGGATGTTCCATGTTCTTTGCGACTTGCAAGGTGAAGCTTATTCGCTGCGGCGGGAAGGGTTTCGATCATTTTAGTGACATCCTCGCTGAGCGAATAAACCAGAGATCCTGTCACACCCACAATGCTTAACAGCAGCACGGCAGCCCCGATAGCGCGCGGAATCCGCAGTTTATGCATCCGGTCGACAAGGGGAGAGAGCGCATAGCTGATCATCATGCCCAGCATCAGTGGGACGAAAATCGCCATGGCCCATTGCAGCATGAAGATGACTGCGCAAAAGGCAAGCAGAGCGAGCGAAAAACTGCGCACACTTATCGGACTGGGCAGAGCTATGGGGGCGGATTCCGGCGATTCTACCTCGGCTTCGTGCCCTTCACTGTTCGTCTCGGGAGAAAGCTTGTGTCTCATTATTCAATCCTTTATTACCGTATCACGCGGTTCCGGTGAATCCACAAACACTGCCGATCTTGCTATTATTGCCAAAGCTCTGACTTCTCGCAAGAGGATCAGCCACAATCCAGCCCGACTTCCCGACTTGACTCGCGCGAAAGTGCTTGCAAATGATTAAGATAGTATATCGCAACTAACGTGCCGGTGATGCCCTGAACATGGTTCGGATGCAACCGCCTGGATATAAAGAAGAAAATGAAAACAATCGAGAGAGGTGAAGGAAGTATCGGCCAGCGAGTGTGATCAAATGCGACAGAATCATCATATGTGACGGCAGCATCAGGATTCATCAGGATTCATCAGGATGTGACGGGCAGAGGTCCTGGTGCATTGTCCTTCGGCAGACAAAGCACTTCGGAAGTACTATTGATTGCAGACAAGAACAGAAACGCCCCGGCTGAAAACAGCCGGGGCGTTGAGAACTTCTCAGTAGGACCTGGTTAGCGCTGGCGCACTTCTTTGATACGTGCCGCCTTGCCCTGCAGGTTGCGCAGGTAATAAAGCTTGGCGCGGCGCACCTTGCCGACCATCATGACTTCGATCTTGTCGACACAGGGCCCGTGCAAGGGGAAGACCCTCTCGACACCCATGCCGTTGGAAACTTTGCGCACCGTGAAGGAAGAACCGACACCGTTGTTGTGGCGCTTGATGCAGACCCCTTGAAAGACCTGGATGCGCTGCTTGTCACCCTCGGTGATCTTAACATGCACACGCAGGGTATCCCCACCCTTGAATATGGGGATATCTTTTCTCATATTTTCCATGCCGATGTAATTGACAGTGTTCATCGTTTTAGCCTCCTCAGATAAGCGAACCGCTTATTTACCCTAAAAGAAGGAAAAGAGTCAAGCCAAAAAGCGCAATCGTTATATAAGCTACGCATCTGGCGGCAATGACCTGCCGGAGGGCAAGTCAGTTCAGCCAGGCTCGGAGATCCAACGTCAGAGTGAAACGGAGTAACGGGCTCCCGTGCGCCCTTTGAGCTCATCCTCAGTGACCCCGGGCGCCAGCTCTTTCAGAACCAGGCCCTGTGCTTCTACGCGGAACATCGCCAGCTCGGTGACCACCCAGTCGACCGGGCGCGGCGTGGTCAATGGCAGCGTGCACTCGCGCACCAGCTTCGTTGAACCGTCCCTGGCGTTATGCGTCATGACCACGATCACATTGCGCGCTCCAACCATGAGGTCCATAGCCCCGCCAACCCCGAGAACCGGCTTGCCGGGGACCGTCCAGTTGGCCACACGCCCCTGTTCATCGACCTCGAGAGCGCCCAGTACGACAGCGTCAATATGGCCGCCGCGGATCATGGCGAAGGATGCCGCACTGTCGAAAAATGCGGCTCCCAGGCGCTCGGTAACCGGTTTCTTGGCTGCATCGACAAGGTTGGGGTCGACCTGCTCTGCTTCCGGTGGCGAACCAACACCCAGCAGCCCGTTCTCGGTCTGGAAACAGATGGTGTCGGGCTCGACATAATGAGTCACCAGGGTCGGAATGCCGATTCCCAGGTTGACGAACCAGCCGGGTTTTAGCAGGGCAGCGGCGCGACTGGCGATCAACTGCTTGTCGTTCATAGTTTCTCCTCGGCAATGACCAACCGGTCAACGTAGAGATGCGGGGTGCAGACCATTTCCGGATCGAGCTTGCCCACTTCAACAATCTCGTCGACCTCGGCGATCACTGTCCGCGCGGCGGTCGCCATGATCGGATTAAAATTCCTCGCGGTCTTGTAATAGACGAGATTTCCCAAGCGGTCGGCCTTGTGGGCGCGCACCAGAGCCACATCGGCGTGCAGGGCCTCCTGGAAGAGGTACTCTCTGCCGTTGATCTCACGCACTTCCTGGCCCTCGGCCAGCAGTGTCCCGACCCCGGTTGGGGTATAGAAACCGCCGATTCCTGCACCAGCGGCACGAATCGCCTCGGCAAACGTTCCCTGCGGAAGCAGGGTAATCTGAATCGCCCCCTTGGCGTAGCCATCGGCAACCTCGGGATTACTGGTAAAATACGTGCCGACGGCCCGCGTCACTTTGCCGAGCCGGTAGGTCTCGCCCAGAGCTTTGCCGGGTTCGCCAAGGTTGTTGCTGATGATGGTCAGGTCCTTGCGGTCACTACCGTTGAGAGCCCGCACCAGGGTCAACGGTGCGCCGACCAGGCCGAAGCCTCCGACCATGACGGTCATACCGTCCTTTACAAACAGGTCTATCGCCTGTTCAGCATTGAGTGTCTTATCCAAACGAGTTCCTCCTGCGCCTCTTGCTTGAGAGCCGATTCCTGGCCGACTTCAGACTTTTTCCACCACCATGGAGATCCCCTGCCCTACACCGATACACAGAGAGACCAGACCCAGATCAGCCTGCTCGCGGCGCTGCATCTCGTAGACCAGCGAGGTAAGCAGCTTGGCACCGGTACAGCCGAGCGGATGCCCCAGGGCAATGGCACCGCCGTTGGGGTTGAGGCGCGGATCCTGGTAGTCCATCTGCCATTCGGCAAGAACCGCCAGTGATTGGGCGGCAAAAGCCTCATTCAACTCGATCAGCCCGATGTCATCCAGCGTCACTCCCGCTCTGAAGAGCGCTTTTTCCGTGGCCTGGACCGGCCCGATCCCCATAATCCGCGGTGCACTGCCGGCGATGGCGATACTGCGAACCCTGGCAAGCGGCTTCAGGCCATGGGTCGTGGCATATTCCCTCGACACCAGCAATAGTACTGCAGCACCGTCATTGATCATGCTCGCGTTGCCCGCTGTCACTGTACCATCATGCTTGAATACCGGCTTGAGTGAACTCAGTTTTCCCAGGGTGGTCTCCTTGCGCGGCCCTTCGTCGATTTCAAACAGACCGCTTTTGATCGGCACCGCGACCATCTCGGTATTGAAAGCCCCGGCCTCTTGTGCCTTGACCGCCTTCTGCTGACTGGCCAGGGCAAAAAGATCCTGAGCCTCACGGCTGATGCGGTATTGCGCGGCGAGGTTTTCAGCCGTCATGCCCATCGAGTCGGTGTATCCCATCGCTTCCATTTTGGGATTGACGAAGCGCCAGCCGATGGTGCTGTCGTACAAGGTCTGGTGATTGATCGAAAACAGCCGCTCAGCCTTGGCGACGACCAACGGAGCACGGCTCATCGACTCAACACCGCCGGCGAGATAGACGTGGCCCTCTCCAGCCATGATCGACCGCGCTGCGCAGGCGACCGCTTCCAGGCCCGAGCCGCAAAGACGGTTGACCGTGCAACCACCCACCTGCTCGGGAAGACCTGCCAGAAGCAGGCTCATACGGGCCACGTTGCGGTTGTCTTCGCCGGCCTGGTTGACACAGCCGAGGTAGACATCCTCTATCTCTGCCAATGGGATCTGCGCCTTGTCCGTCAAGGCTTTGAGCACGAGGGCGGCGAGGTCATCGGGGCGCACACCGGCCAGGGCGCCGCCATGCCGCCCAACCGGCGTACGCAACGCATCAACGATCCATACTTCCTGTGTTGCCATTCTCTCTCCTTGCGTTTTCAGGTAACAGGCAACCGTCGTTCAACCGGTTATTGCCCGGTCGGTGATGTCGAGACCACGGTCGATAATGGTGAAGGCTTCGCGCAGCTGCTGCTCATTGATGCAGAGCGGCGGGATGGTGAACAGGTAGTTCCAGCGCAGGAAGGCCGACAGGCCGTTTTCCTTAAGAAAAGCCCCGAGGCTCGCCATCTCCGGGCTGGTACCGTTGAAAGGCGCCAAAGGCTCGCGGCTTGTACGGTTCTTCACCAGCTCGATGACGCCGAACAGGCCCAGGGAACGGACGTCTCCCACCGACGGGTGGCGCTCCTTCAATCCGCGGTGCAGGTCAACCATGACTGCCCCGAGACGCCGGGAGTTGCCGACCAAGTCATCCTCTTCCAGCACCCGCAGGGTTGCTACCGCCGCTGCCAGGCACATGGGGTGGGAGTTGTAAGTCAGGCCGCCGGAGAAGGCCCGCGTTTCGAAATGTGCGGCGATGCGTCCGCTCATGGCCACGCAGCCAAGGGGCAGGTAGGCAGAGGTGAAGCCCTTGGCCATGGTGATCATATCGGGGACCACCCCCCAGTGATCAACGGCGAACCATGCTCCCGAGCGACCGAAACCACTCATGACCTCATCACAGATCAACAGGATACTGTATTTGTCGCACAGCTCGCGCAGCCCTTTCAGGTAACCTTGGGGCGGCACAATCAGGCCGTTGGCTCCGGTAATCGACTCGATAAAGACTGCGGCGACGTTATGGGCGCCTTCGAACTGGATGATCTCTTCGATATGGCTGAGACAGTAGAGCGCGCAATCACTGCAGTCGTTGCGGCCAAAAGTGCATCGGTAACCGTAGGGGTCGAAGGCACGCACGACACCGGGGATACCGGGTTCACAGGCCCAGCGGCGCGGGTCGCCGGTGAGGGTGCCGGCACCGGCGCTGGCGCCGTGATAGGAGCGGTAGCGGGTAATGATCTTGTGCCGGCCGGTAAAGGCCCGGGCCAGTTTGATGGCGTTCTCGTTGGCCTCGGCACCGCTGAGGGTGAAGAGGAACCTGTTCAAATCACCCGGGGTGTGTGCCGCCAGCAATGGACCGATCTCGGCACGGATGCGGGTTGCCATGGCGGGGCTCACGTAAGCGAGCTCCTCGGCCTGGGCCTTGATCGCTTCAATCACGCGCCGGTTGCCGTGGCCAAGGTTGCTGCACATCGCCTGGGAATTCATGTCGATGTAGCGCTTGCCGTCGGCGTCCCAGAAATAAATACCCTCGGCGCGCACCACCGGGATCGGATCGACGGCCCCCTGGGCAGACCAGGTCCAGAAAGTGTACTGTTTGCACAGGTCGACCATTTGTACAGCCGTCATTGGCCTGGCGGATTCAAGCATGAATCAGTCTCCTTAGCAGAAGGTTGGCAGCCTGGAACGCTAGCACTTGTGCATGATGGTGTGGCTCTGCTCGCGCATGAATCTGGGCAGATGGTAGGGGCCCAAACCGCCCTTGCCGTCGACACCCGAGCCTTTCCAGCCGCAGAAAGTCTGAAAGCCTGGCCAGGCCCCGGTGGTCGCCCCGCTGCGGCGGTTGGCGTAGAGCGCCCCGGCCTGGGCGGTGTTGAAGAACAACTCCAGTTCATCAGGTTGCCGGGCATAGACGCCGGCGGTCAGGCCGTACTGCACGCGGTTACCACGTGCAATCCCATCGGCTAGAGTCCGGCAACGCTGGACCGAGAGAAACGGCAGGAAGAGTTCCTCGGAGTTTAGCCAGTGATCAGCGGGCAGGTCGGCAACGATGGCTGGAGCCACGAAATTGCCTGCAGCGTGCGCCCCTTCCATCAGCCTTTGGCCGCCGAGGACCATGCGCCCTTCCTGTCGGGCAGCCTCACAGGCTCTGGAGTAGCGGCCCAGGGCGGCGCCATTGATCAGCGGGCCGACAAAGGTAGCGCGGTCCTCAGGGGAGCCAACCACCAATGCCTGTGTCTTCTGCACCAGGATCTCCAGAAGGGCGTCGTGCACCTTCTCCTCGACGTATGCCACCGAACAAGCACTGCATTTTTCGCCCTGCAGGCCGAAAGCCGAACGCATCAGTCCCTCAGCAGCGACTTCAAGGTCGGCGCTGGCCGCGATATAGGCCGGGTTCTTGCCGCCCATTTCGGCAATTACGGGGCGAGCGTAAGGTCCCGTCAGAGCCAGACGCGCCAAGCGCATGCCAACCTCGTGGCTGCCGGTAAAGGCAAAACCGTCAATCCCCGCCGCCTCGGCCAGAAGTGGTCCGGACTTCTCGCCACACACCAGGTTGAGGACGCCGGCCGGCAGTCCGGCACTGGTCGCACAGTCCATCAGGAGCTTGCCTGTCAGGGACGAACCGGGGTTCGGCTTAAAGACCGCCGTGTTGCCGGCGATCAGGCAGGCGCCGATCAGGTTGCACGGCAGGGCAACCGGAAAATTGAAGGGGGAGATGATTGCGAACACTCCGACCGGCCGCAACAGGCAGCGCGTCTCTTCCAGCGGATTCGC
>JBPPMB010000063.1:0-18064 GCA_051305855.1 Desulfuromonadales bacterium
GTTTATAATGACCGGCGAAATTACTACCTCACCTGCAAGGCCTGGGCTGAGAATCTGGAAACCGCCCGGGATGAAATTATCAACCGCTGGGGAGAGATGCTTTATCGTCGTTTTCGACTGTATCTCTGGGGTTCAGCACAGGCATTTCTCAGTGGCGGGATGGATGCCTACCGGGTCGTTCTGGAGCATAGTGAGTCCAGGAGTCTGTCGGACAATACGGACCGAAGCGAAAATTTGGATGCTTGAGCACAGGTTTTAGCTCGTTTGCAGCTCCATGCCGTAGCTATAGCTCAAAAAGGAGCTGAAATATGGACCGAACAGCCGAATTTACTGCCGGTTCATGGATACTCCGACAGACTCCTCGCAGCACTTCATAATCTGCAAGCGCTACATTTTAAAGTGAACCATCACAGTTAGTGCCCATCCGGAAACTCTGGTTGGCACGACCGCAGTTTTCGATCTGTAAACGAGCAATTTTTCGCAAGGTCAAGGAAATCAAGGATTTGAGCGGAGGCGTAGTACTTTACGCCGCACAATCAAATCCGCCGATTGACGCAGAGATTGCGGAAAAGGGCCGTTTCCGGACGAAAACTGTGCTTGTGTTGTCTGGAGTTTCCAGATAGACACTAGCGAGTAGTCTGTCGACCCGTATAGTCCGACAGACTGCCAGAGAAAACGCACCCAGACGCGTTGCTTTACTACAATTGCAGCATTCGGTTGGAAGCGCGGGAAGTGAGCCGTTATTGCTCGCCGGGTTACAGAAAACTTTGAGAAGAGGTCCAAAATGTTCAAGGGAACAACCATTCTTTGCGTGCGACGCGGCTCAGAAGTCGCCATGGCCGGAGACGGTCAGGTCAGCCTCGGCAACACGGTTATGAAGCATACCGCCAGAAAACTGCGGCGCATGTATGACGACAAGGTGATCGCCGGGTTTGCCGGCAGCACGGCCGACGCCTTCACCCTCTTTGAGAAGTTTGAAGCCAAGCTTCAGGAGTATCGTGGCAACCTGCAGCGGGCGGCCGTTGAACTGGCCAAGGAATGGCGCAAAGACCGCATTCTGCGCCACCTCGAGGCGCTCCTGATCGTTGCCGACCGCGAAGCGACCCTGGTGCTCTCCGGAGTAGGCGATGTCATCGAACCGGAAAACGGCATTGCTGCGATCGGATCTGGTGGTACCTTTGCCCAGGCTGCCGCGCGCGCCCTGATCTGCCACACCACGCTACCCATGGCCCAGGTTGCCGAGGAGTCTTTGAAGATTGCTGCAGAGATCTGTGTTTTCACCAACGACCGGATCATTGTGGAGACCTTGTCATGAATAACTTCACCCCACGGGAGATTGTCTCTGAACTCGATCGTTATATCGTTGGCCAGAGCAGCGCCAAGCGGGCTGTGGCCGTCGCTTTGCGCAACCGCTGGCGTCGTCAGCAGATTGCTGAGGACCTCCGGGAAGAGATCGCACCGAAGAATATCATTATGATCGGACCGACCGGGGTCGGTAAGACTGAAATCGCCAGACGTTTGGCGCGTCTGGCCCAGGCCCCGTTTGTCAAGGTCGAAGCCAGCAAGTTCACCGAAATCGGCTACGTCGGCCGCGACGTCGAAAGCATGGTGCGCGACCTGGTCGAACTGGCCATCCTGATGGTCAAGGCCGAAGAGGCAAAGAGCCAGCGGATCAAGGCAGAAGACCTGGCTGAAGATCGCCTGCTCGACCTGCTCCTGCCTGGCGAGAAAACCCCGGCCGACCCCAAAGAAAACAGTACGACCCGTGACAAGTTACGCCGCCTGCTGCGCATGGGTGAGCTCAACGAGCGCATGGTCGACATAGAAACGCAGGACACCCAGATGCCGAGCATGCAGGTTTTCGGTCCCCAGGGTCCGGAAGAGATGGGTTTCAATATCAAGGAGATGTTCGGCAATATTTTTCCGAAGAAAACCAAGCATCGCCGTATGAAAGTGTCTGAAGCCAGAGAGCTGCTGATTGAAATCGAGGCGGAAAAACTGGTGGACATGGACAAGGTCCAGACCCTGGCCAAAGAGCGTACCGAGCAGAACGGCATCATCTTTATCGACGAGATTGACAAGATTGCCAGCCGCGAAGGGGGTCATGGCCCGGAAGTCTCCCGCGAGGGGGTGCAGCGCGACATACTGCCGATTGTCGAGGGGAGCACGGTCAACACCAAGTATGGGCCGGTTAAGACCGACCATATCCTCTTCATCGCGGCCGGCGCATTTCATGTCACCAAGCCCTCGGACCTGATCCCCGAACTTCAGGGGCGCTTTCCGATCCGGGTTGAGCTCGACAGCCTGGAAGAGGCTGATCTTTTCAGGATTCTGACGGAACCGCACAACGCCCTGATCCGCCAGTACCAGGCGCTCATGGCGACCGAGGGCATCAACCTGGAATTCACCGAGGAAGCAATCCTGGAAATTGCGAAAACGGCAGCCAAGGTCAATGAGCGCACGGTGAATATCGGTGCCAGGCGATTGCACACGATCATGGAAACCCTGCTGGAAGAGTTATCCTTCAACGCTCCGGAACAGCGGGAAAAACTCTTCCGTATCGACAAGGCCTTTGTCCATGAGCGACTCGCAGAAATTGCTGACAACGAGGACCTGTCGCGTTATATTCTCTAAACGTAACTATTCATTTCCCTTACGCAACGGCACAGCATGTGGGCTGCAGCTGTTGCTTGCGGGAAGTTAAGCAACAACGTTGGACGCAGGCAATGGCTGCAGACAACGTGCACTCAACAGCTCGGCATGTGGGCTGCAGCTGTTGCTTGCGGGAAGTTAAGTGACAACGTTGGACGCAGGCAATGGCTGCAGGCCACATGCACTTGCCTATGTGCCAAAGAGTTACCTCTAAACAGGATAAACCATGCAAGAGTTGATCAGAAAAGCCAATGTACTCATGGAGGCGCTCCCCTACATCAAGCGCTTTGCCAACAAGACCATCGTCATCAAGTACGGCGGCAATGCCATGGTGGAAGAGAGGCTCAAGGAATCCTTCGCCAAGGACATCATCCTCATGAAGTACATCGGTCTGAATCCGGTCGTGGTGCATGGCGGCGGCCCGCAGATCGGCAGCGTCATGGAGAAGATGGGGCTTGAGTCCCACTTCGTCCGCGGCATGCGGGTCACCGACAGCGCAACCATGGACGTCGTCGAAATGGTCCTGGGCGGCCGGGTCAACAAGGAGATCGTCGCCAACATCAATCGCCATGGTGGCCGGGCCGTCGGCCTGACCGGCAAGGATGGCGGCTTGATCAAGGCCCGCAAGATGGAGATGAAGACGATCAATCCCGAGACCCTGACACCCGAGATCATCGATATCGGCCATGTCGGTGAGGTGGTCTCCGTCAACCCGGAGATTATCCGTGCCCTTGAGCAGAACGATTTCATCCCGGTGATTGCCCCTCTCGGCTTTGGCGACACCGGCGAATCATACAATATCAATGCCGATCTGGTCGCCGGACAGGTGGCCGCGGCTCTCAAGGCAGAGAAGCTGATCCTGCTCACCGACATTGAAGGGGTCAAAAACAAGTTCGGAGATCTGATCTCAACCATTGATGTCAGCGACGTGCAGGGACTGCTCGACGACGAGACAATCTGCGGTGGCATGATCCCGAAGGTCACCTGTTGCCTCGAGGCCATACATGCGGGCGTGCAGAAAGCTCATATCATCGACGGCCGGGTTGAACACGCCTGCCTCCTCGAGATCTTCACCGATCTGGGGATTGGTACGGCAGTCGCGAAGTTCAGGTAGAGAAGTAGCTGAGGTCCGGCTACCAGATAATCACTTTCACCTTTTACGGATTACCGTTATGAGTACTTCCAGCGAGTGGATTAATAAAGCAGACCAGCATGTCATGAAGACCTACGGCCGCTACCCGATCGTCGCCCAGCGCGGCGAGGGTTGTCGCCTGTGGGATGTCGATGGCAAAGTCTACCTCGATTTCCTCGCCGGGGTGGCTGTCAATAATCTCGGCCACTGTCACCCGAAGGTCGTCGCCGCGCTGCGTGAGCAGGCCGGGCGCTTGCTGCATTGCTCCAACTACTACCATATCCCCCAGCAGATCGCCTTGGCCGAATGGCTCTGTGAACACTCGTTTGCCGACCGGGTCTTCTTCTGCAATTCCGGTGCAGAAGCCAATGAAGCCGCAATGAAGCTGGCGCGCAAACACAGCAGGGAAAAGCACGGCGAACATCGCTTTGAGGTGATCACCGCGCTGGCCTCTTTCCATGGCCGCACCATCGCCACTATAAGTGCGACCGGCCAGGAGAAGGTCAAGGCGGGTTTTGCGCCGATGCTCGGCGGTTTCAAGCATGTGCCCTTCGGGGATCTGCAGGCTTTGCGCCAGATGGTCACGCCACACGTCTGTGCCATCATGCTGGAACCGATCCAGGGTGAAGGTGGCGTCAACGTACCTCCGCCCGGCTATCTCAAAGCCGTCCGGGATCTTTGCGACGAATTCGACCTGTTGCTGATCTACGACGAGGTTCAGGTCGGCTGCGGCAGGACCGGCAGCCTCTGGGCCTATGAGCACGAAGAGGTTATCCCTGACATTCTGACCCTGGCCAAAGCCCTGGCGGGAGGGCCGCCGATCGGCGCCATGCTGACGACAGAATCTCTGGCCGAACGGCTCGGCCCGGGAGCCCACGGTTCGACCTTCGGCGGCAATCCGCTGGTCTGCGCTGCCGCTCTGGCCGCGATGCAGGCGATATCCGACGATGGCATCCTGGACAACTGTCGCACCATGGGCGACTACCTGATGGAACGGCTTGTGAGATTACAGGGCAAATATGCCTTCATTAAAGAGGTGCGTGGCCGTGGCCTGATTATCGGCATGGAAATGACTACCGAAGGAGGACCTTTGGTCAACGCAGCCATGGAGCGCGGCCTGCTGATCAACTGTACCGTCGGTAACGTCTTGCGCTTCGTTCCACCGCTGATCGTCAGCCGGGCAGACATTGATGAAGCGATGCTGATCCTTGATGAAGTACTGGCGACTGTTGGCATAGCGGGACCGACCAGCTGAACAACCTATGATGCGAAGGAGTCATTATTGTGAATAAAGATTTTCTCTGTCTCAGCGACTGGAGCCTCACAGCTCTGGAAAAGATTTTTGCGCTGACCAGTGACTTGAAATCCAGGCAGAAGGCCGGCGTACTGCATCACCTGTTGGCAGGCAAAACCCTCGGCATGCTCTTCGATAAAAGCTCGACGAGAACCCGCGTCTCCTTCGAGGCCGGCATGTTCCAGTTAGGTGGACACGCCCTGTTTCTGGCATCGGGCAGCACCCAAATGGGTCGCGGGGAACCGATCAAGGATACCGCCCGTTGCATGGCTCGCTATGTCGACGGCGTCATGATTCGCACCTATTCGCAGCAGGCCGTCGAGGCATTTGCACAATACAGCTCCGTACCGGTCATCAACGGCCTGACCGACCTGTATCATCCCTGTCAGGTGATGGCCGACCTCTTCACCGTAAGTGAGCACAGGCAGAACTACCGTGAGCTCACCTACTGTTGGATCGGTGACGGCAACAATATGGCCAATAGCTGGATCAATGCCGCTGCGGTATTCGGTTTTGAACTGCGCCTGGCCACCCCGGCGGGTTATGAGCCGGACACCGGGGTCTGTAAACGGGCGGCCGACGCCGGAGCCCGGATTTTCTACAGCAATGACCCTCGTGAAGCGGTGCGCGGCTCACAGGTTCTGAACACCGATGTATGGGCAAGCATGGGCCAGGAAGCTGAGCAGCAGGAACGGGCCAAGGCTTTTGCCGGCTACCAGATCAATATGGATCTGATTGCTATGGCCGATCCCGATTGTGTGGTCCTGCACTGTCTCCCCGCCCACCGTGACGAAGAGATCACCGACGAGGTCATGGAGAGTCGTCATGCGATTATTTACGACCAAGCCGAGAATCGCCTGCATGTGCAGAAAGCCATCATGGCGACATTGATGGGTTGACCCATCGGAAACAAGACGCGAAAGAACTTTCAGGAAATTAAGACCGTCTACAATGAATATCACATGTCCCCATTGTAATTTTTCCAAGACGGTCGATCCGGCCAAGGTTCCGGATCGACCTGTCAAGGTGACCTGCCCCAGATGCAGCAAGAGGTTCTCTTTTGACAAGGCGCTGCGCCCTGTCCAAACGGCAGATGCCGAGCAGAAGTCGGAGCCGCTTGAGCAGATCATCTGTCCAGCTTGCGGTTTCGTACAGGACAAAAGCGGCATCTGCACAGGCTGTGGTGTCATTTACGCAAAGCTTCAGGCGCAGTGGCAAAAAACTGAACATTCACTGCAAAATTCTGACATACTGAGCATCAACCTCGCCAATTTGCGACGCTATGCAGAAAAATCTGAACCTCAGAATCGGCCTAAAGCCGGGTTCTGGATCCGCGTCGTTGCCTGCATGCTCGACTTTTTCCTGCTGGGGATCGTTCAAGCCGGACTCAGTCTGTTGATCAGCTTGGTGATTGACATGCTGGGGATTGCTACAGAGGGGAACCCAGCCGTCAACATGGTTATCTGGCTGTTTGGTGCATCACTCAGCATCGGCTACGCTGTTTTCTTTACCGGTTACTGCGGACAGACACCCGGGAAAATGGCACTGCGCATCATGGTCATCCGCACCGATGGCAGCCCGGTTACCTATGGTCGCGCGGTCTTGCGCGAGGTGCTGGGTAAATTCATTTCCAGTTTGCTGCTCGGCATCGGTTATCTCATGGTCATCTTCGACAACCAGAAACAGGGATTGCACGACAAAATAGCCGACACCTATGTCATTAAACTCTGAGGCGAGAAGCAACAGGTGCGAGAAGAGAATAAATCCACGCCTCGACCCTCACTTTTCGCACTTCCCATAAACTGTAAGGAGCATTCGATAATGAGCAAAAAAGGAACCATTAAAAAAGCTGTTCTGGCTTATTCCGGGGGACTTGACACTTCGATCATCCTCAAATGGCTGATCGAGGAATACGATTGTGAAGTCATTGCCTTCTCGGCCGACCTCGGTCAGGGCGATGAACTCGACGGCATCCCAAAGAAAGCCAGGGACACCGGTGCAAGCGCCTGTCACATTCTTGACCTGCGCGAGGAGTTCACCCGCGACTTCGTCTTCCCAATGTTCCGCGCCAACGCCATTTACGAAGGACGCTACTTCCTCGGCACCTCGATCGCCCGGCCGCTGATCGCCAAGGCGCAGATGGACATCGCCCGTCAGGAAGGTGCCGATGCGGTTTCCCATGGCGCCACCGGCAAGGGCAACGACCAGGTCCGCTTCGAGATCGCCTATTATCACTTTAACCCGGCGGTCAAAGTCATTGCGCCGTGGCGCGAGTGGGATATGAACAGCCGGACCGCTCTGGAGGAATATGCCCGCAAGCACGGCATCCCGGTGCCGACCAGCAAGAAGTTCCCCTGGAGTTCCGACCGCAACCTGTTGCATATCTCCTTCGAGGGTGACGTGCTTGAAAACCCCTGGACTGAAGCTCCGGAAGAGATGTACGCACTGACCGTACGCCCTGAAGATGCACCCGACCAGCCCGAATATGTTGAAGTTGAATTCGAGAAAGGCGATGCCGTCGCAGTCAACGGCGAGCGTCTGTCACCAGCCAACCTGCTCGCCAAGCTTAACGAAATCGGCGGACGGCACGGCATCGGCCGGGTTGACCTGCTCGAGAACCGCTTTGTCGGCATGAAGAGCCGCGGCGTTTACGAGACCCCCGGCGGCACCATTCTCGAAGAAGCACACCGCGGTGTGGAATCAATTACCATGGATCGCGAAGTCATGCACCTGCGCGATTCGCTGGTCCCCAGCTATGCCAGCATGATCTACAACGGCTTCTGGTTCGCTCCCGAGCGCCTGGCCCTGCAGGCCCTGATCGACCAGACCCAGCAGAATGTCAACGGCAAGGCTCGCATCAAGCTTTACAAGGGGCACTGCCGCGTGGTCGGTCGCGATTCGGCCACAGACAGCCTGTTCAATGTCGACTTCGCCACCTTCGAGGCCGACGCAGTCTACAACCAGGCCGATGCCGAAGGCTTCATCAAGCTCAACGCCCTGCGCCTGCGTATCGCAGCGATGCAGAGGGAAGCGAAAAAATAAGGCGCACCTCGAGGTATTATGGACTTCAAAAAACAGGCGATCAAAACATCTGTCGTCGCCTGCATCGTTGATGAACAGCAGCGTGTTTTGCTGACCCGGCGCTGTATCGAACCGTTCTGCGACAAGTGGGTCATGCCGGGAGGCAAAGTCGATCACGGCGAAACGCTGTTGCAGGCCTTGCACCGCGAAGTTCGTGAAGAGGTTGGTATAGAGGTGCACATTGCCGGCCTGCTTGATGTCTACGAGCACGTCGCCCTGGGCAAACGGAACGACCATTACGTGATCCTCTACTACCGGGCGCGCCCTTTGAGCGTAGAACTGCGGCCGAACCATTCGGAAGTGATTGAAGCCGAGTGGGTTCCGGCAAACCGGCTGATAGCGTACGACATGACTCCCGGTACCCGGCACATCCTGGCACAGATTTATCCTGATACCCTGCAGGACCCGGGCGAGCCGGTGGATGAGCTCTTCTACCGGAACGAATTCGGCATTATTTACCAATGACCCGGGATCTGCCGCACGTCCCGGATTAGTATGTCAACATGAAGGGACATGAGAACCATGAGCAACAAACTCTGGGCCGGACGTTTCACCCAGCCCACCGATGCCTTTGTTGAAGAATTCACCGCTTCGATCAACTTTGACCAGCGCCTCTACCGCTACGACATCCTTGGTTCCGTCACCCATGCCGGGATGCTCGCCCGTCAGGGGATCATCGCAGACAACGAAGCCGAGGCGATCATCCATGGTCTCAATGAGATACTTGCCGAAATCGAGGCAGGCACGTTTGTCTTCTCGGTCGCTCGCGAAGACATTCATATGAATATCGAAGCCCGTTTGATCGAAAAGATCGGGCCGGTCGGCGGCAAACTGCACACGGCCCGTTCGCGCAACGATCAGGTCGCCCTGGACGTGCGTCTCTATCTGCGCGATGAAGTCGATGCCATCGCCAAGGCTCTCAGGCAAATGCAGTCTGCCCTGCTCGCGCAAGCCGAAGCCAATCTCGATGTTATCATGCCGGGATACACCCACCTGCAGACCGCCCAGCCGGTGCTCTTTTCACATCACATGCTGGCTTACGTCGAGATGCTGGCACGGGATGCCGGCCGCCTGCATGATCTGCGCAGCCGCCTCAACCTGATGCCGCTCGGCGCCGGAGCGCTGGCGGGAACGACCTTCCCGATTGACCGCGAATGGGTCGCCGGACAGCTTGGCTTTGCCGGGGTGACGCGCAACAGCCTGGATTCCGTCTCCGACCGCGACTTCGCCCTCGAATTCTGCAGCTTTGCCGCGATCATGATGATGCATCTTTCGCGTCTTTCCGAGGAGCTGATCCTCTGGTCGAGTGCCGACTTTGCCTTCATCGATCTCTCCGACGGTTTCTGCACTGGCAGTTCCATCATGCCCCAGAAGAAAAACCCCGATGTGCCGGAACTGGTGCGCGGCAAAACCGGCCGTGTCTATGGCAGCCTGGTCAGCCTGCTGACATTGATGAAATCGTTGCCGCTGGCATACAACAAGGACATGCAGGAAGACAAGGAGCCGCTCTTCGACACCATCGATACGGTGCGTGGCTCGCTCAAGGTCTTTGCCGAGATGATCGCCGAGATGGCTGTCAATCCAGAACGGATGAGAATTGCTGCCGCCCGGGGTTTCTCCACCGCCACCGATATCGCTGATTACCTGGTGCGCAAGGGACTGCCGTTTCGCAACGCCCACGAAGTCGTCGGCAAAACCGTGCGCTATTGCATCGAGACCGGCAAGGACATCCCGGAGTTGACCCTTGAGGAATTCCAGAAGTTTTCCACCGCCATCGACGCTGACATCTTCGATCATATCACCCTTGAGGCTTCGGTGAATGCCCGCAAGGCGACTGGCGGGACCGCCCGCTCGGCCGTCGAAAAAGAGCTCGCCCTAGCCCGCCAGGCTCTAATGGAAAACGGGTAATAGCATGTCCAGGAAATTGTCGCTGAGATCTCTCGCGCCTCGCGCCCTGCGTCCCGCGCTTATCCTTACAACCGGCGTCCTGCTGATCGCAATGATAACCGCCTGCGGCAAAAAAGGTCCGGTACGGCCGAAGCTCGCCACCCTTCCAGCAGCCCCGCAAGAAGTGACCCTGCAGCAGCAGGGCAATCTCTTTGTGCTTGCCTGGAGCATCCCATCGACAAACCAGGATGGCAGCAACGCTGACGATCTCACCGGTTTCCGCATCAAGCGTCTTGACTACGATGTGACCGATGGCTGTCCGACCTGCCGCGAACCTCGGGATGAGGTCGCTGAACTCGATCTCCAGTTCCCTGAACCCGGGCAGCGCATCGGCAACCGGATTTACTGGCGTGATCTGGACATTCGCATCGGCAGCGGTTACAGCTACGCCATAGCGCCATTAACCGTTGGCGGTGTGGAAGGGCCGGCAGCAAGCGTTCATCGTGCAGCACAACCGCCGCCACCGTCACCGACCGCTCTGCAGGTTGAAGCTGGTGATGCCCAGGTTGCCGTGCAATGGCTTGCGCCTGCACTGTCCGGCGGGATGGAACTGGTCGGCTATAACCTTTATCGCCGGCAGGCGAAAAGACCGTTTCCGATCGTTCCGGTCAACGCAAAGCCTCTGCAAGCGACGCATCTCCTGGATCGCGGTCTCGACAATGGACGGACTTACGAGTACCGCGTCAGTGCGCTGGTTCGCGTAGGCGATCAACTGCTGGAAAGCATGGCGAGCCCCGGGGCTCAGATCACCCCGCAGTAGGGAGTTTTTACAACCTTTACAAGAATCAATCGCTATGTTTAGATAAGTGCCTTATTCATCAAAAAAAGATTCAGATGTTCAGGTAAGGAGAAAATCATGTTCAGTGGATCCATGGTCGCTATTATTACCCCTTTCGACGGTCAGGGAACGTTCGCCGAGGAGACCTATCGCCAGCTGATCGACTTCCAGATCGAAAATGGCACAGATGTTATCGTTCCCTGCGGCACGACAGGGGAATCGGCAACGCTCGACGTTGACGAACACGAGTATGTCATCAAGGTCTGCATTGAGCAGGTCAACAAGCGCGTTCCGGTCATCGCCGGCACCGGCGCCAACAATACTGCCGAAGCGATCCACCTGTCGAAAAATGCCAAGGCAATGGGAGCCGACGGCCTTTTGCTGGTCTGCCCTTACTACAACAAGCCATCACAGGAAGGCATCTACCAGCATTACAAGCGCCTTGCTGAAGAGGTCGCCCTCCCGCAGGTGCTCTATAATGTACCGGGCCGTACCGCCGTCAACATGGCCGCTGACACCACTGCCCGCCTGGCAGAATTTGCCAACATCGTGGCAATCAAGGAAGCATCCGGCGACCTCACTCAGGTCGGCCAGATCCTGGCCAAGGCTGGAGACAAGATCGATGTCATCTGCGGCGACGACTTCTTGACCTTCCCGATGATGTGCTGCGGCGCCAAGGGCGTCATTTCGGTTTCCGCCAACGCTATCCCCAAGCAGGTCAAGGACATGGTCGAGGCGGTCCTGAACGGCGACTACATGATGGGTTGCAAACTGCATCTCGAGCTGCTTGAATTCCACACTGCCATGTTTATTGAGTCGAACCCGGTTCCAGTCAAGAAAACGCTGGAACTGATGGGCAGGATCAAAGCGAATGTCCGCCTGCCGCTGGTCGAGATGAGCGATGCGACGCTGGAGAGACTGAAAGCCGTTTTGAAGAAGTATAAACTTATCTGACCATTATTCTGCCGCAGAGACACAGAGGTTTTTTCAGACTGGCTTTCTCTGTGACGGTGTCTCTGTGGCTATCCTTGAGGCTTATTATGATAAAGGTTGCTGTAACAGGCGCCGCCGGCAGGATGGGCGGCCGTATCATTGCCATAGTCACCGAAACCGAGGGCCTTGAACTGGCCGGAGCGGTGGAAATGACCGGACATGCCAGGCTCGGCGACGATGCCGGCTACGTCGCCGGCTGCGGTGACCTGGGCGTTGTGATCAGCGATTCTCTCGAGCAGGCCTTGGCCGGCGCCGACGTGTTGATCGACTTCACCTTCCCCGAGGTGACCCTCGGCAACGCCGCGGTCTGTGCCCGACTGGGCAAGCAGATGGTGGTCGGTTCCACCGGCTTTACCCCCGAACAGCGCGAGCAGCTGACCGCTTTCGCCAAAAGCACCTCGATCGTCTTTGCCCCCAACATGAGCGTCGGCGTCAACGTCTGCTTCAAACTGCTCAAGGATATGGCCAGGACCCTCGGCGAAGGCTTCGACGTCGAGATTGTCGAACTGCATCACAACAAGAAAAAGGATTCACCCTCCGGCACAGCCGTACGCATGGGCGAAATTGTCGCCGAGGCTCTTGACCGCGACTACAACCAGATCGCCAACTATCACCGTGAAGGCATGTGCGGTGAGCGTACCCGGGAAGAGCTCGGCATGCAGACCGTGCGCGGCGGTGACATCGTCGGTGAGCACACCGTTTACTTCATCGGCATGGGCGAAAGAATTGAGCTGACCCATCGTGCCATGAGCCGCGACATGTTCGCCCGCGGCGCGGTGCGCGCCGCCGGCTGGCTCGGCGGCAAACCGGCGGGGCTCTACGACATGCAGGATGTGCTGGGGCTGAAGTAAACCAAAGTTCGGCCTCACGCCCGTTCGCTTCGCTCACTCAAGCCGCAAAGAACGCGAAGAAAGTCCAATCCGATTCTTTGTTTTGGTTCTCTTCGCGGCTTCGCGTGAGACAGATTTTCAGTCTGCGTTTTCGAGAATACATTCCATTGGAGGCAAAATAGAATGGCACGGATCAACGACAACTATCTCAAACTCAAGGCCGGTTACCTCTTCCCCGAGATCGGCCGCCGCGTGCGGGAATTCGCCGCCGCCAACCCGTCCGCCCGGGTCATCCGCCTCGGCATCGGCGACGTCACCCAACCCCTCGCCCCGACGGTGCTCAAGGCCTTTCATGACGCCGTCGACGATCTCGGCACCACCGATAAATTTGCCGGCTACGGACCCGAGCAGGGCTACCAGTGGCTCTCCCAGGTGATCATCGACAAGAGCTACAAGCCGCTCGGCGTCGAGCTGAAGACCTCCGAGATGTTCATCTCCGACGGTTCCAAGTGCGACTGCGCCAACATTCTCGACATCTTTGCGCTCGACAACGTAGTCGCCATCGGCGATCCGGTCTACCCGGTCTACAACGACACCAACGTCATGATCGGTCGTACCGGCGAAGCCGACGCCCAAGGTTACTACAAGGGCGTCGTCTATATGCCCTTCACCGAGGCCAACAATTTCGTACCGGACCTGCCCAGGGAGAAGGTCGACATCATCTACCTCTGCTTCCCCAACAACCCGACCGGCACTGTCGCCACCAGGGATGAGTTGCAGAAATGGGTCAACTACGCCAATGCCAATGACGCCATCATCTTCTTCGACGCCGCCTACGAGGCGTTCATCTCCACCCCGGGCATTCCTCACTCGATCTTCGAGATCGACGGGGCGAAAAACTGCGCCATCGAGTTCCGCTCCTTTTCAAAAACCGCCGGTTTCACCGGCGTGCGCTGCGGACTGGTGGTCATCCCCGAGGCGCTCATGGGCACCACCGCCAGTGGCGAGAAGTACAGCTTCAACAAACTCTGGAACCGCCGCACCACCACCAAGTTCAACGGCGCCTCCTACCCGGTACAGAGAGCCGCAGCTGCGGTCTATTCCGACCAGGGCTGGAAGGAGACCCGGGAGATCATCGACTACTACATGGAAAACGCCCGAATCATCCGCGAGGGCCTCAAGGAGGCCGGCATCACCTGCTACGGTGGCGTAGACGCCCCCTACATCTGGTTGAAGACGCCGGGCGACCTCACAAGCTGGGACTTCTTTGACAAGTTGCTCTACGAGTGTCACGTGGTCGGCACCCCGGGCAGCGGCTTCGGCCATTCCGGCGAGGGCTACTTCCGCCTTTCCGCCTTCGGCGACCGTGACAATGTCACCACAGCCGTTCAGCGGATCAAGGAGAAGTGGGGCAAATAAGCCCTCCGGCAGGGAAATAAAAAGGGCGGCCCCGACAAGGCTGCCCTTTTTTATTGTTTTGCGGCCGTCCCCGCACGGACATGTGATTTTAACGTCGCCTTGATCAATGCTGATGGCAAGTCCCTCAGCGAAACCTCTGCGCGGTCAGGCGACGGCGACAATGGTGCAGGCTTTCCGATTCGGCTCGCTGCCGATCTGCACCTGAACCTGATCCCCGCAGACCTTGCCTAGCAGAGCGCGCCCCAGGGGCGACTCCGGGGTGATGACAATCCACTCGGCAGCGCCATCAACCAGCTTCAGCCCCCCGGCATCGGGTCCTAAAAAAAGCTGACGGCAGCTGCCGTCATCCGCTTCGATGGTGACCGCGGCGGTCAGGCGGATCGGCGTCTCATCGTCGAAGCTGCGCAGCGCAAGCTTGCGGTAATGCTCCAGCGACTTGCGGATCTCCTGGGCGCGGTTGGCCTGGCCCTGCGCGATGTAGGAGGCCTCCAGGCCGGTGGTATCGTACTTGTTGTCGGGCAGGCATTCTGTATGGGTCGCCGCAGCATGGGCGGTTTTGGCCGCCTCGGTCAGGGTGTTGAGGTCGGCACTCAGGGTATCGATGATTTTCTTCAGGAGTTCTTCCTTATGCATGCGAAAAGTTTCTCACAATGAGAGGAATGGATGCAAGGGATGGAAAGAGTGGACGTCGTAAAACAGCATCCCTTGTGCTAGTATCACCTTCCTGAAAATCAACAGTCAATAATCAGAGGATAAGGACTGCCTGAGATGTTTGAAACAGACAAAGACTCAATCCTGCAGGTTCTGGTCGACGAAACCGGGCTGCAAAAACTGCAGGTCAAACAGACAGTCGCCCTGCTCGAAGAAGGGGCGACCGTACCCTTTATTGCCCGTTATCGAAAAGAGATAACAGGGGAGCTCGATGAAGTGCAGATTCGTTTGATACAGGAACGCCTTGATTATCACACGATTCTGAACGAGCGCCGCCAGACGATTCTTAAATCGATCGAGGACCAGGGGAAACTGACTGCGGAGCTGCGTCTGAAGATTGCAGCGACACGACAAAAAACCGAGCTGGAAGACCTTTACCTGCCGTTCAAGCCAAAACGCCGCACCAAGGCATCGATTGCCAGGGAACGGGGGCTGCAACCCCTTGCGGAGCAATTGCTGGCTGCGCGTGGCAGCGGTGCCCCGGCTTTGCAGCTGGCGGAAGCATTTTTAAACCCGGAACTGGACGTTGCCACGGCTGCCGAGGCCTTGACGGGAGCCGGCCACATCCTCGCCGAACAGTTCGCCGATGTCGCCGAGGCCCGAGCGATTGTTCGCGACTTGACCTGGCAGCAGGGGTTGTTCTGTTCACAACCGGCCAGGGGCAAGGAAGGGGCCGTCAGCAAGTATGAGATGTACTACGATTTCAGCGAACCGCTCAGACAGGTTCCTTCACACCGCATGCTGGCGATGCGCAGAGGCGAAAAAGAGGAGGTGCTGCGGCTGCGCATCGAAGCACCGGAGGAGGAGATCCTCGGCCGTCTCTCCATGCTGTTTGTGACTGCAGAAAGCCGCTTTGCTGAACTGCTTCGGGAGATCATTGCCGATGCATATAAACGTCTCTTGACCACATCCATCGACCTGGATTTGCGCCTGCAGGCAAAGAAGCTGGCCGACGATGAAGCGATCCGGGTCTTTGCGGAAAACCTGCGCAACCTGCTGCTTGCTGCCCCGGCCGGAAGCTTTAAGGTACTCGGCATCGATCCGGGCCTGCGGACCGGTTCCAAGCTGGCGGCCGTTGGCGCGACCGGCCGTTTCCTCGAGCATGTCACCATCTACCCACATGCCGGAGGCGGTGCCAGGATCGAGTCTTCCAAGCGCGAACTGCTGCGGCTTATCGAGGCACACGCCATAGAGATGGTTGCTATCGGCAACGGCACCGCCGGGCGGGAAATGGAACAGTTTGTGCGGATTTGTCTTAAAGAAGCGGGATTCAAGCTGCAGGTGGTCATGGTCAGTGAAGCCGGTGCCAGTGTCTATTCAGCGTCTGACCTTGCCCGCGAGGAATTCCCCGATCTCGACCTGACCGTACGCGGAGCCATCTCCATCGCCCGCCGTTTACAGGATCCCCTGGCCGAGCTGGTCAAAGTCGATCCAAAAAGCATTGGCGTTGGACAGTATCAGCACGATGTCAATCAGATCGCATTGAAAAAAGCCCTCGATGAGGTGGTTGAATCCTGTGTCAACTATGTTGGCGCAGATCTGAATACTGCCAGCTGGGCACTCTTAAGCTTTGTTTCCGGAATCAGCGAGTCACTGGCCAAGGCGATCGTTCAGCAACGGGACAGCGAAGGAGCCTTTGTCCGGCGGGACCAGCTTCTCAAGGTGCCGCGTTTCGGGCCCAAGGCATACGAGCAGGCTGCAGGCTTTTTGCGGATCAGAAACGCCGAACAGCCGCTGGATAATACGGCGGTTCACCCGGAGCGCTACCAGCTGGTCGAGCAGATGGCTGCGGATCTCGGTGTGACCCTGTCGGCGTTGATCGCAAAACCGACCTTGCTCGACAAGATCAGGATGGAGCAGTACGCCGGCCCGGACGTCGGCTTACCAACGCTGCGCGACATTGTCACCGAGTTGAAAAAACCGGGGCGCGACCCTCGCGAGTCATTTGTTACCGCGAGTTTTCGCGAGGATATCATGGAGGTCAAAGACCTCAGGGAGGGGATGACGCTCAACGGTATTGTCACCAATGTCGCCGCCTTTGGCGCGTTTGTCGATATCGGCGTTCATCAGGACGGCCTGGTGCATGTCAGTCAGCTCGCAGACCGTTTTGTCAAAGATCCGAACCAGGTGGTCAAGGTTGGCCAGCAGGTGCAGGTCAGTGTCCTCTCTGTTGACATAGAGCGCAAGCGCATCGGCCTGACCATGCGCCGCGGCGAACTGGAAAAACCTATGGAGCAGAAGGAGCGTCCACGAAAACCGCAGCCTGCCCAAAAGACTGCTGCTCCACCGACCAACCTGGCCGCAGCCCTTGAACAATCGGGATTTCGGGTCAACAAGGGCAAAAAGCCTGATCCACCGGGTTAGCCACGCATTGAGCGGAAACCGGCAAACTTGAAAGGTTGCCAGCTAATGATAGCTTAAAAGCCCTTAAAAGAAAAAGGTATGCCACCTGGTCGTCATTTTCAGCATCTCCTTGGTATAATGCTTAAAAAGTTCCTGCATGCCCGGGAAGCATCATGAAAAAGATAGTGCTCATCGATGACGATCGTCTCTTCCTCGAATTCCTTACGAGTTATGTAAGCGAGCGCTTCCCCAAACTCGAAATCCTTGCATACAACAGCTCGCTAAAGGGACTGGCCCAGATCAATCCTGATCTAGACCTGCTGTTGCTCGATCTGGAAATGCCGGATCTCGACGGCAGCAAACTGCTTGCCTATGCCATTGAAAAGGGCGTGGACAAAAGCCGCATCATCATCCTTTCCGGCCGGGATGCCGACTACCTGCACCAACGCTTCCCCATGGGGCAATGTCTTGCGGTGCTGAATAAAAATGAAGCCCGACAGAAAGCGGTGCTGGATATGGTTTTCGATGCCCTGGAGAGGAAAGCCGGAGAGTAAACCTGTGAGATACTTATACGACAAAGGGCAGCCCAGCGACTGCCCTTCCATGCTTCGCGGGGACACCCAACGGGGACACTCAAAGTTGAGTGTCCCCGATTCCAAAGTTGAGTGTCCCCGATTCCCGATCGGCCGCCTCATGGGTCCGATCGGCTTTTTCTATTCCCTCAACTGGCTTCCGGAGTTCTGCGCATAGATCAGGGTGTTTCTCTTTTATTTTCATCTTCGTCAGGCGAGGTTTTTTCTGTCTGATTCTGTTCTTCCTTTTTGGTCGTTTCCTTGTCTTCGGATGGACGTGAGTCAGAAGGGGGACGCATGATTTCATGGAGG
>JBPPMB010000071.1:0-17526 GCA_051305855.1 Desulfuromonadales bacterium
GACGGATTCAAATCACTGGCTGAGGGCGAGCGCGTCGTCTTTGACGTTGAGAATGGGCCTAAAGGTCTCCAGGCTTCAAACGTGAGGAAAGCCTGAGGTTACTGACCAATTTATCGAAACGGGCCCCGCAGATTTCTGCGGGGCCCGTTTTTTTCTCTCATGACCATCGTCTGTTGAAGGCGGTCTATTCGAACTGCGCCTGAAATGCTTTCAACTGACTGTGCATCTCATCCAGCTCGGCACGGAGCTCGGCGACCAGGCTTTCCAGTTTGGTAAGACGGTCATTCTCGGCCGCAACCTGAAGTCTGGCCGGTTCAGCCGGCAAGGCGGAGGTCCCATCGATATCCGGCGTGCCAGCCAGCAGGTGCGCAAAACGATGCTCCTTGCGTCCTGGCTGGCGGGGCAGGCGCATGACCAGTGGCTCATCCCTCTCCATCAGGTTTTGCAGCAATTCCTCAACTGTGGCCAATTCACCGATCGGACACATGCGTTCGGCACGATTGCGCAACTCGCCAACGGTCTGCGGCCCGCGCAACAGCAGTTCGGCCAGGATCGCCAACTCTTCCGGGTCCAGCCGCAGCAACCCTTCCAGATTATGGCAGTATTTTGCGGCGCGCACGCCTTCCGCAGACTGGTGGGCCATCTGTGTCTGGCGCAGTCTGTCGAGCGCCCGGACCACGTCGGTCTCTTCCAGAAGCATGACCGGCTCGCGGTTCGATTTCTGGTTGCAGGCGTTGGTCAGGGCATTGAGGGTCAGCGGGTAGTACTCGGGCGTCGCCAGGTCCTTTTCAACCAGGCAGCCGAGCACCCGGACTTCGATCTCATCAAGCAGACGTTCCATAATTAACCTTCTCTGTTTTGATCTGGTTAGTGTTCAAGCTTCATGACGAACTATGCCTGAAAAGCCAAGGTCGTCAGCCGCGGCCTTTTTCTGTAGACGTATCCCCGGGTCATCTCTTCCTGGTGTGCTTTAGCCGTAGCCTGGATGGTCCCGAGGACTTTCCGGCGGCCAGGCTCTGGTTCGCTGTCAGCCTGTCGATCAACTCTTCCCGGCCACACTGTTTGAGAGCATCGATCACATCCTTGCGACTTTCCGGCAGGTGCCAGAGCAACAGGGACTTCTGCCGGCGCCGCTCGATTGCGTTGAGCGGAACATGCACCACTTCTCCGGAAAATGGGTCGCGACCGGTATGGTAAATACAGGTGGCCAGGCTGCCCGGGGTCGGGGTGAACTCCTGAACCTGCTCCACGCGCAAGTTGTGCTCCTGCAGGAAGAGGGCGACATCGATCATGTCGTCGAGAGTGCAACCGGGGTGAGAGCTGATGAAATAGGGGATGATCTCCAGCTTTTTCCCCAGCTTGAGGTTCTGCTCGCGGAAGCTCTGCAGGAACTGCTCGAAGACCTGCGGCCCCGGTTTGCGCATGATTTCTGTGACCCTCGGACTGCTCGATTCAGGAGCCACCTTGAGCAGGCCGCCGACGTGATGCTCGATCAGGTCGGCAAAATAGTCTGGTTGACGGTTGAGCAGATCGAAGCGGATTCCCGAGGCGATGAACAGGTGCTTGATGGCCGGATGGCTGCGCAGCTTACGCAACAGGGCCACGGCGCGATCGTCACGGGTGTCGAGATGCTTGCAGATCTGCGGGTAGAGACAACTCTCGCGGCGGCAGGTGGTTTCGGCCTGCGGGTCGCTGCAGCGCAGGCCGTACATGTTTGCCGTTGGTCCGCCGACGTCGGTTACCGTGCCGCGAAATTCCGGGTGGCGGCTCAACCGGTCGAGCTCCTCCTGTACGGATTTTTCGGAACGCGACTGGATCGTCTTTCCCTGGTGATGGGTGATGGCACAGAAGGCGCATCCTCCACAGCAGCCTCGGTGACTGGTGATGGAGAACTTGATCTGTTCATAGGCTGGTATCGGTTCACGGTACAACGGGTGCGGCAGCTTGGTAAAGGGCAGGGCGTAGATGCGGTCGAGCTGCTTTTCCTCAAGCGGCATGGCCGGCGGGTTGACCACGACCTGGCGGTCGCCATGGGACTGACACAGCGCTTTGCCGCTGTAAGGGTTCTTCTGCTCTGAGGCAAGCTTGAAGGCGTGGTTGTAGGCCTCTCTGCTGCTGGCAACCACTTCGTAAGAGGGCAGCTCGACAGCGTCGTCCGGTGCGCTTCTGGTCGTGTAGGCTGTCCCGCGTAGATCAGTGATGCTGCCGATCGATTCTCCCGTATGCATGCGTTTGGCCAGGATGGAGAGAGCTGATTCAGCCATGCCGAAGAGCAGCAGATCGGCTTTGCTGTCGACCAGCACTGAACGCCTGACCTTGTTGTCCCAATAATCGTAGTGCGCGAGTCGCCGCAGGCTAGCTTCGATGCCGCCGATCACCGTTGGCAGGCCCTTGAAGGCGCCCTTGACGGCGGCGGTGTAGGCGATGACCGCCCGGTTTGGCCGAACTCCGGAGCGGCCGCCCGGAGTGTATGCATCGTCATTGCGCACCTTTTTGGCGGCGGTGAAACGGTTGACCATCGAATCCATGGCGCCGGCAGAGATGGCGGCAAACAGGCGCGGACGTCCCATGGCTCTGAAGGTCTTCGGATTACGCCAGTCCGGTTGGGCGAGAATGCCGACTCGGAAACCTTCGGCCTCGAGCAGGCGGGCCAGCAGCGGAGTGCCGAAGGCCGGATGATCGATATAGGCGTCACCGGTGATGAAGAGCACATCGAGTTCATCCCAACCGCGCTCGGCCATCTCCGCCAGGGAGCACGGGATAAATCTGTTGTGTCTTGTTTGCGCCAAGAGTTGTCCTATTTGTGCTGAGCCTTGTTGATAACTTTGTAGATCTCCTCAGCCATCAGCCGGTAGCCGCTGGCGTTGGGGTGGATAGAGTCGCTTTTCATGCTGTTGTCACCGAGCAGCTCAAGAAGAATATTTTTCTCAAAGGGGATGGCGTATTGTTCGGCTGTTGCCGAGTAAAATTTCGGTATTTGCAGGCCAAAGCCAAGTTTTGGCACGCCAACCAGTATGACATCAGACCCGTGCGCCTTGATCAATTCGATCATCGCCGTGAGATTGCTGATGGTCTCTTCCGGGTCGAGACGGCGCAGAAAGTCGTTGCCGCCGTGACAGAGAATGACCAGTGATGGACTGTAGCTGTTGAGCAGGCCGGGGAGCCGCTTGAGACCGGCGGAGGAAATCTCGCCGGGGACACCGGCATTGACGACCGTTCTGCCGAGCAGATTGGCCAGAATATCGGGATAGGATTGTCCTGCTGAGGACCCTGTGCCGTAGGTGAGGCTGTCGCCAAAGGCCAAAACCACAGCGTCCCGTCCCAGCGGAGCAATGCGTGGTCCGGAATCACAACCAATTAACACGACAATGCTAAAAAACAGGGCATAGAGAACGAAAGTGTTCCGACGCATGGCGGCCTCGTGCAAAAATAGTAATGCAGTTTTCGATCTGGAAACGAGCAATTTTTCGCAAGGTCAAGGAAATCAAGGATTTGAGCGGAGGCGTAGTCCCTTACGCCGCACAATCACATCCGCAGATTGACGCAGAGATTGCGGAAAAGGGCCGTTTCCGGACGAAAACTAGATAAAATCACCACCATCATGGCATAGATGACGTCCATAAAGGAATACTCCTGTTGGAACACTGGCTGCTTGAATATGGCTACCCGGCGCTTTTTCTGCTCAGCTTCCTGGCCTCCACCCTGGTGCCCCTCGGCAGCGAGTGGCTGCTGGCGGTCCTGCTGATCAACGGCTTCGAACCGTCAATGGTGGTTGCGGTGGCAACGGTCGGCAACAGCTGTGGTGCCCTGACGACTTATGCCATCGGTTTGTGGGGTGGTCCATTCCTGGTGCAGCGTATTCTGCGGATCAGCCCAGAACAGCAGCAGCGGGCAGAATGTTACTTTAACCGTTACGGTATCTGGACCCTGCTTTTCTCATGGCTGCCCGTGATCGGCGACCCGCTTTGCCTTGCTGGCGGCGTCCTGCGAACCGGGGTATGGCGTTTTATGCTTCTGGTTACAGTCGGCAAGTTTATCCGCTATCTGGTGGTCGCAAAGCTGATTGCAGGCTTTTAAGGGGGTGCATCTACCGTGCGGTCGGGCCAGGTCGCTTTTTTTGCATTATCCAGAGTTTTGTGAAATGTGTAGACGCAACCCTTTCACCTGCCACGCCTTCCCTGCCAGACTGCCCGGTTTTTCCAGAGCGCGTCACCGGAATAGATTGCCAATCCCGCCCAGATAAAAAGAAAGCTGACCAGGTGCCCTTTTGTGAAGGTTTCATTGTAAATTCCGACAGCCAGCATAAAGTGCAGGCTGGGGGTGATGTACTGCAGGAAGCCGATGGTTGCCAGCTGCAATCGGCGCGCAGCGGCGACAAAGAGCAGCAGTGGGATGGCAGTCAATATTCCGGAGAGAGGCAGGAGCAGATCAAGTCGCAGCGTCCCGACCAGGAAAGCGCCCTCCTGCTGGATTGACAGGTAAACCAGGTAGCCGAGTGCGAGCGGACCGAGCAGCAGGGTCTCCACGGTCAGGCCGATCATCGCCTCGACCCGTGCAACTTTGCGCAGCAGGCCGTAGAGGCCGAAAGAGGTGGCCAGCATCAGGGCAATCCAGGGGAACCGGCCATGATGGAAGGTCAGGTTGAGGACGCCGATCATGGCGAGCAGGACACTGAACAGCTGCCACCGGTTCAATCGTTCCCGTAAGAAAATGAAGCCGAACAGGACGCTGAGCAGCGGTGTGATGAAATATCCCAGGCTCGATTGGAGGACTTCACCGTGCTGCACGGCGTAGATAAAGACCAGCCAGTTGGTGGCGATCAGCAGTGTTGAACCGCATAAGGTCAGAATATTCTGACGGCTGCGCAAGGCAATGGCAACCTGGCCAAGCTGACCGCGAAGGGTTACGAGGATGAAGAGAAACACAACCGACCAGACGATGCGGTGGCAGACGATCTCCAGCGGTGCTGCACCATCAAGGGCCTTGAAAAAGACCGGAAAGGACCCCCAGATCAAATAGGCAGAAAGGCCAAAGAATACCCCGTTTCGTGTGCTTTCGCGCAAATCGGATGGACAGATTTGGTTGTCGCCTGCAAGGGGCTCGTCAGAGTTCATCTTCATAATTATTTAAAGAGGGACACCTCAAGAAGCGTCCCTCCTAGTCGCATTGAATTGTTGCTGTGGCCGTTATTTTTTCTTCTGGGCGCTCTTGAAGAGGTCGGCAAATGAGCCCATTCCACCCGTGGTTTTCTCTTCGTATGAGGTCTCTTCCGACTCATCTGTTTTGTCACGGAACGGCGCCAGGGAGATACGCTTCTCATCCAGGTCGATCTTCTCCACGGTGACCTGCAACTGCTGGCCGAGTTTGAGAACGTCCTGGGGGTGCTTGATGCGCTGTTCTCCGCCGATCTTCGAGATATGCATGAGGCCGTCGATGCCTTCCCCCAGGGTTATGAAAGCGCCGAACTGGGCGAGGCGCGATACTGTGCCGGTGTGGGTGGAACCGACCGGATAGCTGGTTTCGACTTTACTCCATGGATTGGCCAGGGTGTCGCGCAGACTGAAAGAAAAGCGTTCTTTCTCCCAATCACACTTTTTCACGGCGACTTCGAGCTGCTGGCCAAGGTGCAGGACCTCTTCGATCTTGTCTACGCGGCCGTAGGAAATTTCCGAGATGGGCAGCAGACCCTCAAGTCCACCGATGTCAATAAACGCACCAAAGTCGCGAATGTTGGTGATCGTGCCCGAGACCACCATACCTTCCTTGAGTGTTTTCATCAGTTCAGCCTTCTGCTGACGACGTTCTTCATCAAGGATGACCCGATGTGATACGACGATGTTGCGTCCCTGCTCCCCGAACTGGCTGATCCGAAAGGAAAGGGTCGTGCCGGTAATGTCTTGTGACTCGTCCTGGCGACGCACGCCAAGCTGGGAGAAGGGGCAGAAGGCGCGTACGTTGCCCGGCAGCTTGATCTCGTAGCCGCCCTTGATCTCTTTTTCGATGCGCCCTTCCACTGGAATCTCACTGCGCCAGGCTTCTTCGAGCTGTGCCGTTCCGGAAGAGCCACCGCCGAGGCGCGTGGTGAAGCGCAACTCGCCGTTCTTGCGCGACAGGAAATAGGCGCTGACCCGGTCGCCGACAGAGACGGTCAGGTTGCCCTCTTCATCGATGAGCTCCCTGGAGTCGAGAACCCCTTCACCCTTCTGGCCGACATCCAGGAAAATCCATTCGCTGCCGAGCTGCAGTATTTTGGCATCGATCTTCTGTCCCGGTTCAAGCTGCGTCTTGCCGACCATGCTCTCCTCGAACATGTCGGCAAAGCTGCCTTCTTCGCTCATCTCTTCTTCGTCGAATGTTTCGTTAATCATGGGTGTCCTCTTGTGAAATATTGGATAAGGGCCATCATTATAGGCATGTTTTTCACGGCTGTCATGACTTAAGATGAAACGATGCGAGTAAAATTTACGATTTCATGCAGAAGCCTGCTATCCTGCCGGCAGTTGTGAGGGGAATGCGCACAGGTTGTTTCTCTGAAACGGATAGAACATGAAACGATATGACGTCATAGTTATCGGCGGCGGTCCGGCGGGAATGTTCGCTGCCGGATTCGCCGCACGCCAGGGAGCCAAGGTTGTGCTGCTCGAGAAGAATGCACGCTGCGGCGCGAAGGTCCTCATTACCGGCAAGGGCCGCTGCAACATTACGCACAGTGAGGATGATCCACGCAAGTTCGTCGAACATTTCGGCCGCAACGGTCGGGCCTTGTTGACGGCACTCTATGCTTTTGGTGTGAAAGAGGTTGTGGCTTTTTTTGAAGATCAAGGTGTGCCTCTTAAGGAAGAGCGGGGCGGCCGCATCTTTCCGGAACATGGAGAGGCGGATGATGTCCAGCGGGCCCTGGAAACCTTTGTCCGTGATTCGGGCGTTACGCTACACACGTCCTGCAGAGTGAAAAACCTGGTGATTGATGATGGCCTGGTCAAAGAGGTTGAGACCTCGATCGGGACGTTTGCCGCCGATAATGTGGTCGTCGCTACCGGCGGCCTTTCCTATCCGGAAACCGGGTGTACCGGCGACGGTTATGTCTGGGCCAAATCATGCGGTCATCGCCTGGTCACGCCCGAACCTGCCCTGATGCCGGTGAAGCTGAGCGACCTCTGGACCGCCGAGGTCAGTCACTTCAATCTGAAAAATGTCAGGATTACGCTTTGTGTCGATGGGAAGAAAATTGATGAACGCTTCGGCGAGGCTTTCTTTACCCGTTCCGGAATCGGCGGGCCGATCGTGCTCGATATGAGCAGCCGCATACGTGATGCCCTCAAGCAGGGTAAGGTAACCCTCCTGCTGGACCTCAAGCCGGCTGTTGCCACCGACCTGTTCGATAAGCGTTTGCAGCGAGAACTGGCAGAGCACAGCAACCTGGATTTCGGCAATTCGCTCGGCCAACTGCTGCCTCGTGATATGATTCCGGTCTTTCTGCGCCTGGTGGGTATTGACCCGAAGAAAAAGTGTCACTCGGTGACGCGGGTGGAGCGACAACGGCTGTTGAAACTATTCAAGGAGTTCGAACTTCAGGTCGCAGGTTGTGAAGGTTTTGAGCGGGCCATCATAACCTCAGGGGGCGTCTCTCTCCAGGATGTTGATATGCGCAGTATGCGATCAAAACATGTGTCAAACCTGTTTTTCGCCGGAGAGATGCTTGACCTTGACGGCCCGACTGGGGGCTTCAACCTCCAGGAATGCTGGTCAACCGGTTACCTTGCAGGTGTAAATGCGGCTGAACGGTAAGAAGAGTGCTGCAGTATCCTTTGTTTCGACAAACAAACCTGTTATGCTCTTCAAATATTATCTGCGCTGGTGGACAGGCGTCCCCCGGTACAAAGATGTGAGTTTTCCATTAGCCAAAGGAGTCTGAAATGCAGGATTGGGGCAAGGGTCCTTCGAGCGAGGACCTGGAAAAGAAGGTCATCGAGATCAAGGACTATCTCAAGAACAAGTTGGGTCCGCAAAAGGCCATATTGCCGATGCTGATAGTGGTTTTCCTGGTCGTAATCGGTGGCTACAACAGCATGTACGAGGTGGACACCGAAGAGACCGGTGTGGTCTTGCGCTTTGGCGAGTTTTCCACATTTGTCGATCCGGGGCTGCATTTCAAAATCCCCTTCGGCGTTGACCAGATTTACCTGGTACCGACCGGGCGCGTATTGAAAGAGGAATTCGGTTTCCGTACCGTTACCCCTGACGTACGCACCACCTATACCAAGAAGGGGCTGGAGGATGAGTCATTGACCCTGACCGGCGATCTCAACGTCAGTGACGTCGAGTGGATCGTGCAGTTTCAGGTCTCCGACCCCTACAAGTTCATCTTCCGCATCAAGGACCCGGTTGAAACCATCCGTGACCTTTCTGAGGCGATGGTGCGCAGGTCAATCGGCAATGCCAACGTCACCGAGGTCTTGACCACCGAGCGTGCCAATCTGGCCAACGATATTCAGAAGAACCTGCAGGACACCCTCAACCAGTATGATATCGGCGTACGCATCGTCACCGTCAAGTTTCAGGATGTGACGCCGCCTGATCCGGTCAAGGCGGCCTACAACGAGGTCAACGAGTCTGAACAGCAGAAGGAGAGTTTGATCTTCCAGGCCCGCGAACAGTACAACCGCGAGGTGCCGCGTGCCCGCGGCGAGGCGAAGAAGGTCCTGCAGGAGGCCGAAGGCTACGCAGTCGAGCGGGTCAACAAGGCGCGCGGTGAAACCAATCGCTTTTTAGCCTTGCTCACCGAATACCAGAAGGCGCCATCGGTCACCCGGAGCAGGATCTATCTGGAGACACTCGAAGAGGTCCTGCCCCGTTTGGATGAGATCTACGTCATGGATGATAAGAGTGGTGGACTCTTGCCGCTGCTTCCCCTGCGCAAGGCGCCGGAAGGAGGGGTAAAATAATGAAAGCACCCGTAATTCTGGTTCTCATTGTTGCCGTGCTTTTTATCGGTATGGATAGCCTCTACGTGGTCAACGAGGCTGAGCAGGCGATCATCACGCAGTTCGGCAAGCCGATAGGGGACGTTGCCCAACCTGGTTTGCATGTCAAGATACCGTTCGTTCAGAAGGTCACACGTTTCGAAAGACGCATCCTGAAATGGGACGGCGCGCCGAACCAGATTCCGACCAAGGACAAGCGATTCATCTGGATTGATACCACCGCGCGCTGGCGCATCAAGGATCCACTGCTCTTTTACACGACGGTTGCCACCGAGCGCGGCGCTTTGAGCCGCCTCGACGATATCCTTGATTCGGTGGTGCGCGATGCCGTCTCTGGACGCCTGCTGGTGGAACTGGTTCGCGGCAGCGATTACAAGGCCCAGAACCAGAACGAAGAGCAATTCGAGGTAGAAGGGGTGGTCGTTCCCACGGAGGAGTTGATAGGCCGTGAAGAGATCATGGCGGGCATCCTCGACAAGGCGCGGGCCAATACCCCTGATTACGGCATCGAGTTGATCGATGTGCAGATCAAGCGCATCAACTACGTCGAGCAGGTGCGCACCCGGGTCTACGAGCGTATGATCAACGAGCGCAAGAAGGTCGCCGCCCAGTATCGTTCCGAGGGTGAAGGCGAGCAGGCTGATATCCTCGGTCAGATGGAGCGCGAGCTTAAGACAATCAGCTCAGAGGCCTACCGCAAGGTGCTCGAAGTGCGCGGTGGTGCTGATGCTGAAGCGGCCGCAATCTATGCTGAGGCCTACAACAGGGATAAAGAGTTCTATGCCTTTCTGCGGACTCTCGAATCCTATAAGAAGTCGATCCAGAAAAATGGTCGGCTGGTGATTTCCACCGATTCTGATTATTATCGCTACCTGAAACAGGCGCAGTGAGTATCTTCAGAACTCTTGTGCTCTGGTAACTATTCACCACTTTTGTAGGAGCGGCTTTGGCCGCGAACAAGCGTGCCTGAAGGCGACTCCTGCAGCGTCATTCCGGCATGGTTTTAGCAGGAATCCAGATTTTGCAGAGTTAAAAAACTGGATCCCCGATAAAACCACTCGAGGATGGCGACCCTTAGACAACAGTGAATAGTTGCGTGCTCTGAAGTAGTGTAATGAAGCGAAGGCGGGGATGGTCATGATGACTGTCCCCGTTTCTCATGTTGCGGGAGCATCATGGCAAAAGCCTGGAAAACCATCGGCAGCATCGAAACCGACGACGGTGTGCTCGAACTGCGCCAGCGTGATACGCGCGATTTCCTGATCACCATCGCTGGCCTGGTGTTGATGAACAGCATGGCCAACCGTTCTGAGGTAATACTCGGCCAACTTGGCTGTAAGCATCTGCAGAGCCATCCTCGTCCGCGGGTTCTGGTCGGCGGCCTGGGGATGGGATGTACTCTCCGCGCCGTTCTCGATTCCTTGCCGACTTCGGCCGAAATAGTGGTGGCCGAACTCAACCCGGTGGTGTTGGAGTGGTGTCGGGGGCCGTTGGCAGCTTTGACCGATGGCGCCGCGAGCGATCCGCGGGTTCGTATTGTGATTGGTGACGTGGCCGACCTGGTACGCAGCGCAGCGAAGACAGCAGGCGCCGAAAAATTTGATGCTATTGTGTTTGACCTCTACAAGGGCCCTCATTTTCATACCGATAAACATAAAGACCCGCTCTACGGCAGCCAGGCGATCGAAAATGCCCGGTCAGCCCTGAAGCCAGGCGGGGTATTCTCTGTCTGGGGAGAAAACTACGATGAGGGCTTCGCCAAAAGGTTGTGCGCTGCCGGCTTTACCGTGACATTTGAACGGCCTGGACGGGGAGGGCTTCGCCACGTGGTGTACATGGCGACCCTGCCGAAGGCTAAAGCGTTGCAGCAAGGCGAAGCGAAAAAAAGCAAGACTTGACTTCCTGATGCGATTAAACTTATCAACTGGTGAGCAGAGGACCAGAATCTTCAGACAGGGCTGCAATGAACCCGGGTTTTTCCACTGAAACATATCCAGAGCGACTCAGACAACTGGCGGAAGCAGGCATAGGCACCTGTGTTTTCAATGCGCCTCTCGCCGAGCACGCCAGTTGGCAGATAGGGGGCCCGGCGGATCTGCTGGTTGAACCGACGAGTGCCGACCAGGTGGCTGCCGTTGTCCGTTTTGCCAACAGTTATCGAATCCCCCTGGTTGTCATCGGCCAGGGCACCAACCTGCTTTTCGATGACGCAGGTCTGCACGGCATTGTCCTCAAGATTGGTCATGATCTGTCCGGAGTTGCCATAAACGATAACATGATTACAGCCGAAGCCGGTGCCTGGGTGCCGGGCCTGGCGCGCAAAGCAATGCAGGCCGGCCTGGCCGGTCTCGAGCATACCATTGGCATCCCCGGAACCCTGGGTGGCCTGGTTTTGATGAACGGTGGCAGTCAGCGCAAAGGGGTCGGCGACAACGTGCGACGGGTCTGGATTATCGATCGCGCGGGAGAGACGGTCGAGCTCAGGCATGACGAGTGCGCCTTCTCTTACCGGCACAGTGCTCTACAAGGCCGCGGTGCCGTAGTCGTCAAAGTAGAACTGGCATGTGAGCGACAACAGCCGCAGCGGATTCGTCAACTGATGCTCGAGGATTTGCGTGAAAGACGTCGTAAGTTTCCCCGCAAAGAACCGAACTGCGGCTCGGTTTTCCTCAGCACCAGTGAGATGCATGCGAGCGTTGGCCCGCCTGGCAAAATCATCGAGGAGGCAGGGCTCAAGGGCATGCGCATCGGCAATGCCGAGGTTTCCAGGCAACATGCCAACTTTATCGTGAATCGCAACGGTGCCACGTCAAAGGATGTGTTAGGCTTGATTGCCCATATTCGCCAGGTGGTGCGTGAGCGGATTGGTTTTGAACTCTACTGCGAGGTCCGCTATGTGAATCCGGCAGGTGAGATCATGCCGGCACATCAGGCCTGCGTTTGAAGGCCTTTCCGAATGGGATCCCTGTTCACGGGTCAAGATCTCTGGATCCCTGCCGGCTTGCCTGTGGATACCAAAAAGGTTCCGATCCAAGGATAATGGGGGAGGCATAGATGAACACTCGTGATGAAGTCATCCTTGAAACTGAGAATGTCCGTGTTCGCATTCTGGTGCTTGATGCAGGGCAGGCTACCCCCTGGCATTTCCATTCGGAAGTAACTGACAGGACGCTTTGCCTGGAAGGCCGGATAGCCATCGAGTATCAAGGCCCCCAGGAACGTGTTGAGCTTTGCCCTGGCGAACGCTGTGAGGTGACGGTGAAACGCCTGCACAGGGTCGTCAACCTCGGGTCTGAAATTGCAAAATACCTTCTGGTGCAGGGTGTCGGCCGATACGATTTTAATGTCGTGCATGAATCGACATTATAGTGTGTGTAATGTGTCTTGCTCGGGAGACGACCGGTCTGGCATTGTCAGGTCAAGTCCAGTGATGCCACTCTTGTAATGCAACCTTTAAGAGCTTCTGTGTTGCTTTTTGCTAGAACATTCGTAATCCAGATCAGGCGGATTATATGACGGCTGAATATCATCTCATTGCATACAGTGAAAAAGAGGAACTTTTCAATCGGTTGACACACAGTGTTGCCGCCGTATTGAGCCTGGTTGGATTAGTGGTCATGGTGGTGGCCGCCTCACGCACCGGCGACCCCTACCGTATCGTCAGTTCCGCAGTCTACTGTGGTATTTTAACTGTTTTTTATGTGATCTCATCCCTGTACCACACCGTCAGATCACCAAAAACTCGTTATGTTTTCAGGGTGCTGGATCATGCCGGCATATATCTGGTCATTGCCAGTTCTTATACCCCGTTTACCCTGGTGTCTTTGCGTGAGGGGAGTGGCTGGATGCTCTTTGGTGTGATCTGGGGGTTCGCTGTTGCCGGAGTGATATTTAAATCTTTCATGACGCACCGACTGGTATTCCTGGCGCCGGCTTTGTATATCGCGCTTGGTTGGTTGATTGTCATCGATCTCGAAGGATTGTTGGCCATGGTGCCGCTCAGGGGGGTCTTGTGGCTGCTGGCAGGAGGCTTATGTTATACAGGCGGCATTGTGTTCTACGCGATCGACCGTATACCCTACAATCACGCTATCTGGCATGTTTTTGTTATCGCGGGCAGTTTATGTCATTACCTGTCAGTTTTGTGGTATGTCATACCGCTTGATCCTGTTTAGACACAAGCGGGCTAATTAGTTTTCGTCCGGAAACGGCCCTTTTCCGCAATTTCTGCGTCAATCTGCGGATGTGATTGTGCGGCGTAAAGCACTACGCCTCCGCTCAAATCCTTGATTTCCTTGACCTTTCGGAAAATTGCTCGTTTCAGATCGAAAACTGCAGTCGTGCCATCCGGAGTTTCCGGATGGACACTAATTAGTATCCCGCGAGGGGGTTTTCCTGGTTATGACGCTTAGCAACGGGGAGGCCACGTAGCTTAATGCTGCGATAAAGGCGATGAGAAGAGGCACGTCGTAGTGATCTCGATGGACCCCCAATGCGAGGAGAAAAAGAAATGCAGCAAGGACAAGAACCCGCACGACTTTGGGGATTCTGGGCATTATGGAGCGACCGAAGTGGGCATAAGGCACCCGGGAAACCATGAGCAGGGCGGTTGATGCAACGATTATCCCATTGACCACATCGCTGGAAATAAGCACACAGGTGGTTCCCACCATCAGTGCACCGGCCGGCGCCGGCATCCCGGAAAATGTGGCGACTCCGCCAAGGATCCCCTGCTTGCGCTTCTCAACGACGAAGCGGACCAGCCGATACAGCGTTGCGCCAACGTACACCCCACCCAGCACTATGCCAAGCCACAGCTGCGCAAAGGAGGTCGCGGCGATCAGCCCCGTGGTAAGCCCAAAGCTCGTACCGTCGGCCACATCGTCGAACAACTCTCCCCTTGGTGTGGAACCCCACCGCTCTGCGGCACGCCCGTCGAAGAGATCAAGAAACTGTCCCAAAAACACCAGTCCGAGGGCGTAGACCAGGGGATGGCCGCTGAGCACCACCCAGCAACCGGCGAGGCCGCAAAGCAAATTCATGATGCTCAGGATGTTGGCATACCAGTAATTGGGGACGAGTTTGAATGCCGTGGAGCAAAAGGCAAGGGCCGTACAAAAGCCCAGGAGAGGCTGAATGGTGCGGCCAAGTAACGGTAATGGGCCATAAATCCAAACGAGGCCAACGACGATCAGGAGCACGACCACGAGAAACGTCTTAGCCTTACCGAACAGGTTCGCCGCCTTGACCCTGCTGAAGTGCCTGGAGATCTGACCGATGACGTCGAAAGCCAAAAACAGCGATACCAGCACCGGGTTCAGCCACCCCTGCCAAGCCAAGTAGACCAGCATGGGAGAGTACATCAGTTTATCGGAGAAGGGGTCGATTGACTCTCCCTCCTCTGTGTGCAGGTCGCACTTGCGGGCAATCTCACCGTCAGTGATATCAGTAATCATCCAGAAAGTGAAGAACAGGAAGCATGTTCTCGGGTAGCCCATATACAGCATTGCCACGGAGACAAACCCCATGGGATATCGAGCCCGGCTGATGGCGTTGGGGTGGAGCCAGGGGTGGCTGCGAACCCATGCGATCTGTTGTGGTGTTCGTATAAACCGGCTCACGGCGTAGCGTTCCGCCCCCAGTATGAGCAGAACAGGTATCGCGATTTCAATCAAGATGGCGTTGTAGGGTGTCATAGATTCTTTTACAGATTGTTATGCGTCAGTTCTTGAGCCAGCGCTCCTGATAAATGAATATTTCGGGGGCCCTCAAGTTTCATTTCCCGTTTGGTTCCTGCTGCCAGAAGAAGCCTTTCCCCTCTCTTTGAGCCTGGATTATTCATAATAATTCAATCCCCTGATTATCCCAGACTTTGCACCCTGTCAACCTCAAAAAGGGACACCCCCGACCGAACAGCCGAATTTGCAGCCGGTTCATGGATAGTCCGACAGTTTCCTAGTAAAACACCACTCGTAGTCAAAACAAGCGTGATATTGACAGGCATGTTTAAAACGCTCGTGAATCACAAAACTATGGCCACCAGGGTTTATTCATGGTGGTCATTTGATGTGAAGTTTTTCTCTGCAGGCGGTTGTCTGCATTTTTCTCTTGACATCTCTGACCATAAGAGTAAGGTATTCACACAGAACATGATTCTTCATGTCCTCCCTCCTAAGAAAAAGCAAAAACCCTTTGCCCCGCAGTCAGCCCCCTGACTGTGGGGCTTTTTTTCTTTTTAGTCAGGTGTCCTTGGAATTTATGCATTAATGCCAATAGAAGGTTCACGGAATCATACCTGGTGAGACATAAGAGGAAGTCGTGTTTCTGTCGGTTTTGTTAGAAGTTGCAAAGTTCACAGCGAGTGTTAGAAATACCAGCAAGTGTCAATGGCGAGTTTGTTCTGTTGCGGTACTTCAGACTGCAACCAAATCACAGGATAAGACTTCTTATGTTTAGTCTCTACATTGCCAACAAAAACTACTCCTCCTGGTCATTACGGCCATGGGTGCTCATGCGGGAACAGGGAATTCCTTTCCAGGAGAAATTGGTCCCATTTGGAGAGGAGAACGCCTTCCGGGCATTCTCGCCTTCAGGCAAGGTGCCTTGCCTGATTGATGGAAATACCGTGGTCTGGGATTCACTTGCCATCGTCGAGTACCTGGCCGAGAGATTTACCAACGTATGGCCTGCTGATAACCTCGGCCGTGCTTGGGCTCGTTCCGCTGCAGCGGAAATGCATTCCGGGTTTAGCAGCCTTCGCAGTCTTTGCACCATGAACTGCGGTCTGCGCGTTCGCATTGAGTCATCTCCCCCGGCACTGCTTTTCGATCTGGCGCGCATCGATGAACTCTGGAACGATGGTTTTTCTCGTTTCGGGGGCCCTTTTTTAACCGGCGCAGTGTTTACTGCGGCCGATGCGTTCTTTGCCCCCGTTGCCTTCCGGGTTCAGACATTCGAGCCGACGTTGACTGAACGTTCCCTGCAATACGCAAAAGAGCTCCTTGCTCTGCCGTCCATGAAGGAATGGTACGCTTCGGCACTGGCTGAAGTCTGGCGCGATGAAGAAAGTGAAAAAGACGTTCGCATGGCAGGCAGAGTGCTCGCTGATCACAGGCTGATCACAGGGTGATAACACGTTGAAAGGCCCTTTCTCTCTCGCCCTGTTGTTTGCATCCAGCTTTCAATCTGAATCTGCATGACTTGTCAGATGAAGTCTGAGTGACCGGCCTTAAGGACGCAGTAGTTAACCACCGTCTCGCAGCACGCCTCAAATTCATTCCTTTGCCTGACGCAGGGGGTCAAGAAGTGCTTCGAGGCCATTGAGTTTGATCTCGTAGACAGCCTGCATCATCCTGCCCAATTTCCCTTCCGGGAAACCTTTGCCGGCAAACCAGACAAGGTAATCTTCCGGCAGATCGATAATCCGTTGTCCAGCGTACTTGCCGAACGGCATGCAGGCTGCAACGAGTTCGGTGAAGTCAGTGTGATCAAAAACGGGGGTTTCACTCATAGGTTTACCTGATGGCTTCGATCAGAGCCATCAAAGCGACGATGCTTTTGGCTCTTTTCATTTTGCTGATCTGTTTGTCGAAGTGCGGGGCATCGATGAAAGCCACGACGTCTTTCGTCTTGTCGAGAATCTGCCGCTCGCCGCAAAAAAGCTCGCTGTAGCGGGCGAGAAGCTCGCTCAGGTAACGTTGCAACATGTCTGCCGTCTCAATTCTGGTCGGCTCCTTTGTGTCGCGATACCGCAAGCGCTCAAAGAGTAACGGGTCGGCGACAGCGCCGCGGCCGAGCATCAGTCCGGCGGCACCGGTTTCCTCAAGAATGCGCAGCCCCTCCGCGGCAGTGCGGACATCTCCGTTTGCGACTACCGGCAATGAGGTCTTCCGAACAACACGTTTGGTGATGCTGTGGTCGGCGGATCCGGCATATCTTTGCGTGACCGTGCGCGGGTGCAGAACCAGGAAATCAACTTCAGCTTTGGCAAAGAGCGGCAGGAGTGAAAAGATCTGTTCGGGATCGTCGTAGCCCGCCCGCAGTTTGATCGAGAAGGTCCCAGAGATGGCCTGGCGCAGGGCAGGAATAACCTCAGCCAGCAGAGCGGGATGCTGCAGCATGGCACCGCCCGTTGCGCCGTTGGTCATGCGTCCGTAAGGACAACCCATGTTCAGATTGATGTGGCGGGCACCCGCAGCTTCAGCATTACGGGCAGCGGCTACCAGGGATTTACAGCCGTTGCCGACCAGCTGAACGACCAAAGGAACATCTCCAGTCGTGCTGACAATCTCTTTGAGGTCATTGCGGGCAAGGCCTTTGCGACTGACATTACTCACCCGCATGAACTCGGTAAAAACCACGTCGGGGTGGACCCAGTCAATGAAGAGAGCACGCATGGCCCGGTTGGTCAGCCCCTGCAACGGGGCCAGCATCAGAGGTTTTGTACCCTCTTTCCATGGCAGTGTGCGCAAGTTGTCTGAAATGGCAGAGATGGAAAGATTGGCAGGCATGGTGATTAGCAGTTACTCCAAAGTTTTTTCAG
>JBPPMB010000072.1:0-29844 GCA_051305855.1 Desulfuromonadales bacterium
TGGTTCCCGATCGCTGCTATGCGACCATGTACCGTGAGATCATCGAAGACTGCAAGCGCAGCGGCCAGTTCAATCCGGCCACCATGGGCAGCGTTGCCAACGTCGGACTCATGGCACAGAAAGCCGAGGAATATGGCTCCCATGACAAGACTTTCGAAGCGGTCGCCAATGGAGTTATCCGCATCGTAAATTCTGCAGGGCGGACGCTGCTGGAGCAAAAAGTCGAGAAAGGTGACATTTTCCGCGCCTGCCAGGCGAAAGATGTACCGATCAGGGACTGGGTCAAGTTGGCAGTAACCCGTGCAAGGGTTTCTGGTGAACCGGCCATTTTCTGGCTCGACGAAAAACGCGGCCATGACGCTGAAATTATCAAGAAGGTCAACAAGTACCTTCCCGAGTTCGACACCAAAGGTCTCGACATCCGCATCATGAACGCGGTCGATGCGATGAACTACACTCTTGAGCGCGTTCGCAAAGGGTTGAACACAATCTCTGTCACCGGCAACGTACTGAGAGACTACCTGACCGACCTCTTCCCGATTCTCGAGTTGGGGACCAGCGCCCGCATGCTCTCCATAGTGCCTTTATTGGCTGGTGGTGGTCTGTTTGAAACGGGCGCTGGCGGTTCCGCACCGAAGCACGTTCAGCAATTTCTCAAGGAAGGGCATAATCGCTGGGATTCGCTGGGTGAGTACTGTGCACTGGTTCCGTCCCTGGAGCTCTCTGCCAGCAACGACAACAACCCAAAGGCTGCCATTCTGGCTGAAACTCTCGATGTGGCCATTGGTACATATCTCGAGAATCAGAAACTGCCTTCCCGGAAGGTCAATGAAATCGATAATCGTGGCAGCAGCTTTTATCTCAGCATGTACTGGGCTCAAGCCCTCGCTGCCCAGGACAAGGATGCCGAAATGAAGGCACGCTTTACCAGGGTTGCGAAAGAGCTTACCGACAATGCGGTTAAAATCGACGCAGAGCTGCTGGCCGCCCAGGGCAAACCGGTGGATATCGGTGGTTACTTCCGCCCTGACCCGGTCAAAGCCGACAAAGCTCTTCGCCCGAGTGCAACCTTGAACGCAATCATTGATAGCCTGTGAAAGGGACAGGGCGGCGCCTGTGCACCGCCCTATTTACTTAATCCAACAATGAGGAGAGAGACAATGGCAAGACCTAAAATTGCATTGATCGGTGGTGGACAGATTGGTGGCGTACTTGCTCAACTTTGCGCTCTGCGTGAACTGGGTGATGTGGTGTTGTTTGATATCGTCGAAGGCCTGCCTCAGGGCAAGTGCCTGGACATTGCCGAAGCCGCTCCTGTCGATGGCTTTGATATCAATCTGAAGGGCACGAACTCCTATGAGGACATCAAGGACGCTGAGATTGTCATCGTCACCGCCGGCCTGCCGCGCAAACCGGGCATGAGCCGTGACGACCTGATCGAAGTCAACTCCAAGATCATGACTTCGGTTGCCGAAGGGATCAAAAAGTATGCACCGAAATCGTTTGTGATCGTCATCTCCAATCCTCTCGATGCCATGGTAACCCTCTGCCAGAAAATCACCGGCTTCCCTTACAACCGCGTTATCGGCCAGGCTGGCGTGCTTGATTCTGCCCGCTTTAAAGCCTTTATCGCCTGGGAACTGGGCGTCTCTGTGAAGGATGTCAATGCCATGACCCTCGGTGGTCACGGCGACGATATGGTGCCCTTGATCCGTTATGCCAGCGTACAGGGCATTCCAGTCCTTGAGCTTCTGGAGAAAAAATACAAGTCTAAAGAAAAGGCCAACGAAGTCATGGAAGCCATGGTCAAGCGTACCCGTGCTGCCGGCGGCGAAGTTGTGGCCCTGCTCAAAACCGGCTCCGCCTTCTACTCACCTGCTTCATCAGCCATCGCTATGGCCGAGTCGATTCTCAAAGACCAGAAGCGCGTGCTTCCGGCGTGCGTGTACCTCAACGGTGAATTCGGCGTCAAAGGCTACTACGTCGGCGTGCCGACTGTACTCGGAACCAAGGGCGTAGAGCAGATTCTAGAGTTCAAACTTGACGCACAAGAGCAAGCGATGATGGACAAGTCGGTTGCTGCGGTCAAAGGACTTGTGGATAGCATGAAACTCTAAGTCGTTTTCAATATTGTTACGTCCAAAGAAGGGCAATGGCAACATTGTCCTTCTTTCTTATTCAGACTTTAATTTGATATGGCTTGACGAGGTTGTTTTAAGCTACGTTCAATTTCGAAAAAAGAATGCTGGTTAAAAATTTACTAGTGGCAAGAGAAGATCAATCATGTTATCTTTCGCCGCAAAATTCGCCGTTTCAAGCGAAAAACCAAGCACAAAGGAGACAAAACAGAATGAGTGGTGCCAGACTCGAAATCATCGAGCGCAACTGCAAAGGATGCAGTATCTGCGTCGAATTCTGCCCGAAGAATGTCCTGGAGATGGATGTCTTCCTGGCTACAGCCCCAAGGCCGGAAGACTGCATCAAATGCATGCAGTGCGAGCTGCTTTGTCCGGACTTCGCCATCAAAGTACATGACGAGTAAACGAATCATTTCTATACAAGGAGAGAAACGTGGCTAAGAAAGTTGCTCTGTTACAGGGGAACGAAGCCTGCGCACAAGGTGCTCTTTACGCCGGGTGCAATTTCTTCGGTGGTTACCCCATCACACCCTCGACCGAGATCGCTGAAGTGCTTTCAGGTGAGCTTCCTAAAATCGGCGGGAAATTTATTCAGATGGAAGACGAGATCGCTGCTATGGCATCGGTTATCGGCGCTTCCCTCACCGGTGCCAAAGCGTTAACCGCGACTTCCGGCCCTGGTGTTTCGCTCAAGCAGGAGTTGATCGGCTACGCTTGTATTGCCGAAGTCCCCTGCGTCATCATCAATGTTATGCGTGGCGGCCCTTCCACCGGCATGCCGACCGGCCCAGGCCAGTCCGACGTCATGCAGGCCAAGTGGGGCACTCACGGTGACCACGCCGCCATTGCCCTGGTTCCTGCTTCCTGTCAGGAAATCTTTTCCGAAACGGTACGAGCCTTTAATCTGGCGGAGAAATACCGCATGCCGGTACAGGTCCTCTACGATGAAATCGTTGGCCACATGCGCGAGCGCATCGTCTTCCCAGAGCCGGGCGAACTTGAAGTTATCGACCGTGAAGCTCCGACCGATGGCCCAGACACCTATAAGCCTTATGACTCGACCAAGGGTCAGGTTCCGCCACTGGCGGCTTTTGGTTCCGGTTACAAATTTCACGTCACCGGACTGAATAAAGCAGATGACGGCTTTCCGACCACCAAAGCCAGTCTGGTTGATGCCGAAGAACGTCGCCAGATCGATAAAGTCGATGACAACATTGCAGATATCGAGTCGTTTGAAGAGTACCTGACTGAAGATGCCGAAGTCGTCGTCTGGGCCTACGGTTCCACCTCCCGTTCCGCCCGCTATGCCGTCAACGAGCTGCGCAAAGAAGGGATTAAGGCTGGCCTGTTCCGCCCCATCACCCTCTGGCCATTCCCGGAAAAGCGCACCGCTGAGCTGGCCTCAAAGGTCAAGGCGATCGTCGTCGCCGAGATGAATCTCGGCCAGATGATCTACGAAGTCGAGCGCGTCGCCAAAGGCAACTGCGTTGTTGTGGGGGAATTCCGGGTCGACGGTGATCCACTCAACCCCGGCCAGATTATGACCAAAGTCAAGGAGGTCCTCTAATGGCTTACGATTACGAAAAATCAATCCGTCCCGGCAAGCTGCCGCACATCTGGTGTCCCGGGTGCGGTCACGGCATTGTCATGAAGGGTCTGATCCGTGCCATGGATACCTCTGGCCTGGATCGCAAGAACACTGCTATTGTCTCCGGTATCGGCTGCGCCAGCCGCCTTCCCGGCTACCTCGACGCCTGCACGCTGCACACAGCCCATGGCCGTGCAGCAGCTTTTGCGACCGGCGTCAAAATGGCCAAGCCTGAGATGAACGTGATCTGCTGCGGAGGTGACGGAGACGGCACAGCCATAGGCGGCAATCACTTCATTCACGCCTGCCGCCGTAACATTGACATGACCTACGTGCTGATGAACAACTTCATCTACGGCATGACCGGCGGCCAGTTCTCTCCCTGCACCCCGACCGGCGCCAAGGCATCGACGACACCTTACGGCAACCCTGACCCGATCTTCGACATCTCCAAACTGGCCATAGGTGCCGGCGCCACCTTCGTGGCGCGCACGACCGCTGCCCATCCCCGCGAGATCGACAAGTTGATCGTCCAGGGCATCCAACACAAAGGCATGGCGATTATTGAAGTTCTGGACGACTGCCCGACAACTTACGGTCGCCGCAACAAGTTCCGCTCCGTCATCGACATGATGAAGCATCTCAAAGCCAGTGCTGTTCCCGTCAAGGCTGCGGCCAAAATGACTGCAGAGCAGCTCGAAGGCAAGTTCCTGACCGGAATCCTGTTCCAGGATACAGACAAACCCGAGTACTGCACACAGTACGCAGACATCATTAAAAAGGCGCAAGGCGTCTGATCACCACAAAAAGGAGAAAGAACCATGGCTGAACGTTATGAGCTTCGCTTTTCCGGTGCGGGTGGTCAGGGCCTGATCACCGCCGGAATCATCCTTGCAGAGGCTGCCTCGATCATTGAAGGCAAAAATGCCGTGCAATCCCAGAGCTACGGTCCGGAAGCGCGCGGCGGCGCATCCAAGTCGGAGGTCATCATCTCCGATGCCCCGATCGATTATCCGAAAGCAACCATCGTCGATGCCTGCCTCGCCATGACCCAGGAAGCCGCCGACAAGTACGCGAACGGCATCAAGGAAGGCGGCATTCTGCTGCTCGACGAGGACTTCGTTCATCGTGCTCCGCAAGGCAATTTCACGGTCTACCGCCTGCCGATCACACGCATGGCCAAGGAAGACATCGGTCGCGAGATCGTCGCCAATGTGGTTGCCCTCGGTGCCGTTATCGGTCTGACCAGTGTGGTTTCCAAGGAGGCCGGCGAGCAAGCCGTACTGCGTAAAGTACCCGAGGCCTTCAAGGATCTGAACAAGAAAGCCTACAACTTAGGTTACATAAAGGGTAAGGAACTGGTGGGTTAATCTCCAGGCAAGACATGCGATACAGGGCCCGGCAGATTTTTCTGTCGGGCCTTCTGCATTGGAATCATTAAACCGCAGAGGGGACAGATCATAGTCATGTCCCCTCTGCGCAGGTTAAAAAGCAAGCTTGCCACGCGTAAGGTCAGCCCTCTTCTTCACGGATACACTGTTCAGCCAGGGCCACGGCTTGCGGCGTGCCCATAAAAACCGGTGCACGCAAATCGACGCTGACCGGCTCGATGTCGAGAATCCTCCGTCGACCGTCCGAAGCTGCACCACCCGCCTGTTCAATGAGAAAAGCCATGGGGTTCAATTCAAAGATCATGCGTAATTTGCCATGTGGCGCATCGGTAAGATGAGGGTACATGAAAATGCCACCCCGCTTAATCAGTACCTGATTGATATCAGGGACAAAACCGCCAGAATAACGCAGTTTGGTACCGCTTTCTTCAAGGGCACGGGCAAATTTTTCCGTTCCGGGTGTGTATTTGCTGCGCAAGCCGCCAGGAGAATAGATCCCGGCCGGCCCGGTCATACGGATGTTCTCGTAGTTAAGAGTATATTCCATCAGGCTGTTCATACCGAACTCATGCACACCATGGCCGGTCGAATAAACCAGGGTGGTGCGCGGACCATACAGGATGTACATTGCCGCCACCTGATTGCGGCCTGGCTGTAAAAGGTTTCTCCCCTTGTAGATGGAAATGATTGTTCCGACCGCAAGATTGACGTCGACCAGCGACGAGCCGTCAAGCGGGTCAAAAGCCACCGAAAACTTGTCATCGTTGTCTGGATCAATCGGGAGAATTTCGCTGGTTTCTTCCGAAACCAGATTGGCGACCACGCCGGAATGACGCAGACGCTTTATGATGATCCGGTCGGCAAGAACGTCGAGAGCCAACTGCTTTTCACCGTAGAGGTTTGAGGTCCCGGCCATGCCAAGTTCGCCGGTGCGAATTGAGTGGATAATATATTTCGACGCATCGGCGATTTCACAGATCAAGCGGGTCAGGTCGCGGTCCTCATCACATTCACGAAGATGGCGGCGCAGATCTATTTGTAACGGTGTTGTATCGATCCCTGGCATCTCTCACTCCTTATCTCTCAGCAAATTTTAGTTGGTGAGTAACTGTAGACCAAATCTACTGATTGGGCAACCCGAGGACGCATCGTGACGACCGATTTCTTGACGGTCTATTTAAAGCTGATACTATGAATCAGTAGGGATAATATCACTTTACAGAACGGGAGAGAGCCATGACTGATCAGGAGAAATTACAGAGCCAGTTCTCTGACAGGAAGACACCGGAGGAAGATCAAGCAAAGTTGCAACCAGAACAGCACGATCGTTTTAAAGAAACGACTGAGAAGATCTGGGGGAGCACCAAGCACGTATGGAGTACGGCAACCTTCAAAGCGAATCAGTATAAGAAGCTCGTGCAAAAGAAAATTGACCAGGCAGCGTTACATAAAAAGATCCATGCGGCTCATGCCGATCTGGGGAAACTGATCGACGACTTGCGTGAGGCTGGGGCAGAGAACATTTTAAATCTGTCTGAAGTCAGGGAAATCCTGACGAGGATTGACGAGCTGAAAGCCGAAGCGGTTGCCATTGAAGAAGAAGTAGAACAGATCAGGTCCGAGGAACTGTCTCAGGAGCACGCTGGAGAAGAGCCCCGGGAAGAAGAAAAAACACTATAGGCGTCATTGGTTCAAACTGGCCTGCCATTCCTCCAGGATGGCAGGCCAGTCGAGGCCGTATTCCTGGTAAACGGCTGCAATGGTCGCTTGCCATGTCTGATGTTTGCCAAGCCTTTCCAGAAGTTCCTTCATTTTGTGCCAGCCGAATCTGTCGATCAGGAAAAAAACCATTGAATAGCTCTGCTCATAGGCCAGGATGACCCTGTCATCGGCAAGACCGGTAAAAGGCAATGCAAGAGCGTCCCAGGGGATCAACTGGCCTTCATCTCTGGCTTTCTGCAAAGTCATCAATGGCAGAGAGTAGAGACGCCTTCCTGCCAATTCAGCCAAGCCCTCATTGAGCCAGACCGGTGTCTGCTGACTCGTCAGAAAGTGTACGAGGACATGTGCGTATTCGTGATAAAGCAATGCTGCGAGTTGATCGGTCGTTTGTAATAGACCACCAAGCGGCAGACGGATCTTGCCGTCATAGACAGCTCCGGCCCAATCCGGAGAGCTCGTTACTGTCGAAAAATCTCTGCGCGAGTAGAGCAGTACCGGTACTCTGACATCAGGGTAATACGCCAGGTCTGAGCCAAGTTCTGTGTATGCCTCTTCCAGAATTTCGAGAATGTCCGCCGCCAGACTGGCGCTTTGGCCACCATCGACGAAAGAAATATGAAAATGGCCACGGGCTTCCTGCTCCATCTCCTGCTCGACCTGCCACTCACGCAGTAATTTTTCCTGAAGGTTTGCGACATCCTGACCACCACCCAGTTCAACTGATGTGGTTAAAGCGTCCAGAGCTTCGGCCATGCGGCCATCGGCATAATAGGATTGCCCGAGGAGGTAAAGGGTGTCGACATTTTGTGGAGCTATGCCAAGCGCCTGATCAAGTAAAGAAATCGCTGCAGCGTATTGGCCCTGCTGGTGGAGGATCATCGCCTCGCCCTGCCAGAAGCGAACGTCACTCTCATTGTATCGGCGACCTGCCAGGAAAGACTGGCGCGCTGCAGAGAGGTCTCCCTGCGCAAACAATTCATAGCCTCTGCCCAAATAGGCGAAGGCCAGCAGGTTTGAGATTTGATCGGGATTGACGATGCTTTTTTCAAGCTCGTGCAAAACATCAAGGGCCAGAGCATACTCTTGCTGCTCGAGCAGGTAGACAGCTTCTTCCGCCTTTTGGTTTGTCGAGGCCTTGCTCACAACCGGCATCATGAACACGATCAGCAACAGAAGTGGAAAGACACATGCACTGCAGCACCTTATCCGTCCACTGAGGGGAAACCTCATCAACTCAGGCTGACAGATCATCAAACGGTCGGCATCCCTGCTGGAGGATTATCTGCATTTCAGAATGTATCAGGCCGTTGCTGGCCAGACACTCGAGAGAGGCAAGGGTCATGGCCTGGCCATCAAAATCACTCACATGGCCACCGGCCTCCTCGACAAGAAGAATCCCCGCCGCAATGTCCCACGGCTTAAGATTCATCTCCCAGAAGCCGTCAAATCGTCCGGCGGCTACGCAAGCCATGTCAAGACTGGCAGCCCCGGGTCGACGACAGGCCTGGGACTCCTTCTGAAAGCGCGTAAAGAAGTCGTAGTTGTTTGCCTTGCATTGCTTGTGATTGTAAGCAAACCCTGTCGCTAACAGCGAATGCTCCAGTATGCCGATCGAGGAAACCTGCAAAGGACGATCATTCAGATACGCGCCAGCGCCACGTTCTGCAAAATACAGTTCACCCACATACGGATTATAAACAGCGCCAAGTTCCAAGCGACCGCTGATTTCCAGCGCGATTGAGACAGCAAACCACGGGAAGCCATGGGCATAGTTTGTCGTGCCGTCGAGAGGGTCAATAATCCAACGATAATCGGCCCCCAAGTGAGCGTAGTCACCCTCCTCTGCCAGGATGTCGTGATCAGGATACTGCTCACGAATAAGTCTGACAATGAGAGCTTCCGATTGACGGTCCGCCTCGGTCACCAGGTCATCTTTGCCTTTGAACTCCATCAGGAGACCGCTTTCGAATTTTGCCATAAGCAGGGTACCGGCTTCATGCACGGCGTGAAGGAGCAGATTTTTCATCGGCAAAGGGTCCTTATCAGTCTTGCTCCCGGGCTATCACCAAGTCAGCATCATGGCCATGCTCGAGCATACCTTCTTCCTCGCACCAGAGACGGGTTGCCCCGATCACTGCCAGAGGAATGCAGAACAGTTGGAGAAACGGGATGGCCAGAAGGGTCATAACACCGCAGGAGAAACCGAGCATGAGGAATTTTCTCGCGAAAATATAGCTCTTCTGTTCACGAAAGAACTTGTGTTTACGCACCAGAACAAAACTTAAGTATTCGAAACAGAGGAAAAACAGCGTCAGGCTTACTGCCAGAAGCGTATAGATGCTGTTGCCTATGACGGGGAGCAGGTTGAGTGGCAGGATAAACACCATGACCACAACAAACACCCACATCTTTTTCGCCTCCAACAAGAGAGTTTGCACGGCATCGCGGAGAAACCTGCTTATAGAAAAAGGCTCATCGATGACATTGCCGCTCAAAACCTCTTCAGTGCGTTCTGATAACAGGTCATTGAACGGTGATGCCAGGAGATTGCCCACCACCGTAAAACTGAAAAAAATCAGCACCGCGGTCAGCACTACTGCTGCAACCCAGATAAGCCAGGAGATCACAGACCAGTACCATGCTTCTCCCTGGGGGATGTATTCGGCAACAGTACTGCCGAAAAAATCAAGGCCAAGATACACGGCAACGGAAAAGACGACCGCGTTGATAAGAAAAGGGATCAGGATGTACTGAATAAGTCGTGGATTGCCACGCAAAATTCTGGCACTGCGGAACGGCGCAAAAAAACCCCTTGAGAAGTCAGCGACAAACGTTCCTTTTACCGCAACAAACATAGGCACACCTCACAATACTCTGTCTGCATCTCGAACCAGTGAATCTGCATCAGAGCCAGTCCGAGTGTCGAACTCAGTAAAGCTATCACATCTCCACGCTCGCAGCCAGTGGCCAGGCATCTGAAACCTGTTCCTGTGCTTTTCTGAACTTTCAGCAACACAAAGAGGACGTATCTGCCTATTTAACAGGCCGCGGGTGCCTGACAAATAAGCACAATCAGTGTCTTATCTGCACTGATATCCTATAAGTATTTGTAATCACATGCAATCAATACGGCACAAGTATTGAATCATGGAAGGCGCAGCTCAGACAATGACGTCTGCGGCCAGCGACAGAAGACGAGGAGGTCTTTATCCATGGATTCAGCGGTTAATTCACTTAGCAATTCCGGTGACGTTCTGTTCCTGATGCTCGGAGCCGTCATGGTTTTTGCCATGCACGCCGGATTTGCCTTCCTGGAAGTTGGCACGGTCCGCAAGAAAAACCAGACGAATGCCCTGGTAAAAATATTGACCGACTGGTCGGTCTCGACAGTTGTCTACTTCCTGATTGGTTATCCGATCGCTTACGGTATCCATTTTTTTGTCTCAGCTGAGAGACTGCTCGGCGCGAACCAGGGTTATGAACTGGTGCGTTTCTTTTTCCTCCTCTGCTTCGCCGCCTGTATCCCGGCGATCATCTCGGGCGGCATTGCAGAACGAACCCGATTTTGGCCCCAGGTCCTGGCCGGTGGTATTTTTGCCGGGCTCACCTACCCGTTTTTCGAATCGTTGATTTGGGGACAAAACAGCACTGGTTTGCAAGCCTGGTTTGAAAGAATCTTCGGAGCTCCCTTCCATGATTTTGCCGGCAGCGTGGTCGTCCACTCCATGGGTGGCTGGATCGCTCTACCGGCAGTTCTCCTGCTCGGTCCCCGCATGGGCCGCTGGGTACGCGGCAGAAGTCACGCTATTCCGGTCAGCAATATACCTTTTCTGGCTCTCGGCAGCTGGATTCTGGCCATTGGCTGGTTCGGATTCAACGTCATGAGCGCCCAGAATCTCAACGGCATCTCAGGTCTGGTGGCTATCAATTCACTGATGGCCATGGTTGGCGGCGTAATTTTCGCCGTGGTTGCCACAAAATCTGATCCTGGCTTTGCCCACAACGGGGCCCTGGCCGGTCTGATCGCCATCTGCGCCGGGTCTGACCTGGTACACCCCTTAGCCGCCTTCCTGATTGGCGGCATCGGCGCACTGATCTTTGTCTACGGCTTTCAATGGGAGCAGGAGAAACTCAAGATCGACGATGTGCTCGGTGTCTGGCCGTTGCACGGCATGATCGGCACCTGGGGCGGCATCTCGACCGGCATCTTCGGCTACAGAAGCCTCGGCGGACTCGGTGGAGTCAGCTTTATGTCACAACTGACCGGCAGCCTGCTCGCCATAACCTATGCCTTGGCAACCGGCTTTCTTGTCTACGGCATGATCGCTAAGGTCTATGGATTCCGCATCAGCAAAGAGGACGAATTCCGTGGCTCCGACCTCTCGATTCACAACATCACGGCTTACCCCGAAGAACAGGTCTCCTGACAGACCTTGCGACTCATGAACAGTCAAACGGCCACTGGGAATATCCAGTGGCCGTCAGTATGCATGCGGTTGACATCTGCCCCCGAGTCGCGCTAGAAGTCATACCGTAACGATGCGATCACACAGTAGAATACATGCAGGGTGATTCCGGAGAACTCATCATGAAGAATCCGTCAGAAAACATGCTTCTTGACTTTGACGATTCACAGGCCGTCAGCAAATGGCAAGCCGTCGATGACCGCATTATGGGCGGCTGTTCGCAGAGTCAACCGGCATACATCGAGAACGTCGGTTTGCGTTTCACCGGCACAGTGTCTCTTGAAAACAACGGTGGCTTTGCTTCGATCAGGTGCAAACCTGACAATTTCAATCTGGGGCAGTATTCGGGGTTGGTTCTCCGCCTGCGCGGCGACGGCAAAACCTACAAAATCAGCCTGCGCACCGACCTCTATTTCGACGGCGTCAGCTACCAGGCGGCTTTCAACACCCTGAAAGACACCTGGCAGGAGATCTCCCTGCCGTTTGATGGGTTTACACCCACCCACCACGGCAACAAACTATCCACAGTCGCACCTTTGGTCACGACCAGCATCAAAAGCTTCGGCCTCTTCATCGCCGATCATCAGCAAGGCCCTTTCCAACTGGATGTGGCCTGGATTAAAGGCCACTGATTTCTGGTCTGTCGTGCCCGCCGGCTGGGGAACAGACGGCATGATTACTGTGCATCAGAAATTCAGGTTTTCATCCTTCCAGTACTTGGTTCCGGCCAGGTTGACCTTTGCTATCAAGCCCGATTCCGACATGGTGTACATGGTCGTTTCAGCATCGATTGAAATCTCACCGGTGGCCGATGAGCCCTTGTCCCTGGCCTTGGCAGCGACATCAGCCTGCCCACCGAATTCCCAGCCGTTGAATACAAAACTGTCCAATGCCTGGGCACTGTGAAAAACGAATATGACTCTTATATCCTGGATGCCCAGCCCAAGTCCGACACCTGCCTGGGCCATCTTCATATAGGTCTTCTGCCCTGTTGACTGGTTGACAGCAACGCCATAACCACCGCCACCGCCACCGAAGAGAAAATAGGCATTGACATTGCTGAAGACCGCGTAGCCGGCAGCCTTGCTGACCACGTTTTCCGCAGCGGGGCGATATCTGTAAAGCTGGTTCAGAGATTCGCTTTCCATGCGATCGATTGCAGCACGCTTCTGCTCGGGAGTGTTGCCACTCGGCGCCAGACATGCGCTTAAAGAGACCAGGATTGTAATAGACAGGATCAACAGGAAAAATCTCTTCATCTTTGTCACCTCTATTTAGAGTATTAAGTGGCTGGATAGTTATTCGAGAATAATATCAGTTTCTTGAGATAATGCACTGACTTTTACATGCATGACCTGAGCATTCTCATATGATCGGAAAGATCAAACATGTCCGGCCCATATGACAAGCATTCAATGACCTCACGGTTAACTCATAAACGTAAAAAAGACCGTCATTCCCGTTTGGGAATGACGGCTTAACAAGCAGGCAGCACGTCCGACAAATTTTTCTGTATTATTGAGTAATAGAAGTCATTAATTCTGGCGAACAGGGTTCGTTGCCACACGTGCCGCAGCAGGAGCATTGGTAAAACTCGGTGAGGAACTTCCCATGCTGCCCAAATGCACGGTCTGGAAATCAGGGTAGGCTTCCATACCGATTTCGGCAAGATCGAGGCCACGGTACTCATCTTCTTCACTGCAGCGGACGCCGATGGTGTACTTGATGGCCAGCCAAACAATCGAGGAGGCAAGCATGACAAAGGCTCCGGTAGCGGCAACACCGATGAACTGGGTCACGAAGCTGGCTTCAGCGTTGGTGAACGGAACGGCCATGGTGCCCCAGATGCCGCAGACCAGGTGAACTGAGAGAGCACCAACAACATCGTCGATCTTGAGCTTGTCGAAGAACGGAACAGCCATGACAACCAGCACGCCGCCGACGGCACCGATCAAAGTCGCCGCACCAAGGGACGGTGTATCGGGGCCAGCGGTGATCGAGACCAGGCCGGCCAGAGCGCCGTTGAGTGCCATGGTGACGTCAACCTTCTTATAGAGAATCTGTACCATGATCATGGCAGCGATCATTCCGCCGCAGGCGGCCAAGTTGGTGTTGACCATGACATTTGACATCGTGATGGCGCTGGCGGCATCACCCAGGGCGAGCACTGAACCACCGTTAAATCCGTACCAACCCATCCACAGAATGAAGGTGCCGAGGGTCGCCATAGGGATGTTGGAGCCTGGCATCGGGTTGACGCGACCGTCCTTGCCGTATTTGCCTTTACGGGCACCGAGGATGATGGCACCGGTCAGAGCAGCCCAGCCACCAACCGAGTGAACGATCGTGGAACCGGCAAAATCGAGGAAACCCATTTCCGAGAGCCAACCACCGCCCCAGCCCCAGGAACCCTGGATCGGGTAGATGATGCCGCACAGGACTGCACAGAATGCGAGAAAGGACCAGATTTTAATCCGTTCGGCCACGCAGCCGGAAACAATTGAGCAGGCCGCCCCGCAGAAGACCATCTGGAAGAACCAGTCGGAAGCGGCAGCGTAATTACCGGAGTAATCACCGGCGAGTGCAGCAGTATCATCTGCCGCCCATAGACCGAAAGACCCCATGTAGCCGCCGTCAACACCGGCGTACATGAGGTTGTAGCCGCTGAGGTAAAAAAGGATGCCGGCGATGCCGAACAGGGCGATGTTCTTGAGACAGATGGTGGCGACGTTCTTGGAACGGACCAAGCCAGACTCGAGCATGCCGAAACCGGCAGCCATCCACATAACCAGGACACCCATGATCAGGAAAGAGAAGGTGTTCAGGATGTAACTCATTTCAGAGACAGGGACATCTTCGGCCAGGGCAAGAGCCGGCAGAGTCATCATCAAACTGGCGAGCAGAACAATACGTGACTTTTTCATGTTTTTTCTCCTTGTTCCTTGTTGATCATTTTGTTTAGAGAGATTCAGGACCGTTTTCGCCGGTACGAATACGAATCGACTGCTCGACGTCACTGACAAATATCTTGCCGTCGCCGATGCGGCCGGTACAGGCTTCCTTTTGCACTGCCGCGATAATGGAAGCGACCTGATCTTCCGTTACCACCAGATCGATCTTGATCTTGGGCAGAAAATCCACCTGGTATTCGGCTCCACGATAAAGTTCCGTATGGCCTTTCTGACGACCGAAGCCGCGCACTTCGCTGACGGTCATGCCGCTGATGCCCAGTTCCGTAATCGCGTTCTTGACATCGTCCAGCTTGAACGGCTTGACGATACACTCCACTTTTTTCATCATGTCCTGGTCTCCTTTCCAGAGAGAGAAATAAAAAACGCCTTAGCTTCCGCATGCGGAAGTTAAGGCGCCATTGCCTAGCAACTCTATCAAGACGTCATTGTCTTTTCAGTCTGTGCTGATATGTTCACCGGATTCCCTATGACATTGAGGTGAATCCCGGATCTGTGATTTTTATAGCAGTAGCCGTGCCAAAAACGAATAGTCAACTATTTCAGCACGTTATGATGGAGCTCATTGATGGATCCTGAAGTTTTGCCTAATTTATCTACAGAAGTGCTCAGATTAGAAGCTCAGGCCACAGGCAGGTAGATACGAAAGACTGTCCCCGCCCCCGGTTGACTCTCCAGTGTGATGGAGCCGCCATGTCCGTTAATAATATTGCGGCAGATATAAAGTCCCAAACCGGTTCCCTCTCCCTCTGATTTGGTTGTAAAGAAAGGGGCAAAGACCTGTTCCTGCAGTTCCTGCGCAATCCCGGGGCCGTCATCCTCGACTTGCAGCTCAAGCATCCCATTCAGATGGAGCGAAGTCCGCAACACGATTTTCCCATGCCCCTGCATCGCATGTACAGCATTCATAATCAGGTTGATGATCACCTGTTTGAGCTTGTTAGGGTCAGCAGTGACCAAGGGAATTTCGGAAAATTCCGTGTCAAGCTGTACTGATTTTCGCTGCAATTCAAAGCGCAGCAGCTTAAGAACTTCGCTAATCAGTTCATTCAGGTTGACAACCCGGTTCTGCGTCTGCCGACTGCTCGAGAAAGAGAGCAGGCCACCCGTTAAGGTTTTCAGTCGCTCAACCTCCATCTCGATCTTTTCGAGCATTTCCTCCTGGAAGTTGGAGAGGGGCTTTTCTCGTTTCAGCAATTCTGTTGCATATGCCACCGTGGCAAGCGGGTTGTTGATCTCGTGAGCTATTCCGGCGGTGAGCCTACCCACTTCTACCAGTTTTTCGCTCTGGATGGTTTGATCAAGAAGTCGCTTGAACTCGGTAATATCTTCAACAATGATGACAACACCAGTGGTTTTATCGCCATCTTTCAGAGGTGTCAACCTGCGCTTCTGAAAACGGTTGGTTCCGTCTGACTGCCTGTGCAGCAGGCGTAATTTGGCTTTGGTTCCGCTCAACAGAACCTGGTTGATCCTCTCGATGACTCCCTCCCTGGAGAGATTGGGGAATAGTTCCTGAAGCCGGGAACCGATTGCCTGCTCAGCCGAGACCCCACTCATCTCAACCATCCGGCTATTCCATGACGTGATGACTATGTTTCTGTCAACCGTATAGATGCCAAGACTGACGCTCTTCAGAATGCGACTGTTGAATTCATGCAGATGCCGGTAGCCTTCGGTCATTTTCCTGAGACGGTCATAGAGCTTTGCATTGTCGATAGCGATTGCAGCCTGTCGGCCGAGAATCATCAGAGGTTCAATATCCCCGACCGAGAAAGCCCCCGGCCGGGGACTTTCAACATTGAGGACACCGACCAGTTTCTTCTTGCTGATCAGTGGCACAGCCAGTTCACACTGGGCACCGGGAATACCTGGCACGTAGTCAGGCAGTTTACACACATCTTCCACCAGAATCGGCTTTTGAACTTCAGCGGTACGTCCCATGACACCCTGGCCAATCTGGATAGGTCCCATGGCGTCCTCGGTGTAACCATAGGACGCTGCGGCAAGGAGATGCAGCCCGTCATCGTCAAGCAGGCGGATAATCGCATTCTCGAAGCGGAAGACATCGCGGGCAACCCGCAGCACTGAATCGAGCAGTTCCTCAAGGTCAGTCGTAGAGGCAAGCTCTTGGCCGATCTCGATCAGAGCGTTCAATAAGCGCTCTGATTTCTGTTCTGAGATATTGGATAAACTGGTAGTTATCATGACAATATCTTTAACGCATAAGTTATGCCATCTCCCTAAGCTTAAAAAGCGTTGTAATATCATCGTGTTTTGCCAACAGGGTCCCGGCAGGAAAAACTCGCTGACCTTATTCGTGCAACACTTGCCAGCTTTTTAAGCAGATTGAGCTTGGCCGTTTGATTCTCCTTGAGTTGAACCGGCATTTTCCATATACTGAAACAGCATTGAGTTATCAGCTCAGCTCTCTGCCCTGTATGTGAGGTCGCTATGTCCACGCGGAATATTTTTTCATCGGGAAGGTTTCTTATGAACGTGGTGTGCAAGCCCGCAGCAGAGCGGGACGCCTGAAGCGTTCACAGACCCACCCACTTAGTTGGTCGTCGTCGTGAGACCACGGACCCACGGCAGGTGCGGAGAGCTACAGAGAAGACGTCGGGGAATCCGGCGTCTTTTTATTTCCAATGGACAGCCCGGCGTGCCACTGTCCTCATATCTCAAATCAGCAGGTCAGTGGAGCAGTCATAAATCTTTTACAACCTTTCTTGTGCAAACTGTCCGGATTTTTCCGAAGGCCATTATGAGCACCCTTGAGAATACCGACATACATCGCGTAACCATCGACAACCGGGAATATGTTCTGGTTGGCACTGCCCATATCTCCCAGGATTCAGTTGAAACCGTCAAGGCCGTCATCCAGAATGAGAACCCTGATACCGTCTGCATTGAACTGGATGAACTGCGTCACCGGGCATTGCGCAATCCCCGGCATTGGGAGTCACTCAATCTGATCCAGGTTCTCAAGCAGGGGCAGGCCCCATTTCTGTTGGCAAACCTGGCCCTGGCATCATTTCAAAAGCGCATGGGTTTGCAGACAGGGGTCAAGCCCGGCGCCGAACTGGCTGCAGCGGCGGTAGTGGCCGAGGAACTCGGCAAAGACATTCGACTGGTCGATCGTGAAATCCGCACAACGCTCCTGCGTGCCTGGCGCAAGGCCAGCTTCTGGAAAAAGATGACCCTGTTTTCCACGCTTCTGGCCAGCATGTTCGAGACTCAGGAGCTCAGCGAAGAGGAACTCACCAAACTGCGCCAATCAGACACCCTCTCGGCCATGCTGGATGAAATGGCGGAAATCCTGCCGATAGTCAAAAAAATACTGGTTGATGAGCGTGACACCTATATGGCCCATCACATCAGCCAGGCGCCTGGTCAGAAGATTGTCGCAATCGTCGGGGCAGCGCACATGCCTGGCATTCTCACAAAATTGGGACAAACCTTTTCCAAAGAAGAGATTGACGAGCTGTCAGTCGTTCCTGTCAAGACCGCGCTCTCGAAAACTTTGCCATGGCTGATACCGGCGATTGTTGTGGGGTTGTTTGTTGCAGGATTTATGGCCGGCGATAGGCAACAACTGGCTGAAGCAGCTGTGGCCTGGATTCTTGCCAATGGTGTTCTCTCTGCTCTGGGGGCGTTGATCGCCCTGGGACACCCCCTGACCATCCTGGCAGCTTTCGTGGCCGCTCCGATCACTTCACTCAACCCGACTATCGGCGCCGGCTTTGTCACCGGACTGGTTCAGGCCTTTGTCGCTCCCCCGCAAGTCAAGGACATGGAACACGTTTCGGAAGACATCGCCAAATTGAGCGGCTGGTGGCGCAACCGTTTGACCAGAGTCCTCTTGGTCTTCGTCCTTTCCTCGGTCGGCTCGGCCATCGGCACCCTGGTCGCCTTCAGCTGGCTCAAAGACCTCTTCTGAACGAGGATCAGGTCTACCCATTTCACAAAAAATCCACCATCGACAAGACATGGAAGGTGTAGATCTGAAGCGACTCCACTCCCTGGCGAATATCTCCTTGTTGTCTAATCGGTTGCAGCGCTGACTTTCAGCTGATCCATGACCCGATAGGCAGGTTCAGTCAGAGCAACGTCAAGATCGAGATCCCGGAAGTAGACATCAGACCGGAAGTGGATCAGCCCCCCCTGGTCGACCCAGGCCGTCCAATACTGGATATGCACCGGCAAAGGTTCGATTGGCACCTGTTGCGGGACATTAGCCTCGAAAAGCTCCCTGAGTTTTTTCGGTCCAAGTTTTTTCTCGAGTAGATAATAAGCCAGATCGCGAGGCCGCTTGATCCTGATGCAGCCGGAACTGAAAGAGCGAATATTGTTGTCGAAAAGAAAGGGCTCATTGGTGTCATGCAGGTAAACATTGAACGGGTTGGGAAACATGAACTTGACCCGGCCCAAAGGGTTCCATGGACCCGGCTCCATACGTAACAGCCCTGGAAAACTGGATGCTTTGACAGCCTTCCAGTTAATGCCCTGCAGGCTGTCTGTCACATCCTGACCAGACCGGGAAATGACACGAAAATGTTTCTCTTTCAGATATTCAGGGTTCTTTTTGAGCTGTGGCAACTTGTCTTCCCTGAGAATCGTTGGCGGCACGGTCCAGTAAGGAGCGAATTCCAGGTAGGTCATGCTTGCAGAAAAAACCGGCGTCTTGCGGTATTGCGTGCCTACGATTACAGGCATCTGCATGACAATCTCGTCGCCCTCAACGACTTGCAGAGAAAATTCGGCGATATTAACCCGTATGTGCCGGTCACCAAAGTCCTTCGGCATCCAGCGCCAGCGCTCGAGATTCAATTCAATCTGCCGGATACGCTCTTCCACCGAGACATTCAATGACTCGAGAGTTTTCAGCCCTACCACGCCATCAGCAACCAATCCGTGCCTGGCCTGAAATGTGCGCATGGCTTCAGCCGTAGCCTGGTCGTACTCATGATCAGAGGCACTCGTCTGCTCAAGGTCACCTGTTTTGAGCAAGAGCGTCCTTAACAGGGGTACCCTTTCGTCCAGCCCTCCCGGCTTGATCGTCGAACCAGGCGGAATCCCTGGCCATCCGCCATTAGCAGAGATAGCCCGGTATTTATCAAGAGCATCCATGAGTCGCCGATACTCTTTGTGGGGAGGAATCAGGTCTTCAAGCACCTGTAACATTCGGTGACTTTCAATTGCATATTCCAGAAGTTTGATCAGGTCTACCTTGCGGCGTCGAGCTCGCCAATCAACGTGTGCCAGGGACGGATCGACCTGACCCTCCACCATATGCGTGGCATAAGTCAAAAACGCCTGGGAAAGGAAGAGATCGATGACTGCGCGATTATCAGGTGCCAGCGGCAGGTTATGTCCCTCAAAATCCATTTGGATGCGAAGCAGTCCCTCCAGCTCCGCCAACAGATAATCGTTACTGCAGAGACCGTGTGTAACAGCGTTGCTGAGATTGTCCAACAGCGTTTGTGCTTCCGGCTTCAGCTGCCATCCGTCGAACCAGATCGGCAGAAACGTTCTTTGCTGATAGAGATTGAAAATCTCTTCGTGTGAAAGTAATCGGGAGACGCCGGCCAACACTGTCGGCGTATTGGCATGGCTTTGCAGCAGCATCTCGATGTGCTGACCAGTCTCCTCATCAAACATTGCAAGGGTACTGGATGCCTGGGCGGCACATAGTGGTGCAACCCAGAGTAAAAGTATGATAATTGTCGTTTTCAACATCTTCAAGACAATGGCCCCCCAGGCACCTTATACCATGATAATGGTAGTCAAGATGCGACCATTTAGCAAATTTATTGCGCTATTTATGATTTAAGCAGCGTTGTCACCTGACCATTGCCCGGCGGTCGCAGGATGAGGTGAGATCAGCCGCAATAAATGTCCGGTGCAGATCGACATGGTGGCGGGAGAACTTGTATCCGAGCAGGAGAATGTCACACTGCTCCTGAAGATTTCGACCATTTTTCAACAATACATGCAATCTAAGCGCCCCGGTGTATTCCCTCCCGCTCCTACATTGTGGTACTGTCTTGCGTTGTGTTGTTGCCACCTGTGGCTCTTGATGTCGGTTGGATCATGTTATTTGGATTGAAAGCCCGGAATGGCCATGGTAGCGCTGGGGCAAAGGCACTGGCCCAAACAGATAAAGCGACAATCACGTATGTTATCGATAGAAACCTTTTCCGCCTTTTTCATCGCCTCGACTTTACTGGCTATTGTGCCGGGACCAGATAACGTCTTTGTCCTGACCCAATCAGCCCTGCATGGCAAAGTTTCCGGGCTGGTCGTAATGTTCGGTTTGTGTACCGGACTGCTTGTCCATACAGGAGCCGTAGCTTTCGGTGTCGCTGTCATCTTCCAGGCTTCGGCGGTTGCGTTTACAATGCTGAAAGTTGTTGGTGCCAGTTACCTGCTCTACCTGGCCTGGCAAATCCTTCGTGCCTCACCGGAGCAGATCCGCATGAGTGGCAACCAACAGAAAAGCCTGGGGACGCTCTATCGACGCGGCATTGTCATGAACATCACCAACCCGAAGGTGTCGATTTTTTTCCTGGCCTTTCTACCGCAGTTCGCTGACCCGGAACGCGGCTCCATAAGCCTGCAGATGGTTGTTCTCGGTGGCATATTTATTATGGCAACAGTCCTGGTTTTCGGAGCAGTGGCTCTGGTCGGTGGTGCCCTGGGAGGCTGGCTCAACCGTTCAACACGCGCACAACGCATTATGAACTGCGTTGCCGGAACGGTGTTTGTTGGCCTGGCACTAAAGCTGGTGACGGCTGAGAGATAGACGCCATGCAGTCGGCTATGGAATCAATCAGCCATGTTATTGTGCCGGACAATCTTTACATTACTTTTTTTCTCGAGAACTCTGATTGAGGCTCTACATGGACTGGAAAAACTTTTTTGATCGGCTTGGCATGAATGGCACCCGCTGGCAGTGGCGGATCATGAGATGGGAGCGCAGCTTCCGGGGCATACTGCAAGGCAGCCCACCCAGTGGCAGCTGGTCTGCCACCAAAGTCCTCATAACCACCAACCTGTTGCTTTTCGGCCTGATGATCATCAAGGGGGTCGGCGGTGGACTGGGGTTTTCAACCTTGCTCAGCCCCGACACCTATCTTCTGATACATTCGGGAGCACAATACTGGCCACTGGTCCTTACCGAAGGTGAGTGGTGGCGCTGCTTGACTTATGCGTTTGCCCATGGCGGGCTTATCCATCTCGGTTTCAACATGATGGTGCTCTACCAGATCGGTCCCATGGTCGAAGAAGAAATCGGTACGACGCGCTTCATCATCCTCTACGTATTAACCGCACTGACCGCCACTTTCGCCGGTTTCGGCTGGCAGATTCTCTACATCAAGCAGTGGATTCCGGTGGTTGGTGCCTCGGGATCGCTGTTCGGCCTGATCGGCTTTGCCATTTCCTACTTCCACCGCGTGGGCGGAACCATGGCACACGGTTATCGCAATTACATGTTGCGTTGGGCTGCAATCGCCTTCGTCTTCGGACTGATGGTCGGAGCCGACAACGCCGGTCACCTCGGCGGTGCAATTGGCGGCGCCCTGTTCGGGCTGGTACTGCCGCTCGGCATTCGTGGCCGACAGACCCTGCGCCCGCTTTTCAATATCCTCGGCGCAGCATGCGTCGTTATCACAGTAGCAAGTATTCTGATGATGGTTGCCAGCTGGATATTTTAAGGCAGAACTGCGTGCTGGAGGTCAGCGAACACAAGCTCTTTCACTCTTGGTAAAGACAATGACCAAAAACAAAATCCCTGTCACATCAGCGACACGCCTGCTCAAGCAGGCCAAAATCGACTTCACCCCGCATCTGTATACTTACGAAGAACGCGGCGGCACAGCTGTTTCAGCCAGGGAACTCGGTGTCGACGAGCACCAGGTTATCAAAACCCTGATCATGGAGAATGAACAGCGTCAGCCGTTGATTGTCTTGATGCATGGTGACCTGGAAGTTTCAACCAAGGAACTCGCCAGGGCCCTTGGCGCCAAATCCATTTCCCCCTGCAATCCGGACACGGCACTCAAGCATAGCGGTTACCAGGTCGGCGGCACTTCGCCTTTTGCAACCCGCAAAGAGATGCCTGTTTACATGGAGGCAACGATTGCTGCTCTGCCGATTATCTATCTCAATGGCGGCAAACGCGGTTTTCTGATCAGCGTGACACCTCAGGTGGCGATCGACTTGCTGAAGCCTGTGATGGTGAGAGTCGGAATCAAGACGAAAAGAGAGACACAAAATGCATAGCTGATGTATCCACACTTCGCTCTGCAGTGACGGAGGAGGACATTATGAGCATTTCAGATCGATTCGAAAAAGCCGCAGAGGCCGTCAAATCAGCCAAAGCCATGATCATCACCTCTGGCGCCGGCATGGGCGTTGACTCCGGCCTTCCCGACTTTCGTGGCGTCGAGGGTTTCTGGAACGCCTACCCGATGTATGAACGCCTCGGCATTAATTTCATCGGTGCCGCGAATCCGGCGAACTTCGAAGGTGATCCGGCCTTTGGCTGGGGTTTCTACGGTCATCGCACCAATCTCTACCGGGAAACCGAACCTCATCGCGGCTTTCAGATACTACAGGACTGGGCAGCAGGATTTGCACAGGACAGTTTTGTAGCCACCTCAAATGTTGACGGCCAGTTTCAGAAAGCCGGATACCGGGAAGACCAGATCCTCGAGGTACACGGCTCAATCCATCACCTGCAATGTCTCTCCCCCTGCTGCAACGCCATCTGGAACAATGACGAAACAATTCCGGTCGACTTTGACAGCATGCGCGCACTGCATGTTCCCCAGTGTCGCCACTGCAGCCAGCCGGCCCGCCCGAACATCTTGATGTTCGGAGACTATTCCTGGCTTCCCCACCGCACCCGCGGTCAGGAGATGCGCTTCGACAGCTTCCTTGCCCAGCATCAGCGTGAACCGATGGTGGTCATCGAGATGGGCGCCGGGGCAGCCATTCCGACCATCCGCTACATGAGCGAAAGAATAGGCCAGCGCCAGGGCGTCACTGTTATTCGGATCAACCCGCGAGAGGCCCATATCTCCGCTGGCCATATTTCGCTGCCCTGCGGGGCCGTTGAAGGGCTGCAGGGAATAGAGAATTCCCTGAAAACCTCGTAAGGCAGACTGTGTCCCCCCCAAAAACCCTTCCTCTTGCCACGTTTCTGAAGTTGTACTGTCGGTTTGTGTGTTATCGATCGCGCAGTTTGGAAAGCAGGCGCAAGAGTTCCAGGTAGAGCCAGGCCAGGGTCACAATCAGACCGAAGGCTGCGTACCATTCCATGTAACGTGGTGCGACACCATCAGCTCGTTCGATAAAATCAAAATCGAGGACCAGGTTCAGGGCGGCGATAACAACGACAAACAGACTGAACAGGATGCCCATCGGCCCTGATTCATGAATCAGTGGCATATGCCAGCCGAACATGCTGCCGACCATGCTCACCAGGTACACCAAGGCAATACCACCCGTTGCAGCGACAACACCCAGCTTGAAATTTTCGGTTGCCCGAATCAGCTTGGTCTTGTAGGCAAACAACAGGGCAAAAAGTGTCCCGAAAGTCAGACCGACAGCCTGAATGACAATGCCCGGAAAGCGTGCTTCGAAGAAGGCGGAGATGCCTCCAAGTGCCAAACCTTCCAGAACGGCATAAATCGGAGCCGTCTTTGGAGCCCAGTTCGCTTTGAAAATCGTGGCCAAGGCAAAGACAACGCTGCCGATCAGTCCACCCAGCATCCACGGCTGGACTGCCGCAGCGCCCTGATTATAGAATATATTCCACGAATAACCGGCACCGATGACAACCAATGCCAACATAGCCACAGTCTTGTTCACGGCTCCTTGCAAGGTCATCGTCTCGACGCCCGGCATCGCCTGGGTGAAGACACTTTCCTTCATCATCGGGTTGGAAGTACGCATCTTGTTTCCTCATTTGCTGGTTTGAGATTCATTCAAAAAAACTTTGTCACTGAAACACAAAAGCAACCGGGGGGTAGCTCATTTCTGTCATCTTAGCGTCGTCAGTTGCCTTTGCGTTTTTTTGATTATTCAAGGTTAACAAGCCTTTCTGACGGGCATTATTCTAACCCGCCGGCGCCCACCTTACAAGCCTATCTCACTTGCAATTCCCTGCATTGCCTGCAGGGACAGGTCACAGAATTCATCGAGCGGGAGTCCGGCGACTTCGCATTCACGAATTGTTTCACGATTGGCTCCAGCGGCAAAGGCTTTCTCATTGATGCGTTTGCGTACCGACTTCGGTTTGACGCTGGCCAGCTTTTTATCCGGATAAACCAGAGCTGTTGCGACAATCAAGCCGGTAATTGTTTCTCCCGCGGCAAGCAGGTGGTGAAATTGCGTGCAGCGACTCTCACCAGGATGGGCCTGCTCATTGTGCAGGCGAATCGCTTCTATGATTCCTTCGTCAACTCCCTTCTCACCCAGAATTCGCGCCGTCTCCCGGGTGTGGACGTCAAGCTCAATATGCGTTTCGGCATCCAGATCGTGCAGTAAGCCTGCCAGCCCCCATTGCTCAGGGTCCTCCCCGACCCGTTCAGCCAGAGCCCTCATGACAGCTTCGGACGCCAGGCAATGATTGATCATGTTGGGACTCCTGACGTGCAAATGGACCAGCTCCAGCGCTTGTTCCCGGGTGATTCCGTAGCTCATGGCTTTATTCTCAATTCCTGGTTGTTAACTTTAGTTCTTGAATGAGTTCACCATTACCACGTCGATGGCTAAGTCTTCGACTTGGTAATGGCCTCGTAAGCTTCGTTGATCTCACGAAATTTTTCTTCGGCAAAGGTCATAAAATCCTCGGGCAGTCCCTTGGAAACTATTTTATCTGGATGATACTCACTGACCAGTTTGCGATACGCCTTCTTGACCAAACTCATATCTGCATCGCTATCCAGGCCGAGAACGGCATAGTGATGTGAAAGATCGCTTACGAACTGGCGCTTTACGGTGTCGTAAATATCTCTGTGCAGACCAATCATTGCGGGCGCGGCACGTAAAATCTTCTCTTCAGCCGGATGCAGCACACCATCTGCCAGGGCCATAGTGAAAAGCATTTCGTAGAACATCGTGCGCAGCTGCGGTTCATTCTGGAAAACCTGGCCGAACTGGCGGGCATAATCTTCAAAGGGAGTGTTGTTATCCTTCGCCTCATTGAACACTCGTATTGCAAATTGCTGGGTTGCCATATCAAGGCGCAGCTTGTCGTGCATAAAAAGACGTACGGCATTGATCTCATTTTCACAGACCCGACCGTCGGCTCTGGCCATCTTGCCGAGCATGGCAAATACGGCCGTGAAGAAGGCCGCCTGACGTGTCTCCTGGCCGGTAAAACGGCCAGTCTCCACAGAAATAGCACGGGAATTGTCGTCGATCAGCGCATGCCCGAGCGCCACGCCGATCAGCGCGCCGATCGGCCCGCCCAGCATGAAACCGACACTGCCGCCCATAACCTTGCCAAACCATGACATAAAAACTATCTCCGATTCCTGTCCGTTAATTCCTCAATATAGCCAACATCGGCTACCAATCCATCAAACATATCCGAAAGACCGATCAACTAAAGCATTGGCATTCATATCTAGGAGCCTGTCGGACTTGGGAAATCCAAGCGAAAATTCGGCTGGACGAGGGCAGATTTCGTCGATTTTGAAGGTTAATAGTCGTTCTATTGACCAAGAAAGCGGCGAAATATGACCCGTTCGGACGGATTTGCAGCGGATTTATTCCAAGTCCGACAGACTCCTAGCGCACCTTTTTGCCGCTGTTCAGACATGCAAAGGATGTCATATTAACACGTGAGCACCTTCACTACCAGACGCTTACTGGACAACAATGCAAAGTCTTCATGTTTCGACTGGGCGGCTATTTGGCAAAACGGTGGTGACGTCTTCGGGTCAATTGTGATGATTCTGCATCAGTAGTTATGGTGTAATGGCAACACTATCCGATTTCATGACCGAAGTACGCATCCGCCCTGCTATACCCCATGTATTCGACAAAAAAAACCCCACAGTCAGGAGGGGGGGAGACTGTGGGGTAAGGTTCTAACCTTCAGGAGGTTAAGAAGAAGGCTTCTCAGACCCGCCTCTTACAGCAAGTCTTCGATGCTTGTAAGGATAACGGCTTATTCAACAAAAATAAACGTGGAGTTCCGTAAAACATTGATCATCACTGCGCGCACAACAACTACGCAAATGCACACTTGACGCTCTGTTTTAAGCCGCGATTGATAGTAATCTAGAAGGAGATGTGAGATGGCCGCCATCAGCTGGGCAACACTGATGGCGGCTTTTTGTAACTTTTTCTCACTGGTGGACTGCAAGCCTGGGAGCCGTAAGAGTGCAAGCCGGAGAGCTCCGGGTTAACACCGAGATTGCAGAAAATGATAGCGGCAAAGGCAGCAGCAGGTCAAGACAATGATAGCTCAGCCAGTTGCTCTGCAGGGCTGGCACAAGAGGTTGGATGGTGATCCAGAGATGATGATGGGAGAGGAAGAACGCTGCATAGTCCAAGCACGAGTAGCAGACAACCGGCCTAGCCATCCAGTCGCCGGGATCTTTAGCGACCGGTAGGCCGGTGTAGTAACTCTGCCGGACAACAGCATACTGCCATAACTCGATTTCGATGATGAGGAATCTATCCTTAGCGGTAGATTGTAAAAAGCACGTAGAGACAGAATACCTCCACGTGCTTTTTCACTGATCGGAGCGAGAGGATTTAAACCTTTAGTCCCCTACTCAAAGGGCTTTACCTGTCTCAGCCGCTGCACTTATTTCGGGTATTGTGCATCAAGCTCAGATTGAATCAATTGGTGTAACTGTTTATAGCCAAAAACCTGGAGAGGCTTCCCATTGACAAAGTACCCCGGAGTTTTTTGAACATTCAACGTTTTAACATCGGCCATGTCCTGTTCAATAATTTTTGCAATAGCGGGGTCATTCATATCTTTTTTGATTCGCTCGATATCGAGCCCTGCCTGCGGCAAAAGCTCCCATAATCTTTGCGGCTGATAGCTATGGTGGCTGGCCCAGACGCCCTGCGTTTTAAACATGACATCCAAGGTTTCCCAGTATTTCCCTTGCATCCTGCCAGCTTCAAGAATCTTGACAAAGTTATCGGCGCCATCATGAAAAGGGGCGTAGCGAATAACCAGTTTGATTTTGCCGGGATTGGCGGCCATGATCTGCTTGACAAAAGGTGCAAAGGCGGCACAGGTTTCACAGGCAGGGTCCATAAATTCAACGATAAAGACTTTCGCATCATCGCTGCCAAGTGTCGGAGAATGGTCTCTGACGAAAAGTTCGGCGTTTTTTTCGGCCATAAAACCAAGCTTTTCAGCCTGTTGCCCTTTATAATAGGAACTACCAAACACAAAGGCTAAAACCAATACAAGACATGTAAATCCGACAAGTAGGTATTTCATTTTGAAGTCCTTTTCTTGAGAATAAGTAAAATGGTTATTATTGTTGAAAATGCGAGAAAAGAGAGCATTGGTATTGATACAAACCCAAACAGCTCAATGTATTTTTCTGTGCATGAAACGCCCTTCGAGCAGGGCTGGATGCTCTCCGGAATGATCCCGCCATACAGCAAGGTATGATAAAAGGCCGTCAGCCCGCCTACTATCGCAAGAGGGAGAGCAAACTTCACGACGCTTTTATCAAAAGCAGGGAAAAGCCCGGCCGCAAAAATCAGAATTAAAGGGAACAAACATATCCTCTGATACCAACACAGGACACAGGGTTCATACTCCAGAACAGAACTGAAAAAGATACTTATCGTGGTCGAGAGGCTGACTAAAAGCCAGCACAGGAAAAGCAGCGTCCAGTTCGTCTTGGCCGCTTGATCTAATTGAGACATATCTAAAGTCCTCCAAATTGTGCAGCGGATTGATACAAAGATAGCAGAAAAGGGGTTTGCGGCTCATAATGGGATTACCCTCGGACGGGAACCCACTGATAGAAAAACATGGTGATTCCCCCCAGCATATTGAACATGAGCATGATACCGATAGCGATCAGCATCACCCCGGTGCCAATTTCAACCAGACGGATGTACTTACGGAACCGCTTAAATGCGGACAGAAATTGGTGAAAGAGGAGGCCCGCAAGCAAGAAAGGAACACCCAACCCCATGGAATAGACCGCCAGTAAACCGATCCCTTCACCAACCTGACCGGAAGAGGCTGCCACCACCAGAATCGAGGCGAGAATTGGCCCGATGCATGGGGTCCACCCCGCTGCAAAAGCGAGACCAACCACGAAGGTCCCGATATAACCACTCGGTTTTTTCTGGAGATGAACCCTTTTGTCGCCGAGGAGAACGCCAAAATGAAACAGACCGGTCATATGAACACCGAACAGGAGAATCAGCAATCCGCCGATCTTTTCAACCCACTCCAGTCCCTCACGCAGGTAGGCCTGGATATTACTGGAAGCGATGCCGGCAATAGCACCAAGCAGAATAAAAACAACGGAAAACCCGGCAATGAAGCACAGTGAGTGGCGTAGCACCGTCAGGCGGACCTTGGCAGTGGGATGCTCTTCATCAAGTTGACTGAAAGACAGCCCGGTAATGTAGGTCAGATACGAGGGAATCAGAGGCAACACGCAGGGTGAGGCAAACGACAGGATCCCAGCGGTAAACGCAAGCCAATAGGTAATTTCAGCTGTTTGTTGCAGCAATTTGGTTATCCTTTGGTCAGACGCTTGAAGTGGGTGATAGTCTCAGGGCTGGACCAGTCGAGCGGACCAATGATTTTCTCGGCAACAGTCCCGTCTTTTCGAATGATAAAAGATTCGGGAAACTTGAACACTCCGTAAAGTTTCTGCACGACACCCTTGTCATCATAAAGGATGGGAAAGGTATAGGGTGTATTCTGCAAAAATGCAGGAACAACGCTTCGACCATTTTCTTCTGTATTGATCGCCAGCAGGACAAAGTCGTCGCCAGCCATGACCTCGTTGAGTCTCTCCATCGAAGGCATCTCATCGATGCATGGCGGACACCAGCTCGCCCAGAAGTTGACCAGAACAATCTTACCGCGCAAGGCTGACAAAGACACCTGCGTGCCTTCTGAATCTTCAAGCTGAAAGTCAGGAGCAACATCACCGGCAACGACCGAGTTGACCCATTCACTGGATGGACGTGAACCGCTTGAGGTAACAAGATAGACCGAAGCACCAACCAACGCGATAACAACAATTAACACCAAACTACGCATAAAGACCCTTCTCTTTCTCACAGATAGAAGATTATTCAACCCAGGCAAAATCTCAGCTTTCGCCATAACAGCAGAAGAAAAGTCGTTTTTTGTACGGGCGAGTGTCTATTTCCCAGAGGCCAGGCATTGTCCTGACATTACCAGCGCAATCAACCCCCGTAAGAGTGCAGGCCGGAGAGCACCAGGTTGACGCCGAGGTAACAGAAAATCGTGGCGGCAAAGCCGACGATCGACAGCCAGGCGGCGCGACGACCGACCCAGCCGCGCGTGAAGCGGGCGTGCAG